>NZ_LT607412.1:3615488-3916779 GCF_900091455.1 Micromonospora coriariae | reverse complement strand
GTGTTGTGACGGCGGACACGGCGGTGGACGGAACAGCTTCGGGGGTCGGCCCGTTGACTGAGGTGTCGGTGTGTCCAGTGTCCCCGGGCCTCACCCAAATAGCCTTCGCGGAATACCGTCCGGCTGGAGCCGCGTAGTGCCACTCGCCGAGAGGCGACCTGCACACCGACACCAGCGCCGCCCCCGGCCACCGGCCGGGGGCGGCGCTGTCTCCACACCCGGACCTGGCCGGCCAGAATCGCGACGGCCGGGAGGCCGCGGACGGGTCACTGGCGTGACGTTTGACCGAATCCGGCCCGGGTAGCTGATCAGCGTGACCGACGACGCATCCGTGGCCGGCGAGCCGGACACCCGGGCTCTCGACGACCTGCTCGACGACATCTACCGGGGTCAGGAGCGGGTCACCCAGGCGGACATCTACCGCCGGGCGGTGGCCGCCGACCTCCCCGCGGACCTGCTCGCCCGGATCGACTCGCTGCCCGAGGGCGAGTATGCGGTGGACGAGGCCAGTGACCTGCTGGGCGGTTCCGTCGCGTGAGCGACCGCAGAAGGGACACCGACATGACGCATCACGAGGACCACGACGGGAAGGTGCCGGCGCTGGGTCAACCGCCGAAGGGCAGGGACACCACGCCCGAGCCGGACTTCGCCAACGAACACGACCGCACGGCGGTGGACCGGGACATCATCACCGGGGCGGACGAGGACGAACGGGAGCCGGAGTCGCCGCACGGCTGGTCCGGCATGCAGCGCTGACGCTTACGGAAGAGGGGGCCGGCATCCGCCGGCCCCCTCTTCGTTCGTCCGCGGATCAGTCGTCGTCGTGGCCGCCCTCGGCGGCCTGCTGCGCGGTCGCGTACGCCATCTGCAGGAAGTCGGACGCGGCGACCGCGGTGAGCGCGGTGGCGACCAGCCGGGTCAGCCGGGGCGCGAGGACCAGGCCACCGGTCAGCCCGGTGGCCACCCAGACCGCCAGACAGAACGGGCAGCTCAGCAACTCGCCGATGGCGTGCCGGGTGGAGCTGCCCGAGTCACGGACCTGCTCCATCACCTCCCCGCTGCCGATCGGGTGGTCGTACCGGGTGAAAGGCGCCCGCAAGGGGCTGGTCACCGCGTCCTTGGACAGCAGCCGGCTCAGCTTGTGCGTGGCGATGGAGAGCAGCACCACGTCGGCCGGGGCGGGCCGCTCGGGCACCGGCCGCCCGGTCACCTTGACCAGGCCGGCGATGGCACCGGTCACCCCGGCGTAGGTGCCCATCGCCGCCAGGTAGCCGCCGAGTGGGCGGTGCTCGTGCGGCGCGTACGCCCGGCGCAGCCGGGCCGCCTTCTGTCGCAGGCCAATGCCGGTCACCCGGTCTCCTCACGTGTCGTTGTGGTGCGGGAGCAGCCCTCCCGCGTGGCCGCGATCTCAGCCGGCCTGGAGGTTGTCGGCGACCTCGCGCAGCAGGTTGCTCAGCGCCTCGTCGGCCAGCTCGTCCAGTGCAGCGCCGCCCGAGGCGTCGGCCAGGTCGAGCTGGATCCGGGCCCCGCCGGAGTCCGCCGGCTCCACCCGGATCTCCGCGGACCAGTCAGCGTCGTCGCCGCCCCAGCGGGCCCGCAGCTCCTCATTGCTGATCTCCGTGGCGGGGCTGCCATCGCCGCGCAACGGCTCGGGCAGCCACGCCGAGGCCCGGGCCGGGTCGGTGGCCGTATTGAAGACCACCTCGGGCGGGGCGGACATGCCACGCACGGCACGCGCCGCCATCAGGCGTCCCGCAGGCGGCTCGGGTCCACCTCCCGGCCCGGGTGGCGGGCCAGGTACTCGGTCTCGAGTTCAGCCGTGCGTCGCAGGTGGTTGGCGAGCGCGGAGTCCGCCGCGTGCCGGAGGGTGTCCAGCCGGGTGCGGTGCAGGCTGTGCATCTCGCGGGTCAGATCCTCGTCGCTCAGCTCCGTCGGGTCGACGCCGAGCGCGTCACCGTCGAGCTCCCCGCCGACGTCCGCCGGGTCGGCGAGTTGGTCGCCGCCCCACTCCGGCACCCGCTGCTCGGGGCTCATGTCCCTGCCGCCACTGGACGGAAAGCCGTCCTCGCGTACCGATCCGGTCATCATCGCCCCCCTGGTCTCGTTTGGGCTGGCGTCTAGACGGATGCCCACACCGGGTGTCGCCAAACCATCCCGGACGCGCGACAACTACGACACGGTGTCGGAGACGCGCCCGCTCCCCGGTACCCTCGACGCCATGAGGTGGCTCTGGACCCCGGCGTGGATCGCGCGTCACGTGGCCATGGTCGTGCTGGTCGTGGGCTTCCTCGGGTTGGGCTGGTGGCAGATCAGCCGGGCCACCGCCGGCAACAGCCTGAGCTGGGGATACGCGGTCGAGTGGCCGATCTTCGCCGGCTTCGTGGTCTACGTCTGGTGGCGCGAGGTGCGGCTGGCCCGCCGGAAGGCGGCGGTCGCCGCCGAACCGCCGGCCGACCCCGCCGACGCGCCGGTCGCCGAGGCGGTGCCGGCCGGGACCGCAGGGTCCCGTCCGGCGGTACGCCGACCGGTGCGGGTCGCCCGGGTCGCCGCGGGCGGCGAGGCTGCCGACGACACGGACCTGGCCGCCTACAACGACTACCTGTCATGGTTGAACGCCAATCCGGGCGCCCGGCCCGGTGACTATCCCGGCTGAGCCGGGGCTCGGAAGGACGGACGAAGGTGGGCGCAGCCCTTACCCGGTACCGCGTGATCGCCTGGATCGTGGGCGTGGTGCTGATCCTGCTTGTCGTGATCGGCATGCCGCTGAAGTACGCGTTCGACAACCCGGTCGTGGTGGAGACGGTGGGGCCGGCACACGGCTTCCTCTACATGATCTACCTGGTGGCCGCGTTCGACCTGAGCCGCCGGGCCGACTGGCCGCTGAAGCGGATGCTCCTGGTGATGCTGGCCGGCACTGTGCCGTTCGTCTCGTTCTACGCCGAGCGCCGGGTCACCGGGTGGCTGGCCCGCCCGACGGAGCGTACGCCGGAGCCGGTCGCCAGCTGAGCGGCCGATCGTCGGCACCCCGGCACGGGCCCGTGTCGGGGCAGGCGGGTCAGCGGCTGGGTCGCCACGGGTCCGCCGAGGCGAGCGGATCCGCCCAGCCGCCGTACCGGTTCACTTCCCGGGCTCGCAGCAGCGCCCGGGTGACCTGGCCGAACTGGCGCTCGTCGTCGGCGCTGAACAGAAGCACCTCCGCGCCCCGGTGCCATCCCCACAGCTCGTGCGGGGGCGGGCGCCAGCGATCGCCGACCAGGGCCAGCACCGCGGGCAGCAGGAACACCGCCCCGAGGATGAGGTACGCCCCGGCGGTCAGCCGTTGCAGGCCGCCGGTGAAGCCGAGCAGCAGCCCGACGCCGCCGAGCATGGCGGCGGTGATCGCGACCGCCCGGACGGCGATCCGGTCGTGTGGACCCCGGGTGGTGCGTAGGTGGGTCAGGTCGGCGATCCGGTAACTGGTCCGGCCGACGGTGAACCGGTCGACGGTCACGATGATGCCGGGCCGCGCGTACAGCAGGGTGGACCTGGCACCGGGCACCGTTCGCTGCGGTCGCGTGGCTGCGCCTTCACGATTCACGGTTCCTCCCGTGGGGCGGTTCGCCGGGCTGGCCCGCAGGTCGCAGGCATCGCTGCCTGTCGACGGGATTCCCGGCTCCGGTGTTCATTGTGTTCGGGCGCCGCCAGCCCGCCGGGCCATTTACCGGCTTCCGACAGCTCGCTCGTCCGGCGGACATCGTCGAGAAACAGCATCCATTTCAGGTTTTATCGGTTATGGAGCGCAGGTATCCGGCGGCATACGCCGAGAACGACGAAGGTCACAAACCTGCCATTTGGCGACGAGAGCGGCATATCGATCGGTCCGTGCAGCGCCAGCAGCCTCGCTGGATTTCATCGAGCGCAGCGGCACTACCGGCCACAACGCCAACATTCGCCACTACTTCAACTGCGGGCGACAGCCGTCCCGGGTTAGGTTGGGCGAGCCGGTCCGGCCCAGTGCCGTCCGCCCGGATGGCCCCGGCCGGTGTCGCCGAGGGCGTCAGCAGCCCCGTCGGCGGCCGTGGGAGAGGGGCCTTTCGCTCTTGTCATCCCTGAGAACCCTGCTGCGCACCATGGCGCTCGCCGGCATGTCGGCCGCGTTGATCGCCCCGTCGGCGGCGGCCCACGCGGAGCCGTCCCCCGCCGACCTGACCCGCCGGATCGAGACGTCCTCGGCCGAGTTGGAGCGGGTCGTCGAGTCGTACAACAAGCTCGCCGAGGAGATCAAGTCCAACAAGACCTCGGCAGCCCGATTACAGGCCCGCATCGGCCCGCTGGAACAGCAGGCCGAGCAGAGCCGGGCCGACGTCGCCGAGTTGGCCAACACCGCTTACAAGAGCGGCGAGCTGCGTACCGCGGACGCGCTGCTGCGTCCCGGCGGCTCGGCCGCGCTGCTGGATCGGCTCGGAGCGCTCGACCAGCTCACCCGTCAGCGGCAGGAACGCATCTCCGGCTTCACCGCCAGCCAGAAGCGGCTGCTCGACGAGAAGCACCGCCTGGACGCCACGCTGACCCGGCAGGCCGCGCAGGCCCGTCAGCTCGGGACGGCCAAGAAGCAGATCGAGAGGGACCTGACCAGGCTGTACGAGCTGCGCCGGCAGGCGTACGGGGCGCCCACCGAGCGCCCCTCGCCCAAGCCGGCGGCCGAGGCCGGAGACGTTCCCGCCATCGCCGGCGCGGCCGGCACCGCGGTGCGCTACGCCTACGGCGCGCTGGGCAAGCCGTACGTCTGGGCGGCCGACGGGCCGAACGGCTACGACTGCTCCGGGCTGACCTCCGCCGCCTGGCGGGCGGCCGGGAAGTCGCTGCCGCACAACACCCGGATGCAGTGGGGGGCGGTCGCCCACATCGGCCGGAGTGACCTGCGCCCGGGAGACCTGGTCTTCTACAGCGGGCTCGGGCACGTCGCCCTCTACGTGGGCGGCAACCAGGTTATCGACGCACCGAGTGCCGGCCGCAACGTGCTCAAGCGGGGCATGAACATGATGCCCATCCAGGGCTACGGCCGGGTCCGGTAGCCGCGAGCGGATACGGCGAACGGCCGGCGTCCCCCTATCGGACGCCGGCCGTTCGCCGTTCATTACTACCGGGTCAGGCTGCCTGCAGGCCCTCCGCGCGGGCCAGCTCACGGAGCCGGCCGAGGGCCTGGATCTCCAGCTGCCGGATCCGCTCGCGGGACAGCGAGAACCGGGACGCGACCTCGGTGAGCGAGTGCTCGCGGCCGTCCTCCAGCCCGTAGCGGGCCCGCATGATGCCGGCCGACCGGTCGTCGAGGTGGTTGAGCAGCCCCTCGATGCGCTGCCGCTCCAGCCCGGAGAGGACGATGTCCTCCGGCGACGGGGCGTCCGTGTCGGCGACCAGGTCGCCGAGCTTGGTGTCGCCGTCGTCGCCGACCGGCGTGTCCAGCGACACGGTGTCCTGCGACCAGCGGCGCAGCTCGTTGACCCGCTCGACGGTGACGCCGAGCGATGCCGCGATCTGCTCCGGCTCCGGGTCGCTGCCCAGCTCACGGGTGAGCTGGCGGGCCACGTTGCGCATCCGGTTGACGTCCTCCACCAGGTGCACCGGCAGTCGGACGGTGCGCTCCTGCTGGGCGATCGCCCGGCTGATCGCCTGGCGGATCCACCAGGTGGCGTAGGTGGAGAACTTGTAGCCACGCTCGTAGTCGAACTTCTCGACCGCCCGGACCAGGCCGGTGTTGCCCTCCTGGATCAGGTCCAGCATGGGCATGCCCGAGCGCACGTAGCGGCGGGCGATCGACACGACCAGCCGCAGGTTGGCGCGGATGAAGAGATCCTTCGCCCGGTCACCCTCGACGACCAGCCGCTCCAGGTCGTCCCGGTCGACACCGGCCGGGACGCGATCCTCAGCGAGCAGGTGCTCGGCGTAGAGGCCGGCCTCGATCGCCTTGGAGAGATCGACCTCCCGGGCGGCGTCCAGCAGTGGCGTCCGGGAGATCTCGTGCAGGTAGACGCCGACCAGGTCGCGCTCCTCGGCCACCTGATCGGTGCGCATGCCGATGTTCTTGTCCACGTTGCCCACGGTCCCCTCGCTCGCGCCGGTTGCCCGGTTCCTTGCCATCCCCACGTCCGTCAGCCCCCCGGTAACTTCCGCTGTGCCCACCGGCGCTGACACCTACACAACAGATGAGACGTGTCGGGGATTCCATGTCGTGAGTCGAAAGTGTCACGAATGCCTGAGTAGTAGCTGAGAGCACGGTCCATGTTTGCTGTCAGCACCCGTCGGGTGGCTCGCCGCTGGGCACCACGTACGGGTTGGCGGGTCGACGAATCGCCGAACGCCCGCACCATGGCAACACCGCCCGCCGCGGGGGCACAGCGACCCGGGTCACCACCGCGGTGCGATCCTGGTCACTGCCAGATACGCACCGGTGGACCGGTCGGTTCATCCACGAGGGTGTTATTACCCCTCGGCAAGATGAACAATCCGAAGCCCGGTTCGCTTCCCGCCGTCGACTCGGGCGGTTGGGGTCAGGTGGCGAGCAGGGCGAGGGCGCCGCGAACCTGGTCGGCGGAGCGGGCCAGCGCGGCCCGCGCGGCAGCGACCTCGGCGCCGGAGACCAGTGAGACCAGGGCGGTCTTCAGATCGCCGTCGGCCTCGTTGAGGGCCCGCCGGGAGACCTCCTCCGAGCAGCCGGTGGCCTCGACCAGGATCGAGATCATCCGCCCCCGGAGCTTCGCGTTCGTCGCCACCATGTCGATCATGAGGTTCGAGTAGACGCGACCCAGGCGCACCATGACGGCGGTCGAGAACGCGTTGAGCACCAACTTCTGCGCTGTGCCCGCCTTCATGCGCGTCGACCCCGTGACGACCTCGGGTCCGGTGTCCACCCCGATGAACACGTCGACCGATCGGGCCGCCTCCGCCTCCGGATTGGCGCAGAGCAGCACGGTCGAGGCGCCCTTGGCGCGGGACGCGGCGAGCGCCCCGAGGACGTACGGGGTGCGTCCGCTGGCGGCGAGACCGACCACGAGGTCACCCGCGCGCACACATCCGGCCGCATCGGCCGCGCCGCCCCGGTCGTCGTCCTCGGCATCCTCCACGGCCTGCCACATGGCGTCCGGCCCGCCGGCGAGGTGCGAGCAGAACCAGTGCCGAGGCGAGTTGAAGGTGGGGGCCAGCTCGGCCGCGTCGAGCACAGCCAGCCGGCCCGAGGTGCCGGCACCGAAGTAGTGGACCCGGTGGCCGTCGCGCAGCGCCGCGACCGCCAGGTCGACTGCGGCGGCGATCTCGTCGAGCACCGCGGCGACCGCCGTGGGCACGCGCCGATCGGCCTCGTTGATCACGGTGAGTACGTCCCGGGTCGACATCAGGTCGAGGTCGGCGCTGAGCGGGTTGCGCCGTTCGGTGGGGGCGCCCACCCGGACAGTCGGGCGGGCGGGCGGTGCTGGCATGTCCTCGTCCGGCTCCACCGCACCGGCCGTCATCCCCGCCTCCGATTCGCACCCACCCGGTGCGACAGGACGGCCTCGGCGGTCGCTTCGAGCGCCTTGCGCGCCCGGGACCGGTTGCGCGCGGCCACTCCGACGAACAGGCAGTCGACCACGGTGAGTTGGGCCAATCGGCTGGCCGTCGCGCCGGAGCGGTAGGTGGTCTCCCGGGCGGCGGTGGTCAGCACGAAGTCGGCCACGTCGGTGATCGGCGAGCGCGGGAAGTTGGTCAGCGCGACGGTCACGGCGCCCCGCGTCCGGGCCTGCTCCAGCACCTCGATCACGTCAGAGGTGGTGCCGGTGTGCGAGATGCCGACCGCCACGTCGCCCCGGCCGAGCAGCGCGGCCGAGGTCAGCGCGGTGTGCACGTCCGGGAAGTAGAAGGCGATCCGGCCGATGCGGTGCAGCTTCTGCTGGAAATCGGAGGCGACGAAGCCGCTGGCGCCGGCACCGTAGATGTCGATCCGGCCGGCGCCGGCGATCGCCTCGACCACCTGCTCACAGATGGCCGGGTCGAGCTGCTCGGCAGTCTCCTCGACCGCGCGGGCGTCGTTGAACGCGATGGTGGCGATGATCTGGGCGAGGTCGGCGCCGGGCGGGATGTCACCGCCGACGACCCGGGCGTCCGGTGGTTCGACCCGGCGGGCGGCCTCGGCGGCGAGCCGGATGCGCAGCTGCGGGTAACCGTCCATGCCCACCGAACGGCAGAACCGGATGACCGTCGCCTCGGACGTCTCGGCTGCGGTGGCGAGATCGGTGATCGTCCGGCGGGCGGCGGCAGCCGGGTCGGCGACGACCAACCGGGCGACCCGCTGCTCAGCAGGCGACAGCGACGGCAGCAGCCCGCTGATGTGGACGATCAGCCCACCGGGCTCGTGACTCGCAGAAATCTTCGGACTCTTCGCCACGGATGAAACTTACTTTCACGAGGCGTGAGCGTCAACCATGACTCCACGTGTTGGGGAAAGTACCGCCGATCGGGCGAGCCCGTCAGGCCAAGCGTGCCACCGCCGGGACCGTGCCACCTCCCCCGCCGGGCCCGGTCAACCTGCCGGACGGCTCGGGGCGCACCGAAAACCGGGCCTGGCCAGACCGTACGGCGTCCCCGACCAGCCACACCGGGCAGGGCTCCCCCGCCGACGCGTCGACCCGAGCCGACCGGACGGCGTGGACGCGGCGGAGCGGGTCGGGGCGGTCAACGGACCGGGGCGGCGCTAGCGTGTGCCGCATGGCGGAGCGCAGTGTGCTGGTCACCGGGGGCACGGGCGGGCTGGGCGGGGCGGTCACCACCGCCTTCCTGACGGCCGGCTGGCGGGTGGTCGTACCGGAGCGGGGAGCCCGGCCCCGGTCGGAGCCGGCGGCCGACGGGCTGGTCCGGCTCGTCGCGGACCTGACCGACCCGGCCGGCGCGGCGCGGGCCGTCGAGGCCGCCGCCGGCGAACCGGCGGCGCCGCTGCGGGCGGTGGTCAACCTGGTCGGCGGTTACGCCAGCGGCGGGCTGGTGCATGAGACGCCGGTCGAGGAGTTCGAGCGGATGCTCACCGCCAATCTGCGGCCCACCTACCTGGTGACCCAGGCCGCGCTGCCCCACCTGGTGGCGGCCGGTGGCGGGGCCGTGGTCTGCGTCTCGGCCCGCGCGGCGGTCGCCCCGTTCCCCGGCGCGGCCGGCTACGTCACGGCCAAGGCCGCGGTGCTCGCCTTCGCCAACGCGGTCGCGGTCGAGTACCGGTCCCGCAACGTGCGCTGCAACACCGTGCTGCCCAGCATCATCGACACACCGGCGAACCGTGCCGCTCAGCCCGACGCCGACCACTCCCGCTGGGTGGCCCCGGCCGAGATCGCCCCGGTGATCCGCTTCCTGGCGTCCGGGGAGTCCGCGCCGACCAGCGGCGCCACCGTCCCGGTCTACGGACGGGCCTGACCCACCAGCGGCCCGGCAGCCGTGCGGCTGGTCCGCTCCCCCGCCGCCGGCACGTCGGACGGCGGCGGTTCGGCGGGCGGACGGCTCGGGCCGGGGCGGGCGGACGGCGGCAGCCAGGTCGCCAGGTGCGCCTGAATCTGCTCGGTCACCTCCTCGGCCGGGCGGCCCGCGTCCACCAGGACGAAGGTCGGATATTCGGGTAGGGCGCGGTAGGCGGTGTCGGCGGCGGTCAGCCAGCCCATCGTCTCGTGGTCGGTGCCCCGCTGTTCGATCCGCCGGTACGCCTCAGCCGGGTCGACGGCGAGCAGGAAGGTCACCTGCGGTGTGGGGAAGAACCGGTAACCGGCCCGGGCCAGCCGCTCCCAGCGGTGCCCCCCGTGCGCGCGGATGCTGGCGTACTGGCAGGCCGAGTAGCGATCCATCACCGCCGTCCGGCCGGTGAGCAGGCAGCTGAGCAGGGCGGCGGCGATGGCGAGCCAGCGCAGCACGGATTCCACCGCCAGCACGCCGTCGCGCCCGACGAGTCGCTGGGCGTCGGGGCGGCCGAGCCGGTGGGCGAGCCGTCCGAGCCAGCGGCGCCCGCTGGCGTTGCGGCGGTAGGTGGCCGGGCGGCCCGCGGCGGTCAACGCGGCGGCCAGCCGGTGCGCCTGTGTGGTCTTGCCCGAACCGTCGATGCCGATCAGGGCCACTGTGCGCAACCGGGTCCTGCCGCGTCGCGTCCCCGATGATCTCGCCACCCTCGACAGGTTATCCGACCTGCGCTCCAGCCTGCGCAGTTTGTGGTGCTTGATCCCTGTTCGCACCCGCCCGCGACCGGGCCAGGTGTGGACGACCGGAATGCCGGGTACGGGAGTTCGAATCCAACCGCCTGTCCACCAACACGACCGACGGGAGAACCAGATGGCTGAGCGCGGGGACGAGAGTCTGGTGCACACCCTGAAGAAGGTCGCCGCCGTGCTCAAGCAGTCCGAGATCCCGTTCGCGCTGGGTGGCAGCTTCGCCGTCTACGCCCACGGTGGTCACTCCAGCGATCACGACGTCGATTTCCTGATCCGGGAGGCCGACGTCGAGCGAGCCCTGGAGGCCCTGGTGGCCGCCGGCTTCGTCGCTGAGCGTCCGCCGGAGGACTGGCTGGTGAAGGTCTTCGACGACGGGCGGATGGTCGATCTGATCCACCGGCCGATCGAGACGCCGGTGACCGAGGAGACGTTCGCCGACACGGTCGTCCGGCCGGTGGACGCGATTCACATGCCGGTCCTGTCCGCCACCCAGCTGATGGTGCACAAGCTCCTCAGCTTCTCCCAGCACTACTGCGACTTCGCCCGTGGCCTGCCACTGGCCCGGTCACTGCGGGAGCAGATCGACTGGGAACGGGTACGCAAGGAGACGCAGCACTCGCCGTACGCCGAGGCGTTCCTGGTGCTGCTGGACCGGCTGGAGGTGGTGCCGGAAACCGGCACCCCGGCAGGAGAGGGGACACCGTGACCCACCATCGCGACAGCGGCGCCGGACCACCCGACGAGTACGTCGAGGCCGAGATCCACCGGCTGCTCGCCGAGGATCCCGCCGTGGCCGAACAGGGAATCACAGTGGTCCGTCGGGAACGCGCCCTCGTGCTCTACGGCGAGGTGGAGAGCCCGCACCGGCGCGAGGAGATCCTGCGCCGAGTGGCCGAGCGCTTCCCGGACGTGCCGATCACCAGCGACATCGGGGTGATCCGCGCCCAGGCGCCCACGGAGATCGAGCAACTGCCCTGAGGGAGGCTTCATGGTGATCCGGATCGCCGCTGTGGGCGACGTGCATCTGGACGAGGACGTGGTCGGCCGGTTCCGCCCGGCGTTGGAGGAGCTGCCGGACTGCGCCGACGTGCTCCTGCTGGCCGGGGACCTGACCCGGCACGGCACCGAGTCGGAGGCGCGCTGCGTGGCCCAGGAGTTCGGCGGGCTGGACGTGCCGGTGGTGACCGTGCTGGGCAACCACGACCATCAGTGTGACCAGGTGCCGCAGGTGGTCAAGGTGCTCGAGGACGCGGGCATCACCGTGCTGGAGGGCAACGGCGTCGTGCTGGACTGCGCGGGCGGCCGACTCGGCATCGCCGGCGTCAAGGGCTTCGGCGGCGGATTCGCCGGGCGGTGTGCGAGCGACTTCGGCGAGCCGGAGATGAAGGCGTTCGTCCACACCACCAATGACAGCGCGGACCGCCTCGGTACGGCGCTGCGGTCGCTCGACTGCGACCTGCTGGTGGCGCTCACCCACTACTCACCGGTGCCGGACACGCTGGCCGGCGAGCCCCTGGAGATCTACCCGTTCCTCGGCTCGTACCAGCTCGGGCAGGCTATCGACTCGGCGCCCACCGCGCTGGCTCTGCACGGGCACGCGCACGCCGGCACCGAGCGCGGCACAACTCCCGGTGGGGTACGGGTACGTAACGTCGCGCACCCGGTGATCAAGCAGGCCTACAGCGTCTTCCATGTCGGCGATCATCACGAGAGCGACCAGGTTTCTCCGATCGGACGCTCGGGTAGTCAGAGGTCATGGAGCTGATTCTCTGGATTCTCGCAGTCGTACTCGTGGTCGCCGGCATCCTCGCGCTGTTCCGCCGGCAGATCCTGTGGGGCATCGTCCTCATCGTCGTCGGGCTGTTGGTCGGCCCGGGTGGTGTCAGCATCTTCAATTGACGTCCGTACCTCGTAATACCGGGACCCGCCGGGGTCGCCGCGGCCGGAGCTCCGTCCTCCCGACAGGAGCACCGGACGTGGCGGTCCCGGCGCCGTGCTGTCCAAGGGCGCCGGCCCCGGGATGCCCTTGCGGGCCGAGCGGGGTCCGCGCGACGGTTTGACCGCCGGCCAGGCGGAAATATCTCGACCGTGGAGACATCGCAGGACGTGCCGCCGACCTCCGGTCGACGGTCCCGCTGGGCGCTCGCCTGCTTCGCGGCGGCGGTCTTCGTCGCGGCCGCGATCGGCGGGCTGGGGGTGCGGGGCACCACCGACGAGTACGCCGGCCTGCGGCAGCCCGGCTGGGCGCCGCCCTCGTGGCTGTTCGGCCCGGTCTGGACGGTGCTGTACGCGCTGATCGCGGTGGCCGGCTGGCTGGTCTGGCGTCGGGTCGGCTTCGGGCCCGCGCTCTGGGCGTGGACCGCCCAGCTGGTGCTCAACGCGATCTGGACCCCGCTGTTCTTCGGCGCGGGGCAGTACGGGCTGGCGTTCGCCGAGATCGTGGCGATGTGGCTGGCGATCGGGCTCACCGTGGCGTTGTTCGCCCGGGTCTCCCGGGTCGCGGCGGCGCTGCTGCTGCCCTACTGGGCCTGGGTCACGTTCGCCGCCGCACTGAACCTGTCGATCTGGCGGCTGAACTCCTGACCGACGGGTTCCCCGGCGGGCGGCACCCGCCGGGGAACCGTGGTCGTCGAACCGCTCAGCAGCGGGGCACGCCCGGGATGTAGCCGTCGTGACCGGTGTACACGTACGCGTCAGCGATGAAGCGACCGGCGCCGATCCGGTCCCAGATCGAACTCGTGCCGTAGGTGCCGGTGACCGTGGTGCCGCTGGTCTGGCAGGCGATGGTCACCCGGGTGCCGTCGGCGACGGTGCCGACGGAGGCGTACCCGGTGCCCGGGCCGGAGCGGACGGTCAGCGGGGTGCCGCTGGTGTTGACCGTGCCGTTGCCGGTGCCCGAGCCGCACCCGTTGTCGCTGGTGTAGCTCCTGGTGCCCCAGTACAGGCCGAGGGTGCCGTTGAACCGCACCTGGATGTCGTTGCCGTTGAGGCGCTGCTCGTAGTGCAGGTGCGGGCCGGTGGAGCCGCCGGTGCTGCCGACCCAGCCGAGCACCTTGCCGTAGCCGACCGTCTGGCCGACCGACACGTTGAAACCGTTGAGGTGGGCGTAGTACGTGCTGTAACCGCCACCGTGGTTGATTCGGACGTATTTGCCGTAGCTGGTGCCGCCCAGGTCGGTCACCCGGTCGACGGTGCCGGGGGCGCTGGCCACCACCGGGTCGCCGAGGTCGTCGGTGCGGTTGAAGTCGACGGCGTACGCCGGGCTGTGGTCCGACCGGGTCTGCCCGGACCAGGACTGGCCGCATGGGAACGGCACCTTGAATGTCGGCGCGGCCAGCGCCGGGCTGGCCGGAGCCAGGACTCCCCCGACGAGCAGGCCCGTCACCAGCAGGCTGATCCACCGCTTACGCATACAGCTCCTCCTATGTCGAAAACCTTCGATGCAGTGGGCTCAGCCTGACAGATATCGTCATTCTTCGAAAGAGTCGGAGATCTGGCCCGGGAGCGCGCCCACGGGGCGGCCGGGAGGGCGGCCGGGAGGGCGGCCGGGAGGTTTCCGGATTGTTACTCGCTCGTGTCTGACAGGGGCTGGACCGGACCGGATGCAAGCGCTTACATGTGTGCACGCCCATCGGGACCGGCGCCGGGCCTCTGAGCACGACCGCGCCGGCTAGAAAGGAGGACGGCATGGCGGTCTTTACCAGACCACGCCAGGCCTTCGTGATCGCCGGCGTACTGGGGCTGGCGCTCAGCGCCACCGCTTGCGGTACCGGCGACGACAAGAAGAGCAGCAACGCGAGCTCCGCGGAGTGCGCCGCATACGACAAGTACGAGGGCCACGACGGCAAGAAGGTCTCCATCTACGCGTCCATCCGTGACGCCGAGGCCGACCTGCTGGAGCGGTCGTGGTCGCAGTTCACCGACTGCACCGGCATCGAGATCGACTACGAGGGCAACGCCGAGTTCGAGGCGCAGCTCCCCGTCCGGGTCGACGGCGGCAACGCGCCCGACCTGGCGTTCGTGCCTCAGCCGGGTCTGGTCAAGCGGTTCGCCGACGCCGGCAAGCTGAAGTCCCTCGGGGCCGACACCAAGACCATGGCCGAGCAGAACCTGCCGGCTGACTGGCTGAAGTACGGCACCGTCAACGGCACCCTCTACGGCGTGCCGCTCGGCGCGAACGTGAAGTCCTTCGTCTGGTACTCGCCGAAGCTCTTCAAGGAGAAGGGCTGGACGGTCCCGACCAGCTGGGACGACATGATCAAGCTCAGCGACACGATCGCGGCGAGCGGCATCAAGCCGTGGTGCGCCGGCATCGAGTCCGGTGACGCCACCGGCTGGCCGGCCACCGACTGGATCGAGGACGTGGTCCTGCGTACGCAGGGCCCCGAGGTCTACGACCAGTGGACCACCCACGCCATCCCGTTCAACGACCCGAGGATCGTCGACGCGGTCAACCGCGCCGGCGCCATCCTGAAGAACGAGAAGTACATGAACGGCGGCTTCGGCGGTGTGAAGAGCATCGGCACCACCGCCTTCGGTGAGGCCGGCCTGCCCGTCACCACCGGCAAGTGCGCGATGCACCGGCAGGCGTCGTTCTACGCCAACCAGTTCCCTGAGGGCACCAAGGTGGCCGAGGACGGCGACGCCTTCGCCTTCTACTTCCCGGCCATCGACCCGGCCAAGGGCAAGCCGGTGCTGGGCGCGGGCGAGTTCGTCGTCGCGTACGCCGACCGTCCCGAGGTCCAGGCGGTGCAGACCTACCTCGCCTCCAGCGAGTACGTCAACAGCCGCGCGAAGCTCGGCAACTGGGTCACGGCGAACAACAAGCTGGACATCGCCAACGTCGCCAGCCCGATCGACAAGCTGTCCGTCCAGATCCTGCAGGACAAGACCGGCACGTTCCGCTTCGACGGATCCGACCTGATGCCGGCCGCCGTCGGCGCGGGGACGTTCTGGAAGGGCATGGTCGAGTGGATCAACGGCAAGGACACCGCGTCGGTGCTCCAGGGCATCGAGAGCAGCTGGAAGTGATCTGAACGGTGGGCCGGTCCGCACCCGCGGACCGGCCCACCGGCGGATCTGGACCTGGGAGGGTCGATGGAGTTCGACTTCGCGGAGGAACAGCCGAAGTTCCTCATGCTGATGTACGGGCTGATCGCTTTCGTCGCGGTGGTGGGCGGTCTGCTCCTGCTCCTCGACGTGGTGCCGGCCTGGTTCGCCCGCCGTCGGGAGGCGCAGCTCGTCGCCGCGTCCGCCAGCGGCGCCCCGCTCCCCCGGCGCCCGAAGCAACGGGAAGGGCTCTTCGCGCTCTTCTTCATGCTGCCGACGGTGCTGCTGCTCACCATCGGGCTGGTCGTGCCGGCCATCCGCACCACGTTGCTCTCCCTGATGGACAAGGACAGCAACGAGTGGGTGGGCCTGGCCAACTACAGCTGGATGTTCTCCGACAGCTCGATCATCCGGGTGCTGACCAACAGCCTGATCTGGGTGATCCTGGTCCCGCTGGTGGCGACCGGCTTCGGCCTGATCTACGCCGTGCTTGTGGACAAGGCCCGGTTCGAGGCCGTCGCCAAGTCGCTGATCTTCCTGCCGATGGCGATCTCGTTCGTCGGCGCGAGCATCATCTGGAAGTTCGTCTACGCCTACCGCGGCGACGGCGACCAGATCGGCCTGCTCAACCACATCGTGGTCAGCCTCGGCGGCGAGCCCAAGCAGTGGCTGCTGGAATCACCGCTGAACACGCTGCTCCTGATCGTCATCATGGTCTGGATCCAGGCCGGCTTCGCCATGGTGGTGCTCTCCGCCGCGATCAAGGCCATCCCCGGCGACATCGTGGAGGCCGCCCGGCTCGACGGAGTCAGCCCGTGGCAGATGTTCTGGCAGATCACCATGCCGACCATCCGACCGGCGCTGATCGTGGTGGTGGTGACCCTCTCGATCGCCACGCTCAAGGTCTTCGACATCGTCCGGACCGCTACCAACGGCAACTACGACACCAGCGTGATCGCCAACGAGATGTACAACCAGGCGTTCCGGTACGGCGAGAACGGGCAGGGCTCCGCGCTCGCGGTCTTCCTCTTCATCCTGGTCATCCCGATCGTGATCTACCAGATCCGCAACCTCCGTCAGCAGCGGGAGGGCTGAGATGACCACTGCCACGCCCACGATCGCCGTCGGCACCCAGCAGACCGACGGACCGAAGACCACCGCCGGGCGGGTCCGCAAGCGGCTGAACAGCCGCACCGCGACCCTCATCTCGATCGTCATCGCGGTGGTCTGGACCATCCCGACCTTCGGCCTCTTCATCTCCTCGCTCCGGCCCGAGGACGAGATCAAGACCACCGGCTGGTGGACCGCCTTCACCAACCCGCAGTTCACCCTGGAGAACTACCAGCAGGTCCTGTTCGGCCGGTCATCGTCGTCCGGGCAGCTGGCCAGCTACTTCATCAACTCCCTGGCGATCACCATCCCGTCGGTGCTCTTCCCGCTCGCCTTCGCCTCCCTGGCGGCGTACGCGCTGGCCTGGATCAACTTCCGGGGTCGGGACTGGGCCTACATCGCGATCTTCGCGCTGCAGATCGTGCCCCTGCAGATGGCGCTGGTGCCGCTGCTGAAGTTCTTCTCCACCGGCGTCACCCTCGGCGGCGTCACCCTGATGCCGGCCTGGGACCTGGTCGACGAACAGAAGTTCGCCCAGGTGTGGTTCGCGCACACCTGCTTCGCGCTCCCGTTCGCCGTCTACCTGCTGCACAACTTCATCTCGCAGCTACCCGGAGACCTGATGGAGGCGGCGCGGGTCGACGGCGCCACCCACCCGAAGATCTTCCGCACCATCGTGCTGCCACTGATCACCCCGGCGCTGGCGGCGATCGGCATCTTCCAGTTCCTCTGGGTCTGGAACGACCTGCTGGTCGCGCTGATCTTCGCCGGTGGTGGCGACGAGACCGCCCCGCTCACCGTCCGGCTCGCCGAGATGGCCGGCACCCGGGGCAACGAATGGCAGCGGCTGACCGCCGGGGCGTTCGTGTCGATCGTCGTACCGCTCATCGTGTTCCTGTCCCTGCAGCGCTACTTCGTGCGAGGCCTGCTCGCCGGCAGCGTCAAGGGCTGACCCGCTCGCCCGCCGCCGCCTGGCCCCTCGGGCGGCGGCGGGCGCCGGGTACCGAGCGGGGGAACCGTGACGAAGATTGATGATGTGGCCCGGCTGGCCGGAGTGTCCACGGCCACCGTCTCTCGGGCGCTGCGCGGGCTGCCGACGGTCTCCGCCGCCACCCGGCGCCGGGTCCTGGCAGCCGCCGAGCAGCTCGACTACGAGGTCTCGCCGAGCGCGTCCCGGCTCGCCGGTGGACGCACCGGCACGGTCGCGGTGGTGGTCCCCCGGATCACCCGATGGTTCTTCAGCACGGTCGTCGAGGCCGTCGAGGAGTTCCTCCACGAATCCGGGTACGACCTGCTGCTCTACAACCTGGGCGGCCGGGAGCAGGTCCGCCAGCGGGTGCTGCGTACCGCCAACCTGCACAAGCGGGTGGACGCCATCATGCTGGTCGCCACGCCGCTGCGCCCCGCCGACCTGACCGCGCTGGCCGCCCTCGACCTGCCCGGCGTGACCATCAGCTCGGGGACCAGGGTGGCCAACTGGCCATGCGTACGGATCGACGACGTCGCTGCCGCCCGTACCGCCACCCGCCACCTGCTCGACCTCGGCCACCGCCGGATCGCGCACATCTCCGGCGACCCCGACGACGAACTGGCCTTCACCACCCACCTGGACCGACGCCGGGGCTATCAGGAGGAGCTGCGGGCCGCCGGCATGCGCCCCGACCCGAGCCTGGACGTCGAGTCGACCTTCACCATCGACGGCGGCAACCGGGCGGCGGCCGAACTGCTGTCCCGGGGCGAACCGCCCACCGCGATCCTCGCCGCCTGCGACGAGATGGCGATGGGCGCGATGACCGCGCTGCGCGACGCCGGGCTGCGCGTACCCCAGGACGTCAGCGTGATCGGCATCGACGATCACGACCTGGCCGGCGTCCTCGGGCTCAGCACCATCGCCCAGCCCGCCGCCGAGCAGGGCCGGCTGGCCGCCCGGATGCTGCTCGACCCGCTCGGGGCCCGGAACCTGGGCCCGATCGTCGGTCAACGGACCCCCGGTTGCGACACCCCGGTGATCCTGCCCACTCGGCTGGTGGTCCGGGAATCGACCGCACCGCCCCGGGCACACTGAACTCCAACCATCCGCCGCCGGCCGGCGGCTGGCGGCGACGCGGCCGGCAGCAGCACCCGGCAGTCCACACACGGCTCGACACGGGAGACGACCCTGAACACCGATCCGACGCAGCAGACCCCCTCCGGTCACCCGGTCACCGGCTGGTGGACTGAGGCCGCCATCTACCAGATCTACCCCCGCTCGTTCGCCGACTCGAACGGCGACGGCGTGGGCGACCTGCCGGGCATCACCGCCCGCCTCGACCACCTGGTCGAACTAGGCGTGGACGCGGTGTGGCTCTCCCCGTTCTACCCGTCCCCCCAGGCCGACGCCGGCTACGACGTGGCCGACTACCGGGACGTCGACCCCCTGTTCGGCACCCTCGCCGACGCGGACAAGCTGATCGCGGAGGCCCGCTCCCGCGGCCTGCGGGTGATCGTCGACCTGGTCCCGAACCACACCTCCTCGGCGCACCGCTGGTTCCAGGCCGCGCTGTCCGCCGCGCCCGGCAGCCCGGAACGGTCCCGGTACATCTTCCGCGACGGCCTGGGCCCGACCGGCGACCAGCCGCCGAACGACTGGCAGAGCGTCTTCGGCGGCCCGGCCTGGACCCGGACGGTCGACCCGGACGGGAAGCCCGGCCAGTGGTACCTGCACCTGTTCGACACGGGGCAGCCGGACCTCAACTGGGACAACCCGGAGGTGCACGCGGAGTTCCTGGACGTGCTGCGGTTCTGGCTGGACCGTGGGGTGGACGGCTTCCGGGTCGACGTGGCGCACGGTCTGGTGAAGCAGGCAGACCTGGCCGACTGGCAGGAGCCACAGGAGATTCTGTCCGGCAACGAGGTGGACAAGCCGCGCCCGCCGATGTGGGACCAGGAGGGCGTGCACGAGATCTACCGTCAGTGGCGGCAGCTCCTGGACAGCTACCCGGGTGAGCGGGTACTGGTCGCCGAGGCGTGGGTGGAGCCGGCCGAGCGGCTGGCCCGCTACGTCCGCCCGGATGAGATGCATCAGGCGTTCAACTTCGAGTACCTGCTGGCCGCCTGGACCGCGCCGGCCCAGTACGCGGTGGTCACCCGTTCGCTGGAGGCGACCGACTCGGTCGGCGCGCCGACGACCTGGGTGCTGTCCAACCACGACGTGGTGCGGCACGCCTCCCGGCTGGGCCTGCCGATCGGCACCGCCCGGCCCAACGGCATCGGCATCGGCGACCCGCAGCCGGACGCCGCGCTCGGCCTGCGCCGGGCCCGGGCGGCCACCCTGCTGATGCTCGCCCTGCCCGGCTCGGCCTACCTCTACCAGGGTGAGGAGCTGGGCCTGCCCGAGCACACCACGCTGCCCGACGAGGCCCGGCAGGACCCGACCTGGGCGCGCAGTGGGCACACTCAGCGCGGCCGGGACGGCTGCCGGGTGCCGATCCCGTGGGAGGCCGACGCCCCGTCGTACGGCTTCGGGCCGACCGACGCCAGCTGGCTGCCGCAACCCCCGCTGTTCGCGGAGTACGCGCTGGACCGGCAGCGCGACGTGCCCGGCTCGACGTACGAGCTGTACCGCACGGCGTTGCGGCTGCGCCGCGCCTACGGGCTGGGCCGCGGCACGCTGGAGTGGCTGTCCTCCGGCGACGAGGTGCTGACCTTCCGCAACGGCGAGCTGACAGTGCTGACCAACTTCGGCGCCGCCCCGGTGCCGGTTCCGGCCGGCGCCGAACTGCTCGCCACAAGCGCACCGCTGGACGACGACGGCGCGGTCCCGACCGACGTCACGGTCTGGGTGCGCGCCTGACCCAGACGTTAGGAAGGGTCCCCTGTACAACGCCTGGCGTTAACAGGGGGCCCTTCCTTACAGGCGGTCGGCGCGGGTGTGCAGGAGGTCGTGCACGTTCTCGATGTCGGCCGGTGAGGTCCGCGAGGCGAGCCAGTACATGACGCCGGTGGGAATGAAGAAGAGCTGGAACGCGGCCAGCCCGACGGCGAAGTTCAGCGGCGGCGGGAAGGCGACCTTCAGGCCCTGGAACGCCACCCCGACCAACCCGTTGCCGGCGGCCCGACCGACCCCGTTGACCAGGTTGCCCAGGCTGTAGACCGTCCCCCGGTGCTCCGGTGGGTTCACGTCCGCGATCAGCGCGAACCAGTTCGGCGAGTTGGCCGACGTCAGCGCGAGCGCCACCACCGCGGTGAGCAGGCTCAGCCCGACCGACGGTTCGGTGAACACACTCGACAGGACCGCACCGACCACCGATCCGGTGCTGCCGCCGTCCGGCACGTCGATGCTCACCGGCACGAAGAACAGCACCAGGTAGAACGGCAGCGCGGCGAGGATGCCGACCGCGGCGACCAGCGCCCGGCCCCCCGGGTTACGCCGCTGCACCGCGTCACCGATCAGCCCGCCGACGATGGAGAGCACCCCTCCGAGCTGGAACAGCGTGGCGAAGACGCTGCCCACCACCACAGCGGTCGACTCCGAGTAGCCCTGCGCCTCGGCCCGCTCGGCGAAGAGCACCGGCAGCCAGACCAGCGAGCCGAAGGCCGCCTGCGCGGTCAGGCCCTGCAGGATCAGCCACCGGTTGGTCCGTCGGGCCAGGATCCGCGGCAGGTCGGCACGGCTGATCCGGTAGTCGTACTCGGCGCCCTCGTGCAGGGCGTGGGCCAGCTCCGGCTCGCTCTGGCCGCGCCGGATGTCGTACGTGAACAGGTAGGCCACCGTGGCGGCCAGGCCCACACCGGTCAACACCAGGAACGGTCGCCGCCAGTCGGTCGCCCCGAGCAGCCCACCGACCAGCGTGCCGGCCAGCGTGCCGACGCCCTGGGAGAGCCCCCAGAAGCTCATCACCAGCCCCCGCCGGGTCGGCGAGATCAGGTCGGTGACCACCGAGAAGCCCACCGAGCCGACCGCGCCGAGACCGACCGCCGCGACGAGCTGCGCGGCCAGGAACGTCAGGTAGCCGCCGGCGAGCGCACTCCCGCCGGTGCCCGCCGCCCAGAGCAGCGTGCCCACCATCAGCAGTGGCTTGCGGTTGGTCCGGTCACCGACGTACGCCCAGCCGACCGCGGCCACCGCGCTGACCAGGAAGCTGACAGCGGTGACCAGGCCGAGCAGCCGCCCGGACACGTCGAACGCGTCGGCGATCGGCCCGTACAGCGGCGGGACCAGCCCGATCGCCACGTTGTCCAGCGAGGCGAGCAGCACGAACACCACGACGCTGTACAACCGGTGCGCCGGGCCGCCGCCACGGGCCCGCCGGGGCCCGGCACTGGTCACGGTCATGACCGGCAGCCAACCAGACCGGGCCGACGAGGTCGTCACGCGGGTGGGTGCCGCCGGTCAGCGGCGGTCGAGAACCAACCCCCGGGCGGCGGCGTACTGGTCACGGACGGCGGGCACGGGCTCGGCGACGTACTCCTCGGTGCCCTGGAGCGTCCATTGAGGTGGCGCGTCCCCGCCGAGGGCGACCCAGGCGGCCTGCCGGGCGGCGCCGTCGGCGACGTACTCCCCCGCCGGCGGGACGACCACCGGGCAGCCGAAGACCTGCGGCGCGATCCGGCGCACCGCGGCCGACCGGGCCCCGCCGCCGACCAGGATGACCCGGCGGACGGTGGCGCCCTGCGCGGTCAACGCGTCCAGGCCGTCGGCGAGCGCGCAGAGCATGCCCTCGACGGCGGCCCGGGCCAGGTGCGCGGGGGTCGAGGTGCGCAGGGTCAGCCCGTGCACCGCGCCGGTGGCCAACGGGCGGTTCGGCGTCCGCTCCCCCTCCAGGTACGGCACCATCACCAGCCCGTCCGCCCCGGCCGGAGCGGAGAGCGCCAGCTCGGCCAGCTCGTCCAGGTTGACGCCGAGCATCGCGGCCGCGGCGTCCAGCACCCGGGCGGCGTTGAGCGTGCAGACCAGTGGCAGGAAGCGGCCGGCAGCGTCGGCGAAGCCGGCCACCGCGCCACTGTCGTCGGCCGCCGCAACGTCGGCGACGCTGAAGACCGTGCCGGAGGTGCCGATCGAGACGACCACGTCACCCGGGCCGGCACCGACACCGAGCGCGGCGGCGGCGTTGTCGCCGGTGCCCGCGCCGAGCAACGCGCCGCCCGGCCCACCCAGCTCCCCGGCCGCCAGGGTGCCGGCCGACTCGGCCGGACCGAGCACCTCGGGCACCGCCAGCCGTCGGCCGAAGGCCCGCTCCAGCAGGTCCAGCCGGTAGCCACCGGTGGCCGGCGACCAGTAGCCGGTGCCGCTGGCGTCGCCCCGGTCGGTCCGCAGCGCGGCCAGCCCGGGCGCGCCGGCCAGCCGCCAGGTCAGCCAGTCGTGCGGCAGGCAGACGGCGGCCACCCGGGCCGCCAGCTCCGGCTCGTGCCGGGCCAGCCAGCGCAGCTTGGTGATGGTGAAGCTGGCCACCGGCACGCTGCCGGAGGCTTCGGCCCAGAAGCGGCGCCCCGCCGCGCCGCCGCCGGCCTCCTCGACGAGATCGGCGGCGGCGTCGGCGGAGCGGGTGTCGTTCCACAGCAGCGCCGGGCGGACCACCCGGCCGTCCTCGTCGAGGCAGACCATGCCGTGCTGCTGGCCGGCGACGGAGACCGCCGCCACGTCGGCCAAACCGCCGGCCTGGTCAGCGGCGCTGCGCAGCGCCTGCCACCAGGCTTCCGGGTCGACCTCGGTGCCGTCCGGGTGCGGCGCCCGGCCCTGCCGGAGCAGGGCACCGGTCTCCGCGTCCCGGATCACCACCTTGCAGGACTGTGTGGACGAGTCAACGCCCGCGACCAGCGGCATGGCGGGCCTTAGCGGGCGCCGAGCAGGTGCTCGACGGCGAGCTGGTTGAGCCGGACGAAGCCGAAGCCCCGGGCGGCCACCGCGTCGACGTCGAACTCCTCGAAGGCGGACCGGTCGGCGAGCAGGTCGTCGTACCCCTCGCCGGGGTTCAGCGTCGGGGTGCCCAGCTCGCCGACCTTGCTGGCGGCCAGCGCCTCGATCACCTCGGGGTCGGCGCGGAACGCCGCGGCCCGCTCCTTGAGCAGCAGGTACGTGCTCATGTTGGCCGCCGCCGACGCCCACACCCCGTCCATGTCCTCGGTGCGGGAGGGCTTGTAGTCGAAGTGCCGGGGCCCGTCGTAGGTCGGGCCGCCGTTCGGGCCGCCGTTCTCCAGAAGGTCCACCAGGGCGAACGCGTTCATCAGGTCACCGTGGCCGAAGACCAGATCCTGGTCGTACTTGACGCCGCGCTGGCCGTTGAGGTCCAGGTGGAACAGCTTGCCCTGCCAGAGCGCCTGGGCGATGCCGTGGGCGTAGTTGAGCCCGGCCATCTGCTCGTGCCCGACCTCGGGGTTGAGGCCGACCAGCTCCGGGTGGGCCAGCTGGGAGATGAAGGCGAGCGCGTGCCCGACGGTCGGCAGCAGGATGTCGCCGCGCGGCTCGTTCGGCTTGGGCTCCAGCGCGAAGCGCAGGTTGTAGCCCCGGTCGATGACGTACTGGGTGAGCAGGTCGACCGCCTCGCGGTAGCGGTCCAGGGCGGCGCGGACGTCCTTGGCGACGTCGTACTCCGAGCCCTCCCGGCCGCCCCACATCACGAAGGTGCTCGCACCCAGTTCGGCGGCCAGGTCGACGTTGCGCAGCACCTTGCGCAGCGCGTACCGGCGGACGTCGCGGTCGTTGCTGGTGAAGCCGCCGTCCTTGAAGACCGGGTGGTTGAAGAGGTTGGTGGTGACCATCGGCACCACCAGGCCGGTCTCGTCGAGGGCCTTGCGGAACCGGGCGATGTGCTGGTCGCGGGTGGCGGCGTCGACCCCGAACGGGACCAGGTCGTCGTCGTGGAAGGTGACCCCGTAGGCGCCCAGCTCGGCGAGTCGGTTGACTGCCTCGACCGGGTCCAGCTCCGGGCGGGTCGCGTCACCGAACGGGTCACGGGCCTGCCAGCCCACGGTCCAGAGCCCGAAGGAGAACTTGTCGGCGGGGGTGGGACGGGGTGCCATGAGGGCCTCCGGGTGTGTCGTCCACTATTTGTTCAACGATTGAATTATTTGCGCGGCCTGTGGCACTGTCAAGGGGTGAGCCCCACCAACGCTCCGGCCGGCGCGGTCCGTCAGGGCAGCCTGCGCGAACTCAACCTCGCCCTGGTACTCGGCCGGATCGCCGCCGCCGACCGTCCCCCGTCCCGGGCCGACCTCGCTACGGCGACCGGCCTGACCCGGGCCACCGTCTCCGCGGTGGTCGAGGACCTGCTCGCCGGCCGGCTGGTCGGCGAGGCCGACCCGGCGCCCCGGGCCGGCGCCGGCCGCCCGGCCCGGGGTCTGGTGCTGGCCGACGAGGGGCCGGCCGGACTCGGCCTGGAGGTCAACGTCGACTACCTGGCGGTCTGCGTGGTGGATCTCTCCGGCCAGGTCCGGCACCGCACAGTGCACCGGGCCGACCTGCGCCCGGTCGCCCCCGCCGAGGCACTCGCCCGACTGGTCGAGATGGCCGCGCAGGCCCGCGCCGACGCCGCCCGGCAGGGCCTCACCCTGGCCGGGGCGGCGCTCGCCGTGCCGGGCCTGGTGGACGGTGCCGGGTTGGTCCGGCTCGCACCGAACCTCGGTTGGCGTGACGTGCCGGTGCCGGCGCTGCTCGCCGGGCATCCGCCGCTGACCGAGCGGGTGCCCGGCGTACCGGCGCTGGTGGTGGACAACGAGGCCAACCTCGCCGCTCTCGGCGAGCTGCACTCCCGGCCACCCGGCCCGGCCAGCTTCCTGCACATCTCCGGCGAGGTCGGCATCGGCGCCGGAATCGTGCTGGACGGTGCGCTGTTCCGCGGCGTACGCGGGTGGAGCGGTGAGATCGGGCACCTCCCGGTCCACCCGCAGGGCCGCCCGTGCCGGTGCGGCGGGCAGGGCTGCCTGGAGCAGTACGCCGGCCAGGAGGCGATCGTGGCCGCCGCCGGGTTGGCCCGTGCGGAGCTTCCCGCGGACACCGCGACGGTGCGACTGGCCGAGCTTGCCGAGGCTGGCGACGCGGACGCGCTGCGGGCGTTGCACGACGCCGGGACGGCGCTCGGTGTCGCGGTGGCCGGCGTGGTCAACCTGCTGGACCTGGACACCGTCGTGCTCGGCGGCGGCTACGCCCCGCTGGCGCCCTGGCTGTGCCCCCCGGTCCTCGCCGAGATCGCCAGCCGCGTGCTCACCGCCGCCTGGTCGCCGGTAACGGTCCGACCGGCGACGCTCGGCGCGGAGGCCGCCGTGGTGGGCGCGGCCGGCTCGGTGGTACGCCAGATCGTCGCTCGACCCGCCGGCTGGCTGTCCCGCTCCGGCTGACCGGCGTTCGCTCGGGCGTCCGTCACCGGGGCTCGGTACGCTTGCTCTCAGGCAAATGATCCCGGGCGAGGAGTCCACGAACAGCATGCGTACAGGTCGTCAAACGCGGGCCGGCGTCGGGCGGTGACCACGACCCGGCGGGGCGGCATCGCCGGTCCGGTCGGCGGCGATCAGGCCTCCTCCCGTCAACCGGCCCGGCAGCCCACCGACCACCCGCTGCCGGCCGACCCCCGGCTGGCCCGCGAGTTGCTCGACGGGCTCGCCGAGGCCGTGCTGACGAGGACCGGCTGCGCGCCGCGCTCGCCTCGGCCAGCGGGCTGCCACCGGCCGCGCTGGTCGACCGGCTGCTTCAGCTGGTCGACGAATGGCAGGACGGGCAGGCCCACGACGATGTCGCGATGCTGGCCGTGTGCGCGTCGGCGTGACCGACGGCAGCCCCGGCGCCCGGACACTCGACGTGGGTAGACCGTTCGGCCCGCCGGGTCAGGCGGTCCGTGCCACCGGCGGTTCCCCGGTCGACGACTCCCGATGCGTGTCCACCGTCCGGTCGTGGCCATCCGCCGCGTTCGTCCACACCGCCCGGCCCGGCCGGTCCGGGTCCTCCGACCAGTCGCCCGCCCGCCCGCTGGGGCGATCCAGGTCGTCCGGCCCGCCCGGCGCCGACGTCTGCGCCTGCTGCCGGCGGGCGGTCTCGTCGAATTCCCGCATCCCGTGCAGCAGTGCGGTGCGACCCGCGGGACTCATCCCGTCCAGCACGACGGCGAGTTGCGCCTGTCGCTCGGCCCGCAGCTCGGCGAGGAGCCGGCGGGCCTCGGGGGTGAGGTGCAGGGCGATCTCCCGCCGGTCGAAACGGCCCGGCTCACGCTCCAGCATTCCGGCGGCGACCAACCGGTCGCAGAGCCGACTGGCGGAGCTGAGCAGCATGCCGAGTCGGGAGGCGAGCCGGCGCAGGTTGATCCCGTCGTACAGCTCGACGACCATCACAGCCCGTAGCTGCGCTCCGGACACTCGGCTGGCGGTCCCCTCCCGAGCCGACTCCCACAGGGTCAACAGGGCAGCAGCCGCCGCGTCCAGAGCGGCAGCCATACTCGTCTCAGGGTCCGGCGGACCGTGCAGTTCGGCCATGGTGGCCCGAGACTACTCCGAACCCACTGGTGGTCGAGCTTTGATCAAGGGAGCGGTGATGAGCGAACCGGTCAATCGGGCACGACGTACCCTGAACGAGACACCTGCCGACCGTCTCGTCGGCGGCGTCGGCGACGTTCTTGCCCGGTCGTACGGGATCACCGAGACGGAGCTGTACCAGGTCGACTACCGGCTCTCGGAGCTGCTGCCCCTCACCGAGGGTGACCCCGTCACGGGTCCCGGGCACCCCGCCTGGCGTGCGTTCGACCACCAGTCGCCGGTGCTCGCCGCCGGCACCGCCTGGCTCCCGATCAGCATGCGCGGCGAACGTCGGGGGGTGCTGCGAGTGGCACCGGTCCCGGACGACACGGCCATCCTCGGCGAACTGGCCGACATCGCCACGGCGCTCGCCCACGAGCTCGCCGCCGTCGCCGCCGGCACCGACGTCTACCGCGCGGCGCGGCGCAGCCAGCGGCTCACCCTGGCGGCGGAGATGCAGTGGGACCTGTTGCCGGGCCGCAGCCGGATCCGGCCCTCGTTCAGTCTGGCCGGGCAGCTGGAGCCGGCGTACACGGTGCGCGGCGACAGTTTCGACTGGTCCGACGACGGGCAGCGGCTCTGGCTGTCCACCATCAACGGCACCGGTGAGGGCGTCGCGGCCTCCCTGCTCACCTCGCTGGCCACCCACGCGCTGCGCAACGCCCGCCGGGCCGGGCTCGGCCTGGCCGACCAGGCCGCCCTCGCCGACCAGGCGCTCTACGACGAGTACCGGGGTGAACGGCACCTCTCCGCGTTGCTGATGGAGCTGGACCTGCGCTCCGGGATTTTGACGGTGGTCGACGCCGGCTCACCCCGGCTGGTCCTGCTGCGCGAGGGAAAGGTCACCGAGCAGCCGCTGGAGGCACAGTTCCCGCTCGGCATGTTCGAGGCGACCGACTACCACGAGCAGCGGTTCCCGCTGGAGCGCGGCGACCGGATCTTCGTGGTCAGCGACGGGGTGGTGGAGGCCACCGGGCAGCACACGCGCTACGGCGAGACGGCGCTGGACCGGTTCCTGCGCCGGACCGGCCCGATGGAGCCGCTGGACGCCGTCCGGTCGCTGATCGGTGACCTGCGCGCGTTCGTCTCCGGTGACCTGGTCGACGACGCGGTGGTGGTCTGCCTGGACTGGACCGGCCCGCAGCCGTGACCGGCCGGCGGCCGACGGTCAGTACGCGCCGCGGCTGTTCACCACGGCGCCGAAGGTCTTCCAGAGGATGGTGAGGTCGGCGGCGAGGGACCAGTTCTCCACGTAGTAGAGGTCGAGCCGGATGCCGTCCTCCCAGCTCAGGTCGGACCGGCCGCTGACCTGCCACAGACCGGTCATGCCGGGCTTGACGAGCAGCCGCCGGGCCACGTCGCCGTCGTAGCGGGCCACCTCGGAGGGCAACGGCGGGCGCGGCCCGACCAGGCTCATCTGGCCCAGCAGCACGTTGACCAGCTGGGGCAGCTCGTCGAGCGACCACTTGCGCAGCAGCCGGCCGACCCGGGTGACCCGGGGATCGTCGCGCATCTTGAACATCAGGCCGTCGGTCTCGTTGCGGGCGGCCAGCTCGGCGAGCAGCGCGTCGGCGTTCACCACCATGGTCCGGAACTTGAACACGCCGAACTCCTGGCCGCCCCGACCGACCCGGACCTGCCGGAACAGCACCGGGCCCCGGCTGTCCAGCTTGATGGCCAAGGCGATGATCGCGATCAGCGGCAGCAGGAGCGCGAGCGCCAGCGACGAGACGAACCGGTCGACGAAGCCCTTGACCAGCTTTCGTGCACCACGGAACTCGGGTGCCTCGACGTGGATCAGCGGCAGCCCGGCGACCGGGCGGGTGTGGATCCGCGGGCCGGCGACGTCCGTCAGCGCGGGCGCGACGACCAGGTCGACGCCTGTCCCCTCCAGCTGCCAACCGAGCCGGCGCAACCGGGCGGCGGTCAGCTCTCCCGAGGCCGTCACCGCGACCGTGTCCGCGCCGATCGCGGTGGCGGCCTCCGGGATGCCACGGAACGATCCCACCACCGGCACGTCGCCCAACCGCTGCGCCACCGGTGCCAGCAGCGCGTCCGGGATGCACGCGCCGACCACGTGGTAGCCGGCGTACGGCTCCCGGCGCAACGTGTGCACCAGCTCCAGCACGTGCGCGGTGTCGCCGACCACCAGCACCTTCCGGGACCAGCCGGCACCACGTGAACGGGCCCGGTGCAGACGCTTGCGGGCGGCGAAGCGGGCGACTTCCAGCCCGACGGTGCCCACCGCGAAGGAGATGCCGAGGAAGCCCCGGGAGACGCCGACGTCGGCGATGTACCCGGCGATGGCGATCGCACCGGCGAGCCGCAGGCTGGCCGAGCTGACCCGCCGGTACTCGTCCGCCCCGTAGCCGATCACCCGGTCGTCGTAGCAGCCGAGCGCCTTGAGCGAGATCAGCCAGGCCAGCACCAGGCCCGGCGCGACCAGCACGTACGGGATGTCCGAGCCGCTCGGCTCGTCGTCACCGAACCGGGTGACGTACCCGACGAGCAGCGCGACGATGAGAACGGTGGTGTCCAGCACCACCAGGACCCGGACGTACGACCGTTCGTCGGCGCGCGTCACCAGCCCGGCCGGACGGCCGGCAGGCTTTCCCGACCTGCTCGCGGGGGTCGACAGTGTCGCTGCGGTCACCGGCCCTCCCACTCTGTTCAGGACGGCCCCGGCCGACGGGTCGGACCGGAGGCGGACCGACAGTGCCGGAACACGTCGCCATCCTGCCCTGACAACTATGACCGCCGATTACTTCCGACGTATTGCCGTCACTTTTCTTCAACTGTCGAGGGCTGCGAGAAGGAGCCCGCCGTACCGGATTGGCGGTACGGCGGACCCCTTCCTGCCTGTGCCTCGAGTCAGCGCGGCGCCGGCGGGCGGAGCGCGATGGCGTTGAGGAAGATGTTGCCGATCTCGCTCGGGTCCTTGGTGACGAAGCTGCCGCCACCGGTCACCTTCGTGATCGACTCCAGCTCGGCCTTGCTGACGCCCTCGCCGATACCGATCATGATGACCTGGACCGGCCGCTCCGGGTCGGCGATCTGCTTCAGCTTGGCGAGCAACTGGGCCTGGCTGAGGCCGTTGGTGTCCTCGTTCTTGCCGTCGGTGAACAGCACTATGGAGTTGACCCGGCCGGGCTGCCAGTCCTCCTGCACCGCCTGGTACGCGGCGAGCGTGGTGTCGTAGAGGCCGGTGTCGCCGCTGGAGGGCTTGATCGCGCCGAGCGCCCCCTCCAGCTGGGCCCGCTGGGCGGAGAGCGGGCCGATGGGGATCAGCTGCTTGTAGTCCCGACTGCCGACCAGCTTTGTGGAGAAGGTCCACAGGCCGATCGACCAGGAGTCGTCGAAGAGGCCGAGGCCGCGGCGGGCCGCGTCCACTGTGACCTCTTCCCGGCTGCGGTTGTTGGCGCTGGGCACCGCTGCCTTCATCGAGCCGGAGACGTCGACGACGGCCAGCATCCGGCCGGACTGGGTGGCGATCGACCAGCTGGAGACGACCCGCTGTATCGCGGACGGGTCCAGGCCACCCGCGGCGGTGCCGCCGGCGGCCGGCGCGGTCGAGGCGCCGCCGGCCGGGCTCGGCGCACCCTGCGGCGCCTTGAAGCCGGCGCCCCAGTTGCCGTCCGGCGCGCGCAGCGACTGCGCCGCCAGCCGGTCACGGAACGCGCGGGTGGTGAGCAGCTCGTACAGCACCCGGGCCGCCGAGGCCTTGGAGGGCTCGATGCCGGGCAGCACCGCGTACGGGTAGTCCAGCGGCATCGGCGCCGGCTCCATGTAGAGCGCGGCGAGCTTTACCGGCGGCTCCTTGCTGTTGTAGGCGATCACGTCCTCTTCGGACAGAGCCGCCGCGCCGAGGCCGCTGGCGATGGACGTCGGGTCCGTGGCGGTCGGGAAACGGGCCAGCAGGTCGTTGCGGAGCGAGGAACGCCCGGTGGCCAGCGCCCGCAGGGCACCGACGGTGTTGCGCTGGGCGTCGCCACCGGCGGCGCTGGCCGCCGCGGTAAGCGAGAGCAGGCCGGACAGGCCGGCCGCGTCCCGGGTCGGCTCGACGATCCCGGTGCGCAGCGGGGTGCCCGGGTTGTTGACCTGCTTGAGCAGGTCCGTCCAGGTGAACTTCTTCTTGGGCCAGCCCAGCCGGCCGGCCACCGGCTCGGGCATCGCCACGACGACGGGACTGCGCGCGATGGAGGCGCTGTTGGTCGGAGCGAACGCCGTGGCGTCCTTCTTCAACCGCAGCAGCCAGGTCGAGGAGTCCGGTACCCAGACGTCCGGGGTGACGGCGGTGCCGCTGGCCTGCCCGACGCCGGCCAGAACCGCACCGTGCTTGGCCGCCACCACGGCGGCCACGTCGACCGGGTCGGACGCGGAGACGTCCACCCGGATGCAGGTACCGCCTACCGCGGCGCCGTCCTTGACCCACTGCGACGCGGCGGCGTCCACCGCCGGCGCCAGCTCGGAGGCGACTGCCACGGCGAGCCGAATCTCCCCCGAACAGCTGGGCTGAATCAGCTCCCGATAGCCGAACCAGACGCCGGTCGTGACGACCAGCACCGTCGCCGTAGCGGCGGCGGCTGCTAGATGGAGTTTCGAACGCATGCGATGGCGGCCTGCTGACACGGTGACCATCTTGCGTACAAGGGGCCCTGTCTGCCACATCCGTTCGGACGAAAGTTACGGAGGAGAAACAGTTGATCGCTGTTTAGCAACACAGAGTGATGAGGCAGCCCCGTGGTGTTGCCAAATCGGTGTCACCCTCGCGTCTCGCCCTCGCGTCTGCGCGGCTCACGGCAGCACGCAGGTCGGGCTCGGCACCGGCACGGGCTCGCCGATCGGCGCCGGGACGCCGGTGTCGGCGTCGCGCCGGAAGACCCGCACCATGTCCGCCCGCTCATCGGCGACGTAGAGGTGCTCCCCGATCAACGCGAAGTGCCGGGGCCACTCGCCACCGGTGTCCACTTCGGCCACCAGCTCGGGCAGCTCGCCGGTCAGGTCGAAGACGGCGATGGTGCCCACTCCCCGGTTGGCGACGTAGAGGAACCGGCCGTCCGGGGCGACAGCGATCTCCGACGGCTGGACATGGCCGGCGCGCTCGCTCGCCTCGACCCGGCCGCGTTGGTGCAGCGCGCCGTCGTCGGTCAGCTCGTACGCGGTGACCGAGGCGTCCAGCTCGCCGACGAGGTAGCAGCGCCGCCCGTCGGGGTGGCGGGCCAGGTGCCGGGGGCCCGTGCCGGGCGCCGTGCGGATCCGGGGCCCGCGGGGCACCAGCCGCCCGCTCGCGCCGTCCAGGTCGTACCGGTAGACCGAGTCGGTGCCGAGGTCGACCGCGAGCAGCGGCCCTCCGCCCCGGCCCGGGGAGACCATGTGGCTGTGCGCCCGCTCCTGGCGCTCCGGGTCGGCGCCGTGCCCCTCGTGCACCACCAGGTCCGTGCGCTCTCCGGGCACGCCCCGCGCGTCGAGCGGGAAGACCGCGACGCTGCCGCCGCCGTAGTTGGCCGCCACCAGGTGCCCTCCGTCGGGCAGCACGGCCAGGTGGCAGGGCTCGGCGCCGCCGGTCGACCAGCTGCCGAGCGGATCCAGTGCCCCGTCGGGGCCGACCTGCCAGGCGCTGACCTCCCCGTCCGTCAGCTCGTTGACGGCGTAGAGCACCGGGTGGGTGGGGTGCCGGGCCAGAAAGGAGGGGGACGGGGTGACCGCGACCGTGCCGAGCGGTGTCAGCTCCCCGGTGGCCGGGTCACGGCGGGCCGCGACGATGCCGCTGCCCCGCCCTCCGCTCTGCCCGGTGTAACTCCCGATGTGGACGACCTCGACCTGACCACTCACGTCCAACCCCTCCGCCGGCTTCCTGCGTCGATCCAACCAGAGGCTGCCCGCGCTGCCGGCCCGTTAACCGGCTTTCCGGCCCGGGATCCGTGCCGTGCAGAACCCGGCCGGCACCGCCCGGTCGTGGGCGGCGGCGACTCAGGCGGCCGGCACCGGCTCGCCGCGCTGCCGGGCCACATGCTCGACCAGGGAGATCAACACCAGCTTGCCGGACTGCCGGTCCCGCGCGTCGCAGAGGACCATCGGCACGTCCGGGTCGAGGTCCAGCGCCCGGCGTACGGTCTCCAGGTTGAACCGGCGGGAGTCGTCGAAGCAGTTCACGCCCACCACGAACGGGATGCCCCGCTGCTCGAAGTAGTCGATGGAGGGGAAGCAGTCGGCCAGCCGCCGGGTGTCGGCGAGCACCACCGCGCCGAGCGCGCCGAAGGCCAGCTCGTCCCAGAGGAACCAGAACCGGTCCTGGCCCGGGGTGCCGAACAGGTAGACCTGGAGATCGTCGTTGATGGTGATCCGGCCGAAGTCCATCGCCACAGTGGTGGTCGACTTTCCCTCCACCCCGGAGATGTCGTCGGTGCCGATCCCGGCGCCCGTCAGCACCTCCTCGGTCTGCAACGGCCGGACCTCGCTCAACGCGCTCACCAGCGTCGTCTTGCCGGCCCCGAAGCCCCCGGCGATGAGGATCTTCAGTGCCAGCGGGATGGTGGTGCCGGAGCCCGCATGGTCATAGCGCACGAAGTCCACTGACCACCGCCTTGAGGATGTCGTTGTCGGGAAGGTGGCCGGCGGCCGGCGGCTCGTGCACCGCGACCAGGCCCCGGGCGTGGAGGTCGCCGAGCAGCACCCGGACCACCCCGACCGCGAGGTCCAGCTCGGCCGCCAGCTCGGCCACCGACACCGGCCGGCGGGCCAGCGCGACCAGCCGCCGGTGCTCCGGGAGCAGCTGCGGGTCTGCCGCCGGGTCGAGATCCGACCCGGCCAGGACGAACGCGACGAGGTCGAAGCCATCGACGGCGGAGCGTACCCGGCCGCCGGTGAGGGTGTACGGGCGCACTACCGGGCCGGCGTCGCCGTCCAGCCACTCGTGCTGCGGCCCGGGCGGCTCAGTTCGCATCACCGGCACCCGCCGACGATCGGGCCGGCGCGGTGAGATTCTCCCCCACCCGGATCACCAGCATCGCCATCTCGTACGCGACCAGGCCGATGTCCGCGTCGGCGTCGCTCACCACGGCCAGGCAGGTGCCCTGTCCGGCGGCGGTGACGAAGAGGTACGCCGACTCCATCTCCACAACGGTCTGCCGGACCGGGCCACCGTCCACGTGCCGGCTCGCGCCCCGGGCCAGGCTGGAGAAGCCGGCGGCGAGGGCGCAGAGGTGCTCGGCGTCGGAGCGCTCCAGCGCGGCGGAGGAGCCGAGCAGCAGCCCGTCGGCGGAGAGCACCACCGCCTCCCGGGCCGCTGGTACCCGTTCCACCAACTCGTCGAGCAGCCAGTCGAGGCCGGCGCTCTGCTTCGTCGAATGCGGCACTAGGCGTCCCTCTCAGTCGCGGTCACGGGTTCGGAGGCCGCCTCGGGTGCGGGGGCGGCGGCGGGGGCGGGCCCCGGGCCGGCGGCTGGGTCCGGCCCCGGGCCGGCGGCTGGGTCCGGCCCCGGGCCGGCGGCTGGGTCCGGCCCCGGGCCGGCGACCGGCCCGAGACCCGGACCCGCGCCGGCCGGGCTGGCGGGGTCTCCCGGCGTCGCCTGGTCGGGACCGGCCGAGGCGGGACCTGCCGGGGCGGTGACCGGGCCCGCCGGGGCGGCCGGGGTGACGACGGTGGCGCGGCCCCGGGCGGTGCCGGCCTGGAGAGCCGCCATCACCCGACGCACCTCCTCGGGTGATCGGGGCGTCGGGGTGTCGGTGACAGTCGACCGGGGCCGGGTCGCGGGGGTACGCCGCCGCACCCGGCGAGGCAACCCGTCCAGCTCGTCCACCGCCTCGCCCTCGGATGGCACCCGGTCGTCCGCGCCGTCATCTGACCCGCGGCACGTGGCCGGCCCGGTCGGCGGCGGCCCGCCATCGCCTGACCCGTTGGCGCCCGACCCGTTCGCGTGCGCCGGGTCCGGCACGGGTGTGCCGGTGGGTCGGGCGGGCGGGGCTCCGGCGGTGAGCGGGGCGGTGAGTGACCGGTTGCGGCCGGCGCGGGGCCGGGGCACGGCAGCGCGCCGACCGGTCCGGGTCAGCCGCCGGTCCGGGCCGGCTGGCGCGGCGCCCAACCCGGCCGGATCGGGGCCGGCCGGCGGCTCGCTGGTGATCAGGTCGGTGGGGACCAGCACCACAGCGGTCACCCCGCCCTCCCCGGACGGGCGCAGCCGCACCCGCACCCCGTGCCGGGCGGCGAGGCGGGCCACCACGAAGAGACCGAGTCGGGCGCTCTGCGCCGGGTCGAACTCGGGCGAGCTGGCGAGCCGGACGTTGGCGCTCTCCAGCGCCGCCGCGGACATCCCCAGCCCCTGGTCGGTGATTTCCAGCGCGTACCCGTTGGCCACCTGCTCCCCGGTGACGGTGACCCGGGTGTCCGGCGGTGAGAAGGCAGTGGCGTTCTCGATCAGCTCGGCGAGCAGGTGGATGACGTCGCCGACGGCCCGGCCCAGCACGCCGGCCGGCTGCACGGCGGCGATGTCCACCCGGTCGTACGCCTCGACCTCGGAGCTCGCGCCCCGGATCAGATCCACCATCGCGACCGGGTTGCGCCAGCCCCGGCCCGGCGCGGAGCCGGCGAGGATGACCAGGTCCTCGGCGTGTCGGCGGAGCCGGGTGGCCAGGTGGTCCACCTGGAACAGCTCGGCCAGCTCGTCCGGGTCCTCGGCGCGCCGCTCCATGCGGTCCAGCAGGTGCAGCTGCCGGTGCACCAGGCTCTGGCTGCGCCGGGCGATGTTGAGGAAGACCTCGTTGAGCCCCCGGCGCAGGGTGACCTCGTCGACCGCGGCCTGGACCGCTGTGCGCTGCACCTCGGTGAAGGCTCGTCCGACCTCGCCGATCTCGTCGTGGCCGTATTCCAGTGGGGGCGCCTCCCGGGCGACGTCGACCTGCTCACCACGACGCAGCCGGGTCACCACGTCCGGCAGCCGGTGCTCGGCCAGCTCCAGCGCGGCGGTGCGGACCCCGCTGAGCCGTCGGACCAGGGTCCGGCCGACCCGCAGCGCCACCAGGACCGAGATCACCACGGCGACGAGCCCGAGCACCCCGGCGGCGGCCAGCCGGACCAGGATCCGGACCGCCATCGGCACCGAGCGGTCGGTGAGCCCGTCGGCCTCGGCCAGCTCGAAGTCGCGGAGCTGCTGCTGCACCGCGTCGTGGCTGGCCTGCCAGGTCGCCGCGTCCACCGGCGGCCGGCCGGACCGGTTGGCCACGACCAGCGCGTCCTGCATGGTGCGCAGGCGGGTGAACGCCGCGCCCTCGGTCAGCCGCTGGTACGCGGCCCGGCCCGCCTCGGGCAGGTCGGCCACCGCGCTCTCGGTGAGCCACCGCTGGTTGCCGATGGCCTGTACGAGCTGGGTGTGCTCCCCCTCGGCGAACCGGCCCGCCGCCAGCGCGCCGGCCAGCAGGGCGTCGGCCTGGCCGAGCAGCTCCCGCGAGCGGCCCAGCGCGGTGAGCGCCAGCGCCTCCCGGTTCAGGTTGGGCTCGGTCAGGTTCGCCATGCCGGCGAACGCCTGGAAGGCCGAGGAGATCATGCCGCTGTAGAGGCCGATCGCGCCCGCCCTGTCCACCTCGCGGTCGTCGATGAAGTCCCGGCCGGCCGGCAGCGCCGCAAGGGCGGTGACCAGCTGGTCGACCCGGGCGTCGAGCAGGTCGTCGGCGGCGTCGCGCAGCTCCTCCCCGTCGACCCGGCGGCGCAGCTCGGCGACCGCCCGATCGGTGCGCTGCCGCTGCTCGGTCAGGGCTGGCAGCTCGGTCGTGCCGGCGAGCTGCACCACCGAGAGCCGGCGCTCGCGTTGCAGCTCGGTGACCACGACCTCGCCGGGGCGGCCCAGGTCGTACAGCAGGGTGCGGGCGGAGAGCAGGTTCAGGGCGGGACCGAACGTCAGTGTGGTGGCGAAGATCCACAACGCCAGCAGCGCGGTCACCGGCGCGACGACCAATGCGGTCAGCTTCGAGCGGATCGGCCAGTCGCGGGTTCTCATCAGACCTCGCCCGTGCAGGGGTGGCAGGAGTAGCGCCGGCACCGCCGGGCAACGCGCCGGCCGGCTGCGCCCGGCCATGGTGGCCGGGCACCGGCGCGGGCGCCTTGGGCAGGATACGTAATCACGCGGCGTTGCACTACCGCCTGTCGCGCCAACATGGACGCTCCGACATGAGATCCACCCGGTACGACGAGCGCCCCTCCGGCGGACCGGCGGGGCGCTCGTGGTGGTGCGGTACGGATCAGGCGTCGGCGGCGATGCCGAGCCCCTCGGCGATCCGCCGGCCGTAGTTCTCGTCGCACTGGCTGAAGTGCCAGACCATCTTCTCCTGGATGTGCTTGTCGCACTGGGCCAGCAGGGTGGTCAGGTTGAGGATCAGGTCGTCGCGCTCCCAGTCCGCCATCTCGCGGAAGCGCCGGCCGGCCTGGGAGTAGTTGTTCTGCCGCTCGATCGGGGCCTTCATGACCTGCCCGGAGACGAACGGGCGGTACTCCCGGTAGGACTCGTCGGCCTCCTGGAGACCGGCGACCGAGGACGGCTCGAAGTTGATGTGCGGGTTGCCACCCCGGTTGTCCACCCCGTACGCCATCTGGCCGCCACCCTGGTTGGTGCTGACCTGGACATCCTCGCGGGGCCGGTTGACCGGCAGCTGAAGGTAGTTCGGGCCGACCCGGTAGCGCTGGGTGTCCGAATAGGAGAAGGTGCGGCCGACCAGCATCTTGTCGTCGGAGAAGTCGATTCCGTCGACGAGCACACCGGTGCCGAAGGCGATCTGCTCGTTCTCGTTGTGGTGGTCGGTGATGTTGCGGTTGAGCGTCATCATGCCCACCGGCAGGTAGGGGAACTGCTCCTCCGGCCAGATCTTGGTGTCGTCGAGCGGGTCGAAGTCCAGCTCCGGGTGCTCGTCGTCGCTCATGATCTGCACGTTGAGCTCCCACTGCGGGTACTCGCCGCGCTCGATCGCCTCGTAGAGGTCCTTGGAGGCGTGGCCCAGCTCGGTGGCCTGGATGGCGTCCGCCTCGGCCTGGGTCAGGTTGTGCTCGCCCTGCTGGGTCATCCAGTGGAACTTGACCAGCACGCCCTCGCCCTGGGCGTTGACGAGACGGTAGGTGTTGACCCCGGAGCCCCGCATGGTGCGGTAGTTCTTCGGGATGCCGTACGGGGAGAAGAGCCAGGTCAGCATGTGCATCGACTCCGGCGTGTTCGACATGAAGTCGAAGATCCGGTTCGGCTCCTGACGGAAGGTCACCGGGTCCGGCTTCAGCGCGTGGATCACGTCGGGGAACTTGATCGCGTCCCGGATGAAGAAGACCTGCAGGTTGTTGCCCACCATGTCCCAGTTGCCGTCCTCGGTGCGGAACTTGACAGCGAAGCCGCGCGGGTCGCGGGCGGCCTCGGAGGAGTCCCGGCCGCCGATGACGGTGGAGAACCGGATGGTGACCGGGGTCTTCCTGCCCTTGGTCTGGAACAGCTTGGCGCGGGTGTACGTCGCGGCCGGTTCGTCACCGATCGTCCCGTACGCCACGAACTCGCCGTGCGCGACGAAGCCGCGCGCGTGCACGACACGTTCCGGGATGCGCTCGCGGTCGAAGTGGCTGATCTTCTCCAGGAAGTGGTAGTTCTCCAGCGTGGCGGGGCCGCGCGAACCGACCGTCCGCTGCTGCTGGTTGTTGTGCACGGGGTGACCCTGCCGGGTGGTGAGGGTCGGCTTGCTGTCCTGTGGGTCGCTCATCGCTCTCCTCCAGATCTGTGGTGCGCCGGGCCCCCGGCCGGGGCGGACCGGCGCAGCAGGCCCCGCCAACCCACCCAAGCGCGTTTTCTGGAACGAGTCAAGTTTCGGCCGGATCCCGTGCTGTGGCCCTCGTTATCGCCCGATCCCAGGCACCTCCCACGACACCGGACACGGACCGATGAGGAAAGTGCCCCGGATCGGGATTGGCGATCAGTGCGCCGAGGGAATACGAGGTGACGAAGGAGGAGCCATGTCGCCCACGCAGATAGTCGTCATCGTGCTCGTCGTGCTGGCCATCGCGGCACTGGTCGTGGCCGTCCGGACGCTCGGCCGGCGCCGCGCGCTCCGCGGCCGTTTCGGGCCGGAGTACGACCGGGTGGTGGCGGAGCAGGACAGCCGGTCCGCAGCGGAGCGCGAGCTGCGCGACCGCGAACGCCGGCACGCCGAGCTCACGCTCACGCCGCTCAGCCTGGAGTCCCGGGCCCGCTACGCCGCCGCCTGGGAGGAGCTTCAGGTCCGTTTCGTCGACTCGCCGCGCGAGACCGTGGGCGACGCGGATGAGCTGGTCACCCGGCTCATCGAGGAACAGGGCTATCCGACAGGGGATTTCTCCGACCAGATCGCCCATCTCTCCGTCGACCACGCCCGCACGCTGACCAACTACCGGGACGCGCACGAGATCCACCTGCGTAATTCCCGGGGCGAAGCCAGCACCGAGGAGCTGCGTCAGGCGGTCGTGCACTACCGGGCACTCTTCGCCGACCTGCTCGGCGAGGAGCCGGTCGGCCACCGCCCGCCCGAACAGCGCCACCCGGACACCCCGCACGACGCCACGAGCCGCTGAGGAGGCCACCGATGCGCCAGGAAGAGCAGCAGGTGAGCAACGACCATCCGGAGGCCGTCCGGTCCGGGCCCGTGCCGGTGCCGCCGGCCGGCGACCGGGCCGGTCGCGCGGACGTGCCCGAGGACGCGCTGGACGACCGGGGCACCTTCGACGACCCGTCCGCCGCCGACGACCGCACCGACGAGGGCGGGTTCCATGAGCCGGGGCCGCTGCCGACCACCTTCGGCGCCACCACGGTGGCCGATGCGGTGGCGGCGTCCGCGCTGGCCAGCCCGCGCCCGGAGGACCAGCCGGACCCCCGGGCCGAGCGAACCGCCCAGCCCGGCGACGGCGCCGAGGGCGGCGAGCGTGAGGGTCTGCGTGCCGACCCCACCGCCGAACTGCACCGCCGGGGCACCGATGCGGAGACCGACGACGCCCGGGCCGACGCGGACACGTCCACCCGGACCGTCGTCCCGCCGGGCAGCACGGACAACGGTCCCGAGCGGCGCAGTGATCTGACCCCGCCGGGCGGTGACCCGGACGCGGCCGCCTACGGCAGCGCCACGCCGGAGATGGTCGACCCGGACGCCGTCTCGCCGGACGCCGACCCGGTGCTCGCCGCCGGTGGCACCGGCACCTCGTTGGAGTCGGCCGGTACGTCGCGACCCGCCGGGTCGACCGTGGCGGCCGAGCCCGCCACCCTCCTCGACGCGGACGCGGCGCAGCGTTTCCGGGACCGCTGGCGGGACGTGCAGTTGCGCTTCGTGGACGATCCGCAGGCCGCGGCCGGCGAGGCGCAGTCGCTGGTGGAGGAGGCCATCCAGGCGCTCGCGTCGGCGCTGGCCGCGCAGAAGAACGCGCTGGGCGGATGGCAGGACGCCGGCTCGGCGGACACCGAGCAGCTGCGGATGGCGGTACGCCGCTACCGGGACTTCCTGGACCGCGTGCTGGGTCGCTGAGCGACACACCACGGGCACCCCGGCCAGCCGGCCGGGGTGCCCGCGTACGGCCGGGCGGTTCATCCGCACGCGTTCGCCGCGCCGGATCGCCCGAGGGGGCCGGAACACGGCGGGACACGACAGCAGGCGTGAAATCGCCCGTCCGGGGTAATAGGGCGCGCGCATCAAACGGGCGGATTAGGGGTGACGGTGATGGACGACGGCGGAGGTCTTCGGCTCGACATGAACGGCCTGGACTACCTCATCCTGGCCCTCTACTTCCTCACCGTCCTCGGGGTCGGCTTCGCCGCCCGCCGGGCGATCCGCACCAGCGTCGACTTCTTCCTCTCCGGCCGGTCCCTGCCGGCCTGGGTGACCGGGCTGGCCTTCGTCTCCGCGAACCTGGGCGCGCTGGAGATCATCGGGATGGCCGCGAACGGCGCCCAGTACGGCGCGATGACTGTCCACTACTACTGGATCGGCGCGGTGCCGGCGATGGTCTTCCTGGGCATCGTCATGATGCCCTTCTACTACGGATCCAAGGTCCGCAGCGTGCCGGAGTACCTGCGGCTGCGGTTCAACCGCCCCACCCACCTGCTGAACGCGCTCAGCTTCGCGGCCGCCCAGGTGCTGATCGCCGGGGTGAACCTGTACGCGCTGGCCCTGGTGATGCAGGCCCTGCTCGGCTGGCCGCTCTGGACCGCGATCGTGGTCGGCGCGGCCATCGTGCTGGCGTACATCACCATCGGCGGCCTGTCCGGGGCGATCTACAACGAGGTGCTCCAGTTCTTCGTCATCCTGGCCGGCCTCATCCCGGTCACCGTGATCGGCCTGGTGAAGGTGGGCGGGGTGTCCGGGCTGATGGACGCGGTCCGCGACTCCAAGCTCGGGGAGGCGGGCCTGCACGCCTGGCAGGACACCGGCACCACCAACAACCCGCTCGGCGCGCACTGGCTGGGCATCGTCTTCGGTCTCGGCTTCGTGCTCTCCTTCGGCTACTGGACGACGAACTTCGCCGAGGTGCAGCGGGCGCTGTCGGCGAAGAACATGAGCGCCGCCCGGCGTACGCCGATCATCGCCGCGTACCCGAAGCTGTTCATCCCCCTGGTCACCGTCATCCCCGGCCTGGTGGCCCTGGTGACGGTGAAGGGCCTCGGCGCGGAGAGCGGCGACCTGCAGTACAACAACGCGATCCCGCTGCTGATGCGCGACCTGCTCCCCAACGGCGTGCTCGGCGTGGCGGTCACCGGCCTGCTCGCCTCGTTCATGGCCGGCATGGCGGCCAACGTGAGCGGCTTCAACACCGTCTTCACCTACGACATCTGGCAGGCGTACGTCCGCCGCGACCGGTCGGACGAGTACTACCTCCGGATCGGCCGGTGGGCGACCGTCGCGGCCGTGGTGATCGGGATCGGCACCGCGTTCATCGCGGCCGGGTTCAGCAACATCATGAACTACATCCAGGCGCTCTTCTCCGTCTTCAACGCGCCGCTGTTCGCCACCTTCATCATCGGCATGTTCTGGAAGCGGATGAGCGCGCTGGCCGGCTTCTGGTCGCTGCTGCTGGGCACCCTGGTGTCGCTGAGCCTCTACCTGCTCTACAAGGGCGGCGTGGTCGACTTCAACTCCGACCTGGAGGAGAGCTTCTGGGGTGCCGGCCTCGCGTTCGTCACGGCGGTGGTGGTCGCCGCGATCATCACCCCGCTCACCGCACCCAAACGCGACGAGGAGCTGCGCGGGCTGGTCTACGGCATGGGCGGTGTCGACCTGAAGGGCGACGTGCTCGCCGGGGATGCCGCCTGGTACCGCTCCCCCGTGCTGCTGGGTGTGATCGCGGTCGTGCTGGCCGCCCTCTTCTACATCCCGGTCTTCTAGGAAAGGGGTCGGCAGATGGACAACCAAGGCCAGCCGGCACAGGACCCGCTGATCGACGAGACCCAGGCGGAGCAGCGCCGCTCCGCCGCCGCGCGACTGTTCGACATCCGCCGGGTGATCGGTGGGCTCTTCGTGGCGTACGGGGTCATCGTGACCTTGATCGGCGTCTTCGACAGCCGGGCCGAGATCGACAAGGCCGAGGGCGTCCGGATCAACCTGTGGGCCGGCCTGGTGATGCTCGCCTTCGGTCTGCTCATGCTGCTCTGGCAGTGGCTGCGCCCGGCCGAGCCGCCGGCCCCGAACGAGAAGGATCCCGGTAGCTGACGGGCAGCCCCGCGCGCCGGGTGGTCAGCGCGCGTCGGCCACCCGGGGGGCATGGGCGCGGCCCGAGGGGGTACGCGAGGGGGATCAGGCAACGTGTCGGACACAGGAGGCAGCACCATGACCGATCGCGACCGCCGACCGCCGCTGGAGGAGAGCCCGGAGATGGCCGCGGCGGCGGACGATGACAGCACCGTCCCGCAGCTGCGGACCGGGGGCGGCCCGGACCGGGACACCCCGGCCTTCGGTGAGCCCCGCACCCGGCCGGACGACCTCGCGCCTGGCACCGACGACCTGCTCGGCGACCCGTACGCTGCCGGCACCGGGGCGACCGGAACGGGCACCGGCGCCGGCGGGGACAACATCCGCACGGGCGCGGAACAGCCCTGGGAGCCGGAGGATCTGGTGATGGCCCGCGGGCAGGACCTCACCCCGGAGAACCTGGACAAGGCCCGCCACGACCTGGCCGAGCAGGGTCGGGCGGCGATCGAGCGCACAGTGCCCTGAGCAGGGCCCACGAGGGGGTCCCCGGTCCGACCGTCACGGTCGGACCGGGGACCCGGGGAACCTGCCGCCGGCAGTGCCTCACCTACCGCCCGCGGCGGGTGGGTGCGGGAGCGATCCGGTCAGAGCGCCGGGTACGCGTTGCGCATCAGCTCCTGGAACTGGGCGGAGAACCACGCGCCGGAGATCGGCGCGTCAGGCAGCGCTCCGGATGGGCTGTTGCCGTTGCGGGCGTTACCGCCGTACGTCGGGTCGCACATCCGGTCGAAGCCCTTGCCCTCGTTGTTCGGGATCTCCCGGCTGGAGCCGTCCGACTCGCCCGGGGGCTTCACCCAGACGTACGCGTCGATGCCCGGCTCCGGGTTGGACCGGGGCCGCTCGCCGAGGCCGGCGCCGGCCTGGTTGCACCAGTTGCCCAGGTGGAGCCTCCGGTCGATCCGACCGCCGTTGACGTATGTGTCCACGCTCGTCGTCGCGCCCGGTCCGGTGGGCCGGGCGGTGCCGCCCCAGCCGTTGCGGGAGGTGTCGATCAGCATGCCGATGCCGGAGTTGAAGCCGACCTGGACCAGCTTGTCGCGGAACGCCTGGGCGAAGGACAGTTCGTCGACGTAGAAGTTCCAGTCGACCCACTTGGACTGTCGCACCGAAGTGCCGTTCACCGAGTCGGTGATCTTGACGTACGGCTCGCGCAGCGCCGAGTAGTTCGCCGTGTTGACGATGAACCCGTGCACGTTGTTGACCGTGCTGCCGGACGCGACCGCGGCGGACTTCAGGATGTCGGCGGTCGGGCCGAAGTTGCTGTCCCAGCCGATCCAGCCGTGGTGCGCGGCGTCGATGTAGTTGTAGACGTTGCCGAGCGCGCCCAGCTTCGCCAGGGCGTAACCGACGCCGTTGACGTATGCGCCGTTGGCCTTGACCGTGTCGCACATGACCGTGCCGCCGGCCTGCCCGGAGGTGTTGGTCACCAGGTTGGGCAGCGAGTCGATCTCGATGATGTTGATGATCCGGATGTTCCGGTACTTCGGATCGCCCTGGATCGCGGCGATCGGGTCGATGTACTCGGCCTTGTACTTGGGCAGTTCGTCCGGGCCCAGCTCACCGTTGGAGGCGAGCGCGGCGCAGTCCCGGCCGGGCAGGTTGTAGATCACGAACTGGATGTAGCCGGCGCCCTGGCGCAGCGCCTCCTCCAGGTGGTCGCGCACACCGAAGGCGCCGTTGGAGCTGCTGTCCGGGGTGCCGTTGATGGCGGCGATCCGGTCCAGCCACACAGCGGTCGGGTTGTTGGAGACCCGGCTGCCGCCCGGCTCGGCGTCCGCCTTGGCCTTCCACTCGGGGTTCACGTACCCCCGGACCCCGGCGTACGGGTTGTCCACCTTGCTACCGGTGGGCGGCGGCGTGGTCGGCGGGGGTGTGGTCGGCGGAGGCGTGGTCGGGGGCGGGGTCGTCGGCGGGGGTGTGGTCGGCGGCGTGGTGCCACCGTTGCAGGTCACTCCGTTGAGGGTGAACGAGGTCGGCTTGGGGTTGCTGCCGCTCCACGCGCCGTTGAACCCGATGCTCGTCGACGCGCCGGTGGCGAGGCTGCCGTTGTAGGACAGGCTGCGCGCGGTGACCTGGCTGCCGGACTGGGTGAACTCGGCCGACCAGCCCTGCTGCACCCGCTGGCTGGAGTTCGGGAAGGTCCACCCAAGCGTCCAGCCGTTGATCGGGTCGCCGACGTTCTTGATTGTGATGCTCGCGGTGAAGCCACCGGGCCACTCGTTCGCCGAGTAGGCGATGTCGCACTGGGTCGCGGCCTGCGCCGCGGTGACGGGGATCGTCACCAACCCGCCGGCGACCAGGACGCCCGCGCCGGCGAGCGCGATTGCCCGGCGTGGGCCGGACAGCCTTCTCCACACATTCATGCCACTGATCTCCTTGGGCGAGACCGGGCTCGCGTACGGCCCGGCGAGACGGCCCGGTGGGCGTCCTGCACGGACGGCCGCCGGCGCCAACGGGATTCTTCGGGGGTGCCCGACCCGGACGGGCGGTGGTGGTGGTGAACGACCGGCAAGCGGTCGGTCGGCGGCGGGATGTCGTCCGGCGGACCGGTTGCCCTCGACTCCGCTGCCTGCGCGGTGGGGCTCCCCGAACCGCGTGCGCCGATTCTTGCATGGGAGCGCTTCCATGGCAATGGCTCGATGTATTCGGAGGCCCGACTCGGACGATACCTGCGAGACCGCGCGACCGGCACGAGCGGAACCGCGCCGCCGCTACCGGATGACGCGGCCGGGCCGACACGGCGGGCGCGGAACCCCTTCTCTCACCCACAACCCGATGTTGCGCTCCCACACCGCGTTCGGCGGGGAGAAAGCCGCGTAGCACCCCTTTACCGCTTACCAGCAGTAAAGGTCAAAACACGAATGTTTCCCTTCATAGTTCATGAAACGGTCTAACGTCGGTCTTAGCTCGGTTGTCGCCGGGCTCAGGACAACAGGGATGGAGTGACGCAGGTCATGGCTAAGAAGATGCTCGGGAAGGTCGTTGCGGGCGCCGCGCTCGGCGGTGCGGCGCTCTTGGTGTTCACGCCGGGGATCGCGTTCGCCGATGGGCACCACGACGGTGGCAAGGACCGTGACGGCAAGGTTCTCGCCAAGCCGCACGTCGTCAAGGCCGGCGAAGAGGTCAAGCTCCTCGAGATCTGCCCGGATCGCCAGGAGCACGCGTTCGTGTGGTCCAAGGTCACCGGCAAGGTGAAGCTCAAGCCGGTGCACGACGACAAGGGCGATTGGCGCGAGGAGGAGAACTCCTCCGGCCACGACGGCAAGGACGAGAACGGCAAGGACGAGAACGGCAAGGACGAGCACGGCAAGGACGACAAGGGCAAGGACCACAACGGCAAGGACGAGAACGGCAAGGACGAGCACGGCAAGGACGACAAGGGCAAGGACCACAACGGCAAGGACGAGAACGGCAAGGACGAGCACGGCAAGGACGACAAGGGCAAGGACGACAACAGCAAGGACGAGCACGGCAAGGACGAGAACGGCAAGGACTACGAGGGCAAGGACGAGAACGGCGGCCAGGGTGGCGGCGCCGCGGCCGACGCTCACGGCGACGAGGACAGCAAGGACTGGAAGGGCGAGGAGCACGGCCAGGAAGGCCGCGACTCCAAGGACGAGGACAAGAAGGACTGGGAGTCCAAGGACGAGGACAAGAAGGACTGGGACTCCAAGGGCCACGAGGAGTACGGCTCGGACGAGCGCGGCTCCGACGAGTACGGCTCGGACAAGGGCTCGGACTCCAAGGGCCACGACGAGTACGGCTCGGACGAGCGCGGCTCCGACGAGTACGGCTCGGACAAGGGCGGCTCCGACGAGTACGGCTCGGACAAGGGCTGGGAGTCCAAGGAGAACGGCCACGACGAGGGCGGCGACTACGGCAAGGACAGCCGGGACGAGGACCGCTGGGAGAACAAGCGGGACTTCGTCTACTACGGCGAGGCCAAGGTCGACAAGGACGCCCGCCCGGGTCGCTACGAGCTCAAGGGCTCGTGCGGCGAGGGTGAGCTCGTCGTGCTGCCCCACGGCGGGGTCGACGGTGGTGACGGTGGCGCGAGCACCGGCACCGACCGTGGCCTGGCCACCGGTGGGGCGAGCCTGCTCGGCGCTGCCGCGCTGGGCGGGATCGTGCTGATGCGTCGTCGGCGGACCGATGGTTCGCTCGTCTGACGTGACGACGACACGGGCCGGCGGCCGTCACGGGAAACCGTGGCGCGCCGCCGGCGCGGTCGTCGTCGTCACCCTGGCCATGATCGGTGCCGGCATGATCGGCGCCGCGCTGAAGACCACGCCACCTCCCCGCCCGCCGCAGCCGCTGGCCCAGGCCGGTCCCGAGGTCACCGGGCCGGCGGTCACCGGCACCGTCCCACCGGCCGACGGGGAGCCCGTCGACGGGGACGTTCCAACCGGACTGAAGCGTTCGGCCCCGACCAGCATCGAGATCCCCAAGATCGGCGTCAACGCGACGCTCATGTCGCTGGGCACCAACCCGGACGGCACAGTCCAGGTCCCCCCGCTGGAGCAGGCCGACCGGGCCGGCTGGTACGAACCGGGCCCGAGCCCCGGCGAAACCGGTAACGCTGTCATCGTCGGGCACGTGGACTCGGCGAAGCTCGGTCCGGCCGTCTTCTTCGACCTCGGCTCTCTCGTCCCCGGCGACACCATCACCGTGCGGCGGGCGGACAACCAACCGGTCGCCTTCAAGGTCGACTCGGTGAAGTCGTACCCGAAGACGTCCTTCCCCACCGAGCTGGTGTACGGGCCGAACGACCGGCCCGGCCTGCGGGTCGTGACCTGCGGCGGTCAGTTCGACCAGGCCGTCAAGAGCTACCCGGACAACGTGGTCGTCTTCGCCACCCTGGCGGAGTGACCGGCACCAGCGGAAGCGGTCCGGCCGATCGGGTCACCCCGATCGGCCGGACCGTGTCCGGCGTACCGACTCAGGCGGCGGCGGAGGTCCGCACCAGGGTGCGGATCTGGCGCAGCAGCACGGACAGGGCGGCGAGATCCGCCCGCGACTCGTCGAACTCCCCCATCGCCCGGCGTGCCCGGTGGATCGAGGTGGCGTTCGACTGCTCCCACTGCTGCACCCGCTCGTGCGGCGGCAGCTCATCCGGGGTGGAGTCGAGCACCTCCGCGGTGAGCGCGGCCAGCGCGGCGTACAGGTCGTAGCGCAGCGCCATCCGGGCCAGCGTCTGCCAGCGGTCCTCGCGCGGCAGCAGGGAGATCTTCGACAGCAGCGAGTCCACCCGGAACAGGTCGGAGAGCACGAAGTAGACCGAGGCCACCTCGCCCACGTCCCGACCGCTGCGGGTCGCGGTCTCCACCACGTCCAGCAGGCCGAAGCTGTACATCAGCCGGGTCGCCTGCTCGGCCAGTTCCCGGGGCAGCCCACGCTCGGTCATCGAGTCGATGTGCGCCGCGATGGACTGCCGCTCGCTGCCGTAGAACAGCTCCTCCAGGCCCGGCAGCAACCGGGCGACACCGTCCCGCAGGCGGGCGATCTCACCCGGTACGTCGATCGGCGAGCGCCGGTTGGACACCAGCCACCGCACCGCGCGGTCGAGCAGCCGCCGGGTGTCCAGGTAGACGCTGGTCTGCAGTTCCGGCGCGACCTTGTTGTCCAGCGCCTCGACCGCGTCCCACAGCTCACGCAGACCGAAGACCTCGCTGACCACCACATAGGCGCGGATCACGTCGGCGGCGCTGGCCGCGGTCTCCTCGACCACTCGGAAGACGAACGAGATGCCGCCCCGGTTGATCGCCTCGTTGACCAACACCGTGGTGACGATGTCCCGGCGCAGCCGGTGCCGGCCCATCCGGTCGGCGAACCGCTCCCGCATCGGGGTCGGGAAGTAGTTGACCAGAACATCGGTCGTCCACTCCTCGTCGGCCAGCCCCTCGGTGAGGATCTCCCGCTCCAGGACGATCTTCACGTAGGCGAGCAGCACCGCGAACTCCGGCGCGGTGAGCCCGGACTCGCTGCGGACCGCCAACTCCTCGTCCGGCGGCAGCGCCTCCAGCGACCGGTCCAACGCACCGGAGCGCTCCAGATCGTTGATCATCCGTCGGTGCACCGGGAGCAGCGAGGCGGCCTGGGCCTGGGCGTTGTTGATCGCCCGGGCCTGGTCGTAGTTGTCCCGCAGCACCAGCTCCGCGACCTCGTCGGTCATCTCGGCCAGCAGCTCGTCCCGGGCGGCCGTGGTCAGCTCCCCGTCGGCGACCGCGGTGTTCAGCAGGATCTTGATGTTCACCTCGTGGTCGGAGGTGTCCACGCCGGCCGCGTTGTCGATGAAGTCGGTGTAGATCCGGCCACCGGTCAACGCGTACTCGATCCGACCGAGCTGGGTCCAGCCCAGGTTGCCGCCCTCGCCGGCCACCCGGCAGCGCAGGCTGCGCCCGTCCACCCGGATCGCGTCGTTGGACTTGTCGCCCACCTCGGCGTTGGTCTGGCTGGACGCCTTGACGTACGTGCCGATGCCGCCATTCCAGAACAGGTCCACCGGCGCCGTCACAATCGCCTTCATCAGCTCCTGTGGCGAAATCTGCGTGACGTCGTCGTCCAGGCCGATCGCCGCCCGGACCTGAGGAGTGATCGGGATGGACTTGGCGGTACGCGAGAAGATGCCGCCACCGGCCGAGATCAGCTCGGGGTTGTAGTCCTCCCAGGACGACCGGGGCAGCTCGAACAGTCGCCTGCGCTCGGCGTACGAGGTGGCCGCGTCCGGATCGGGGTCCAGGAAGATGTGCCGGTGGTCGAAGGCGGCCACCAGCCGGATGTGCTCGGAGAGCAGCATCCCATTGCCGAACACGTCACCGGACATGTCGCCGACGCCCACCACCGTGAAGTCCTGGGCCTGGGTGTCCAGGCCAAGCTCACGGAAGTGCCGCTTGACCGACTCCCAGGCGCCCCGGGCGGTGATGCCCATCCTCTTGTGGTCGTAGCCCGCCGAACCGCCGGAGGCGAACGCGTCGCCCATCCAGAAGTTGTGGGCCTTGGAGATCTCGTTGGCGATGTCGGAGAACGTGGCGGTGCCCTTGTCCGCCGCCACGACCAGGTACGGGTCGTCGCCGTCGTGGCGGACCACGTCGACGGGCGGCACGATCTGCCCGCTGACGATGTTGTCCGTGACGTCCAGCATCGCGCCGACGAACTCCTGGTAGCAGGCAACCGCCTCGTCCCGGTCGCCCGGCTTCTGCTTGAGCACGAAGCCACCCTTGGCGCCCACCGGCACGATCACTGTGTTCTTCACCATCTGCGCCTTGACCAGGCCGAGCACCTCGGTGCGGAAGTCCTCCCGACGGTCGGACCAGCGCAGCCCGCCCCGGGCCACCGGCCCGAACCGCAGGTGCACGCCCTCGAACCGGGGCGAGTAGACGAAGATCTCGAACTTCGGCCGCGGGGCCGGCAGGTCCGGAATGGCCTGCGGATCGAGCTTGAAGGCCACGTACGCCTTCGGCCGCCCGCCGACCGGCTTCTGGTAGAAGCTGGTCCGCAGGGTCGCCTCGATCAGCGTCAGGTACGAGCGCAGGATCCGGTCCTGGTCGAGGCTGGCCACGTCGTCCAGCGCGGCCCGGATCGTCTCCACCAGCTCACCGCTGCGCTGCTGGCGCTGCTCCGTGCTGAGCTCACCCGGCGCGAACCGGGTCTCGAAGAGCTCCACCAGCAGCGCGGCGACCTTCGGGTACGCGATGAAGGTCTGCTCCATGTAGTCCTGCGAGAAGACCGTGCCGGCCTGCCGCAAGTACTTCGCGTACGCCCGCAGCACCACCACCTGTCGCCAGGTCAGCCCGCCGCGCAGCACCAGCTCGTTGAACCGGTCCACCTCGGCCTCGCCGCGCCAGGCCGCCGCGAACGCGTTCTCCACGTGCGGGCGCACCTCGGCCAGCTCCTGGTGCCCCTCGGGCAGCATGAGGCCGAAGTCGTACAGGTACACCCGGCCGTCGACCCGGTCCACCTCGTACGGGTGCTCGTCGACCACGCGGACGCCGAGCGAGTGCAGCACCGGCAGTACCGCGGAGAGCATCATCGGCTCGCCGTACCGGTAGACCTTGAACCGGACGTCCATCGCCTCGACCAGGTCGGCGCCCGGGACGCGGGTGCCGGGCCGGGGGGCGAGCTGCTTGCGGAACAGGTGCATCTCCAGCTGGCCGGGCTCCTCCAGCAGCTCCAGCTTGGCCAGGTCCTTCATCGCCTCGTACGGCGTGTGCCCGTCCTTGTAGCCCTCGGGGAACGCGTCGGCGTACCGGGCGAACAGGTGCTTGGCCTGCTCGTCGCCGAGCTTGCGCTCCAGCACCAGCCGGTAGTCGTCGTCCCAGAGCCGGGTCGCGTCGGCGAGCTCCTCGGCGAGCAGGTCGGCGTCGATCTCGCCAGGCGGCCGGGTCGGGTCGGTGCGGACGATGAAGTGGACCCGGGCCAGCATCGACTCGGTGACCCGGGTGGTGTAGTCCACCCCGACACCGTTCAGCTCGCGCAGCAGGATGTCCTGCATCCGTAGCCGGTTCTGTGTGGTGAACCGGTCCCGGGGCAGGTAGATCAGGCAGGAGATGAACCGCCCGTAGGCGTCCCGGCGCAGGAAGACCCGCAGCTGCCGGCGGCCGGCCATCCGCAGCACGCCGATCACGGCGTGGTACAGGTCGTCGGTCTTGATCTGGAACAGCTCGTCGCGCGGGTAGGTCTCCAGAATCTGGAGCAGATCCTTGCCGGAGTGGCTGCGCCGGCTCAGGCCGGAGCGGTCCAGGACCTCGGCCACCTTGCGGCGCACCACCGGCAGCTCCCGCACGCTGGTCCGGTACGCGGCGGTGGAGAACAGCCCCAGGAAGCGCCGCTCGCCGATCACCTCGCCGGCCTCGTTGAAGATCTTGAAGCCGATGTAGTCCAGGTACGCCGAGCGGTGCACGGTGGCCCGCGAGTTGGCCTTGGTGATGATGAGCAGGCGCTTCTCGAGCACCTTCTCGTGGGCCTCCGGCGTCATCGACGTCAGCGAACGGGCCTCCGGCGAATCCGACCGCAGGATGCCCAGACCGGTGCCGAGTACCGCCTCCAGCGCCTTGCCGTCGACCACGTCCGCGCCGTCCCCGCCGGGGGCGTCCACCAGCCGGTACTCCCGGTAGCCCAGGAAGGTGAAGTGGTCCTGGGCGAGCCAGCGCAGCAGCTCCACCGAGTCGGTGATGTCCTTCTCCGGCACCGGCGGACGGTTGTCGGAGGTACGCGCCGCGGCCAGGTCGTCGGCCAGAGCCAGGGCGCGCTGGCGCATCTTCGGCCAGTCCTCCACCGCCTCCCGCACGTCGGTGAGCACCCGCTGCAGCTCGCGGCGCAGCCGGTCCCGCTCGGCCGCGTCCCGGACCGGGTCGATCTCGACCCGCATCCAGCTCTCGATGATGTCGCCGGCGATCGCGTCGTCCGGCTCCACGTCCGCGGAGACCTCGGTGAGGCGGCCCAGCGGCTCGCGCCGGACCACGACGAGCGGGTGCACCAGCAGGTGCACGTCCAGGTGGTACGAGTTGAGCAGCGCGGTCACCGAGTCGACCAGGAACGGCATGTCGTCGGTGACGATCTCGACAACCGTGTGGTGCTGGTCCGCGTGCGGCTCGTGGATCCGCAGCTTCAGCTCCCCGGGCACCCGCTGCTGGGCGAGGTCCCGGTGCGCCCGGGCCGCGTCGAGCATCTCCTCCGCCGTGAAGCCGACCAGCTCCTCGTCCGGGGCGAACCGCCAGAAGCGTCCGACCAGGGTCGCCGCGTCGTGGTCGTCCCCTGCGAGTGCGACAGCCTGCGCCACCAGGCGCTCCGCGTTGGGCACCGGTTCATCGAGCTCGGCGTCCTCCACGTCGTCGGCCAACGCCTCGGTCGGCAGGCCCAGATCGTAGATGGTGTCGATGCTCGACCCGGTCAGCCCGGTCACTCCCGTGTCGAGCCGGCCGTAGCCGTCCCCGTCGGTCGCCGAATCGAAGCTGTCGTCGTCCCGGCCGGAGTCATCCTGCCGGAGGTCGGGTTCCGGTTTGATCGCCGGACGCCGGTCCATCGGTGCCACTCCCCTCGACCCACCGCGTTGTGGGTCACTCTGCCGCCCAGCCTAGGCCTACCGCTCTGCACCTTCGTCGGTGGACCACTGGCCGGACGTCCGGATCGGGACTCTGTCCTTTCACCCGTTGCGGGTCCGAGGTTGGCCGGTTGCGGGATACCCCGCCACGCGATGTTCATCACACCGGCGCGGGCCGTCTTTCCGCACGTCGGGCGGCACCATGGGACGCTCGGGACAGCGGTGGCGTACTACCGTGCAGGGGCATTCCGAGATCGGAAGGACCTGCTCCATGCCCCTGTCGTACCCCCGGCTCCACCGACCGAACCACCGGCGGCGAGTCGCCGCCCTCGCCGCGGCCCTGCTCACCGCCGGTCTCCTGGCCGCCTGCTCAGGTGACGACGGGCCGGAGCGCAGCGTCGACGCCTTCCTCGCGGGCTGGCGCAGCGGCGACCTCCAGGCGGTCGGCGTGGTCGACACGACCGGCGCCAAACTGCCGTCGGCCGAGGTGGCGCGCGAGATCAAGGAGCTCTCCGGTGAGCTGGCGGCCACCCCGCCCACGCTGACCCGCCAGGGCGATCCGAAGATCACGGCCGACACCGCGACCGCGAGCGTCCGGGTGGAGTGGCAGCTTCCCGGTCAGGTCCGCTGGGCGTACGACCGGGAGGTGCGGCTCACCCAGGGCGACGACGACCAGTGGCAGGTGATCTGGGAGCCCCGGGTGGTGCACGAGCAGCTCACCAAGGGTGACCGGCTGGCGCTGCGCCGTGACACCGCCCCCCGGGCGGGGGTGCTGGACGGCGCCGGGCAACCGATCGTGACACCTCGCCCGGTGGTCCGGGTGGGTGTGCAGCCGAGTGAGGTCACCGACGTCAAGAAGCTGGTCAAGGACCTCGACGCGGCCTTCAGGGCGATCCGTCCGGCGCTGGTCCCCGCAGTCGACCTGTCCGATCTGCCCGACCGTATCGCCAAGGCCGAGCCGAATGCCCTCGTCGAGGTGGTGACCCTGCGCCAGGAGGCGTACCGGCAGATCAAGCCCCGGATCTACGACCTGCCCGGCACCAAGTTCCCGACCGACAAGCTCGACCTGGCGCCGACCCGGGAGTTCGCGCGGGCACTACTCGGATCGGTCGACCCGGCGCAGGCCGACGACCTCGCCGCGCACCCCGACCGCTACGTCGCCGGTGACCTGGTCGGGCACGGAGGGCTCCAGGGTCGCTACGACGAGCGGCTGCGCGGCGGTCCGGGGCTGACCGTGCTGATCGAGCGTCCCGCCGAGGACGGCAAGCTTGAATCCACCGGCACCGAGCTGTTCCGCCGGGAGCCGCAGCCCGGGCAGACGTTGAAGACCACCCTGGACGTGGCCACCCAGAACGCGGCCGACGGGGCGCTGCGCGCCGAGCCCCACCGGTCGGCCCTGGTGGCGGTGCGGGTCAGCGACGGCGCGGTGCTCGCCGCGGCCAACGGGCCCGGGCCGGCCGGTGAGAACCTGGCCTTCACCGCCCAGGTGCCGCCGGGCTCGACGTTCAAGATGGTCAGCGCGTTGGGCCTGCTGGATCGCGGAGCGGTCACGCTGGACGGGCCGGTGGCATGCCCGAAGACCTTCACCGTCGACGGCCGGTCCTTCAAGAACTCGGACAACTTCGAGCTCGGCTCGGTGCCGTTCCGCACCGACTTCGCCAAGTCCTGCAACACGGCGTTCGCCTCGCTGGCACCGAAGCTCGGCGGCGACGGGCTGGCCGCCGCCGGCCGCTCGCTGGGCCTGGAGGGGCAGTGGGACATCGGCACGGACGCGTTCACCGGCAAGGTGTCGACGGGCGGCAGCCTCGCCGAGCAGGCCGCCGCCTCATTCGGGCAGGGCACCACGCTGGTCAGCCCGCTGGCGATGGCGGGCGCCACCGCCGCTGTCGCCCGGGGCGCCTTCATCCAGCCGAAGCTGCTGATCGACCCGGCGCCGGCCAGGTCGGCCGCAACCGACGGACCGCTCAAGCCGCAGTCGATCGAGCCGCTGCGCACGATGATGCGCGAGGTGGTCACCGCCGGCACCGGCAGCGCGCTCAAGGACGTCCCGCGCGGCCAGGTGTACGGCAAGACCGGCACCGCCGAGTACGACGACAACCCGGCCCACACGCACGCCTGGTTCGTCGGCTGGCAGGGTGACGTCGCGTTCGCCGTCTTCGTGGAGAAGGGCGGCGCCAGCGGCGCGTCCGCCGTACCGATCGCCGAGCGTTTCCTGCGCGCCCTCCCGGCCCGCTGACCCACCGGGCGTTGGTCTGACCACCGGCCGCCCCTGGTGGGAGCGGCCGGTGGTCAGGCCGTGTCGGCGCTGGGGTCCGAGGCGGTCGGCGAGGGTCGCCGCAGCAGACCCGGGCCGGCCGACGCGGGCGGGCCGACCGGTTCTCGCTCGACCGGAGCCGCGACGTGCGCGACGTGCTCCCGGTCCGTTCGGCCGTCGCGGCCCGGACCATCGCCCGGCGGCTCCGCTTGCACCGGCACGAGTGCGCCCAGCGGCTCCGACTCGGCCGGCGCCAGGTCGTCGAGGGGCGACCGCCCCCCAGCGGGGCGGACGCCGGAGGGTTCGGCTTCGGCCGCGTCACCGGGGGCGGGTCGAGGGCCGTCGAGCCGCCCGGGGCCGGCCCCGAGTCGGCCATTGCCGCGGCGCGGCGTGGGTGCCGGCCGGGCCGACAGCAACCGGGGCGGCACCGCCTCGGGGGCGGTCACCGGGGCCAGCCCGGCCACCACGGTGTTGACGATCTCGGCCGCGTAGGAGCCGTCCGGGTCGTAGTCGGGGTCGAAGACGGTCAGCTCGACGCCGAGGCAGTGCGGGGTGTCGACCAGGCCGGCGAGCAGGATCTCCAGCTCGGCGAAGGCGATCCCGCCCGGGTCCGGCGCGTCCACGGCGGGCATCACCGCCGGGTCGAGCACGTCCACGTCGATGTGCACCCAGTAGCCCGCGCAGTCGGCGAGCTGTTCGTGCGCCCACTGGGCCGTCCGGGCGGCGCCCTCGGCGCGCAGCGCCGGCACCGGCCGGGTGACGATCCCGGCCGCCTGGAGGTCGAGCCGGTATTCGTCCTGCGCCCGGATGCCGAGCACCACCACGTCGATGTCACGGAAGTAGGGTCGGCGCCCCTCCAGCGCGGCCAGGTCGGCCTGCCCCCGCCCGGTGACCAGGGCCAGGTCCTCGCCGGCCGCCGCGCCCACGTAGGAGGCGTTGCCGGGATGCCGGAAGTCGGAGTGCCCGTCCACGAAGACCAGCCCGATCCGCCCGCCGACCGCCTCGCCGAGACGGTGCATGGCCAGCGCCGAGCCGAGCAGAACGGAGCAGTCGCCGCCCAGCACCACCGGGAACTCCCCCCGGTCGATGATGGAGCCGATCCGCTCGGCGAGCGCCAACGAGTAGTCGGCGATCTCCCGGGCGTGGCACACCCCGTCGCCGGGCCGCCAGTCACCCGGGTCGTACCGGGGTGGGGTGAGGCAGCCGGCGTCGCGGGCCCGCAGTCGGGCCAGCAGGTCGTGGTCGCGCAGCGCACCGGGCGCCTTCGCGCAGCCCGGGACCGAGGTGGACGTCGGCGGCCGCAGACCGAGGTTTGTCGGCGCGTCGAGGACGGCGATCCGGCGCATCATGAGCTCCCGTCCTCGTTGGTCGGGCGGGCCGGCCGGAACGCCGGCCCGCGCTGGCGTGCTACGAACTCAGAACAGGGCGCTGGCCAGGGCCCGGCGTGCCGAGGCGACCGCCGGATCATCCGGGCCGGCGATGGTGAACAGCGAGACCAGGTGCTGGCGTACCGTCTCGCGGTCCTCGCCGGCGGTGCGCCGGACGAGGCTGACGAGCCGGGCGTACGCCTGGTCGGCCAGGCCGCTGAGCACCTCGATGTCGGCGGCGAGCAGCTGGGCCGCCACGTCGTCGGGGGCGCTCTCGGCGGCGGCCAGCGCGGTCGCGGGGTCGGCGCCGGCCACCCGGCGGGCCACCCCGACCTGGGCCAGGCCCGCCTCGGCGGCGGCGTCCGCCGGGCTGTCCGCCAGGATCTTGCGGTACGCCCGCTCGGCGGCGTCCAGATCGCCGCTCATCAGGGCGTCGTCAGCCTCGTCGAGGCGGGGGTCCTCCGGCTCGGCGACGGCCACGCCGCCGGCCTTGAGCACGGCCTGGATCCACTGGCGCAGCTGCGCCTCCGGCACCACGCCGGAGAAGGCGTCGATCGGCTGGCCGCCGACGACCGCGTAGACCATGGGGATGCCCTGGACCCGGAACATCTGGGCGATCCGGGGGTTTTCCTGCACGTCGACCCGTGCCAGCACCCACGTGCCACCGCTCTCGGCGGCCAGCCGCTCCAGCACCGGGGCGAACTCGTCGCTCTCCGGGAAGCCGGCCGCGCCGAAGAAGACGATGACGGGCATGGCCATCGACCGCTCGAGCACGTCGGCCTGGATGGTCGCCTCGGTGACGTCGACGATGGCGGCGTTACCGCCGGCGGTGGGTGCGCCGGGAGCGCCGGCGGACGGGGCGCCCTGCGGGGGTGTGCCGGGGCGGGTACTGGCTGGTGCGGGGCCGCGCAGCGTGCTGAGGTCGACCGCGCCGCGGGTGAAGATCGACGAGGTGATCCGTGGGTCGCTCATGGTTACCTAGTCTCGCACGTGAGCCCGCGATCTCCCCTCACCCGCAACTGGGACGTTGCAACTCTCACCCGCACCGGCCCAACCCCCGTGATCATGCACTTTCTGCCCCGGAGACGCGGCATCTGCGGCATCTGCCGGGGCAGCACGTGCACGATCGACGGGGGTTTGGCGGGGTGCGTCAGAAGCGCGCGGGTTCGCGGTAGGTGCCCCATTCCGCGCGGAGGGCGTCGCAGATCTCGCCGAGGGTGGCTTCGGCGCGGACGGCGTCGAGCATGGCGGGGATCATGTTCTGGTCGGTACGACTGACGTCGACCATCCGGGCGATCGCCGCGCGGACGGCGGACTCGTCCCGTCCGCTCCTGCGCTCGGCTAGCACCCGGCGCTGCTCCAGCTCCACCTCGTGCGAGATGCGCAGGATCTCCAGCTCCTTGGCGACCGTGCCGGTGTGGCAGTTGACGCCGACGATCTTCTTGTCGCCCTTTTCGAGGGCCTGCTGGTAGACGAAGGCCGACTCGGCGATGTGCCCGGTGAACCAGCCGTCCTCGATGCCGCGCAGGATGCCGGAGGTCATCGGGCCGATCTGGTGCGGGCCCTCCCCACCGAGCTGCCGGATCCGGGCGAAGATCTCCTCCGCCTCGGCCTCGATCTTGTCGGTGAGCGCCTCCACGTACCAGGAGCCGCCGAGCGGGTCGGCCACGTTGACCACGCCGGTCTCCTCCATCAGCACCTGCTGGGTACGCAGGGCGATCTCGGCCGACTCGTCGGTGGGCAGCGCAAGGGTCTCGTCCAGCGCGTTGGTGTGCAGCGAGTTCGTCCCGCCGAGCACCGCGGCCAGCGCCTCGACGGCGGTGCGTACGACGTTGTTGACCGGCTGCTGGGCGGTCAGCGACACGCCGGCGGTCTGCGTGTGGAACCGCAGCCAGAGGGCCTTTTCGCTGGTCGCTCCGTAGACGTCGCGCAGCCACCGGGCCCAGATCCGCCGGGCGGCGCGGAACTTGGCGATCTCCTCGAAGAAGTCGAGGTGCGAGTCGAAGAAGAAGCTGAGACCCGGCGCGAAGACGTTGACGTCCAGCCCGCGGCTCAAGCCCAGCTCCACGTAGCCGAAACCGTCGGCCAGGGTGTACGCCAGCTCCTGCGCGGCTGTCGAGCCGGCCTCGCGGATGTGGTAGCCGGAGACCGACAGCGGCTTGTAGCGCGGGATCTCCTGGGCGCAGTACTCCATCAGGTCGCCGATCAGGCGCAGGTGCGGCTCCGGGTCGAAGAGCCACTCCTTCTGCGCGATGTACTCCTTGAAGATGTCGGTCTGCAGCGTGCCATCCAGCTTGGACAGATCCGCGCCCTGCCGCTCGGCGGCGACCAGGTACATGCAGAACACCGGCACGGCCGGGCCGGAGATGGTCATCGAGGTGGTGACGCCGGCCAGGTCGATGCCGTCGAAGAGCGCCTCCATGTCGGTGGCGGTGTCGATGGCGACGCCGCAGTGGCCGACCTCGCCGAGCGCCTGCGGGTCGTCGGAGTCGCGGCCCATCAGGGTCGGCATGTCGAACGCGACCGAGAGGCCACCGCCGCCGGCGCCGAGGATCATCTTGTAGCGCTCGTTGGTCTGCTGGGCGTTGCCGAAGCCGGCGAACTGCCGGATCGTCCAGGTCCGCCCGCGGTAGCCGGTCGGATGCAGGCCCCGGGTGTACGGGTACTCGCCCGGCCAGCCGATCCGCTCGAACCCCGGGTAGGCGGCACCCTCCGGCGGCCCGTAGACCGGGTCGACCGGCATCCCGGAGAGCGTGGTGAAGTCCGCGTCCCGCTTGCGCGCGGAGTCGTACCGGGCCTGCCAGCGTGCCCGTCCGGCGGCGATCTCGTCGGCGTCCATGCGCAGGGCTCCTCCTCGGTCCTCGACTGCACGTCGAGTGTAGAGCCCTTGCCTGAACGATCGCTAAGTCACGTCGTACTGACGGGTAACCTGAGCTGCGCCGACGATCAGACGGCTGGCGTCGCCGGCCCGCCCATCGCCACGTCGTCGACGCGGATGTTGACCTCGTCCACCCGCAGCCCGTACGCCTCGACCGCCTCGGTGACCCGGGCCCGCACCTGGCCGGTGATCTCCGGAACCGGCTGGCCGGCCTGGATGACCAGCACCAGGTTGACCACTGCGGCGTCCCCGGTCACGTGCGCCGAGCAGCCCCGCCGGGCGTCGCCCACCTGGTCCAGCCCGACCCGGTCGAGGACGGAGTTGAAGAACCGGGCGACGTCCCCGCCCAGCTCGGCCACCCCGGGCACCGCGCGGGCCGCCGCGACGGCGATCTTCTCGACCACCTCGTCGGAGACCTGCGTCGACCCGCCGGCCACCGACGGCACAGTGGTCAGCTCCCGCGTCGCCTCGTCGCTCACGTCCCGCTCCCCGCTCTCATCCACGCTGCCGTCCTCCGGCCGCACGCGAACCACCCCGCGCGTCCGCGAGCCTACTGCCTCGTCGATCTAGGGACTATCGTCGCTTGTGGAGATCCACTCACGACGATGCGCCCTAGATCGACGAGGCGGGGTGCGGCGGCGCGCGGCGCGGCGCGGCGCGGGGGGGGCGGGTTAGCGGGCGACCTGGGCGAGCAGGGCGTCCGCTGCCGCGTACGGGTCGAGGGCGCCTTCGGCGACCTTCGCGGCCAGCGTCTGCAGTTCGGTGCCGTCGCGTAGGGAGCCGATGCGGGCGCGGAGCACGCCGAGCGCGATGGCCTCGATCTCGGCGGCGGCCCGCGCCTCCTGGCGGCGGCGCAGCTCCCCGTGCTCGACCAGCCAGCCACGGTGCTTGTCGATCGCGGCGGCGATGTCGTCGATGCCCTCACCACGGGCGGCGACCGAACGGACCACCTGCGGCCGCCACATCCCCGGGCCGCGCTCACCGAGCGCGATCATGCCCTGGATGTCGCGGACGGTGGCGTCGGCGCCGTCCCGGTCGGCCTTGTTGACCACGAACACGTCGGCGATCTCCAGGATGCCGGCCTTGACCGCCTGGATCGCGTCACCCATGCCGGGAGCGAGCAGCACCAGCGTGGTGTCGGCCAGCGAGGCGACCTCCACCTCGGCCTGCCCGACGCCGACGGTCTCCACCAGCACCACGTCGCAGCCGGCGCCCTCCAGCACCCGGACCGCCTGCGGCGTCGCCGCAGCCAGTCCACCGAGGTGCCCGCGGCTGGACATGGACCGGATGTAGACGCCCGGGTCGGTGGCGTGGTCCTGCATCCGCACCCGGTCACCGAGGATCGCCCCGCCGGTGAACGGGCTGGACGGGTCGACCGCCAGCACGCCGACCCGGTGCCCCCGCGCCCGCAGCGCGCGGACCAGCTCGTTCGTGGTGGTCGACTTACCCACCCCGGGCGAGCCGGTCAGCCCCACCACCTGGGCCTGACCGGCGTACGGCGCGAGGGCGGCGGCGATCTCCGGCAGCAGCTCGTCGCCGTTCTCCACCAGCGTGATCAGGCGGGCCACCGCGCGGGGGTCACCCGCGCGGGCCCGCTCGACCAGCAGGGGCACGTCCCGACTCCGGCGCACCGCTGGCGCGCCGGCCGCCGGAACGTGCTCGACCGCTTCGCTCACTGTGTCATCTTCGTTCACGACTGCGGGGCTCGCAGAACCGGCTCGCTTGTCGCGCTCACTGGTTGGCCGCTGCATTCCCCGGGACATGGATGATCAGGGCGTCCCCCTGGCCGCCGCCGCCGCAGAGCGCCGCCGCACCGGTGCCGCCGCCACGCCGCTTCAACTCCAGCGCGAGGGTGAGCACCAGCCGGGCACCGGACATGCCGATCGGGTGCCCCAGCGCGATCGCGCCGCCGTTGACGTTCACCTTGTCCGGGCTGATGCCCAGGTCACGGGTGGACTGGATGCCGACCTGGGCGAACGCCTCGTTGATCTCGATGAGGTCCAGGTCCTCGACGCTCAGGCCGCCCTTCTTCAGGGCGTGGTTGATCGCGTTGGACGGCTGCGAGTGCAGGGAGTTGTCCGGGCCCGCCACGTTGCCGTGCGCGCCGATCTCGGCCAGCCAGGTCAGCCCCAGCTCCTTGGCCTTCGCCATGCTCATCACGACCACCGCGGCGGCGCCGTCGGAGATCGGCGAGGAGCTGCCGGCGGTGATGGTGCCGTCCTTGCTGAACGCCGGACGCAGCTTGGCCAGCGACTCGACGGTGGTGTCCGGGCGGATGCCCTCGTCCTCGCTGATCACCAGCGGGTCGCCCTTGCGCTGCGGAATCACCACGGGGGTGATCTCGTCCGCGAAGTGGCCGTTCTTCTGGGCGGCGGCGGCCCGCTGGTGGCTGGCCGCGGCGAAGGCGTCCTGCTCCTCGCGGGAGATGCCGTGCTTCGTGCCGAGCCGCTCGGTGGACTCGCCCATCGAGCAGCAGTCCCAGGCGTCGCTGAGCCCGTCGTGCGCCATGTGGTCCTTGACCACTACGTCGCCGTACTTGTAACCGGAGCGCTGGCCGAGCAGCAGGTGGGGGGCGTTGGTCATCGACTCCATGCCACCGGCCACCACGATGTCGAACTCGCCGGCCCGGATGAGCTGGTCGGCCAGGGCGATCGCGTCCAGGCCGGAGAGGCAGACCTTGTTGATGGTCAGCGCCGGCACGGACATCGGCACGCCGGCCTCGACCGCCGCCTGCCGGGCCGGGATCTGGCCGGCGCCGGCCTGCAGCACCTGCCCCATGATCACGTACTGGACCTGGTCCGGGCTGACGCCGGCGCGCTCCAGCGCCGCCTTGATCGCGATCCCGCCGAGCTTCGTGGCGGGAAGGTCCTTGAGGTTGCCCAGCAGCCGCCCCATCGGGGTCCGCGCGCCGCTGACGATCACCGAAGCCATGCCTGCCTCCGAGGGGGGTGCCGAGCTGTACGCCTTAACGATTGTTCGGCCAGACTAGCGCCATGGCTGAGAACTCCCCCGCCGAGCCCGGTGCGGACTACGTCACAGACATCGGGCTTCGCAAGATTGACCACGTCGGGATCGCCGTGGCCGACCTGGACGCCGCGATCGACTTCTACCAGCGGACGTTCGGGATGCGCTGCGTGCACACCGAGACCAACGCTGAGCAGGGCGTCCGGGAAGCGATGCTGGCCGTCGGGCCGACCGCCGAGGGCGGCTGCGTGCAGTTGCTCGCCCCGCTCACCCCGGAGTCGACGATCGCCAAGTTCCTGGACCGCAACGGGCCGGGCGTGCAGCAGGTCGCGTACACCGTGGTGGACATCGACGCGGCCTGCGCCGCGCTGCGGGCGCGCGGGATGCGGCTGCTCTACGACACACCACGGCGCGGCACCGCGGACTCCCGGATCAACTTCGTGCACCCCAAGGACGCCGGCGGCGTCCTGGTCGAACTCGTCGAGCCCGCCACCACCCACTGACCGTGCAAGGAAGGGACCCTTTCTATCGCCTCGTGTATAGGAAGGGTCCCTTCCTAACGCCGCTTCGGCGGGCGCGGCCGAGGTGCGCGAGCGCGTGGGTGCGCGGTTGACGGGGCGGCCGGACACCTTCACGCATCGGCGGATGCAGTTTTTCACAGAGGACTTCCGACTTTAGCTACCGTTCAGTAACGTCCCGGCCCACAGGAGCGCGACCGGTGCCGGATGTGTCGAATGCCGACATGGCGGTCGCGCCCACCGGCGCCGACGATGGCAGCACCCGGGCCCGTGCGGGTGCGGACGAACCGGAGGTCACCGTGCAGGACATCCTCGAAGCGATCATGGCGGCGGAGGAATCGAGCGATCCGGACCGCGAGCTCGCCGGCGTCGCCGGGCTGCCCGTTCCGGAGAGCTACCGGGGCGTGGTCGTCCGCGCCGAAGAGGCCCGGATGTTCGACGGCATGGCCACCCGGGACAAGGACCCCCGCAAGGCGCTGCACGTGCAGGAGGTGCCGACGCCGGAGCTGGGGCCGGGCGAGGCGCTGGTCGCGGTGATGGCCAGCGCGATCAACTACAACACGGTGTGGACCAGCATCTTCGAGCCGCTGCCCACCTTCAAGTTCCTCCAGCGATACGGCCGGATCTCGGAGCTGACCCGCCGGCACGACCTGCCGTACCACGTGGTCGGCTCGGACGCGGCCGGCGTGGTGCTGCGCACCGGCCCCGGGGTGACCCGGTGGGCCGCCGGCGACGAGGTGGTCGCGCACTGCCTCTCCGTCGAGCTGGAGGACGCGGCCGGGCACGACGACACCATGCTCGACCCGCAGCAGCGGATCTGGGGCTTCGAGACCAACTTCGGCGGGCTGGCCGAGCTGGCCGTGGTCAAGGCCAACCAGCTGATGCCCAGGCCACGGCACCTGAGCTGGGAGGAGGCGGCCAGCCCGGGGCTGGTCAACTCCACCGCGTACCGGCAGCTCGTCTCGCACCACGGCGCGAACATGAAGCAGGGCGACGTGGTGTTGATCTGGGGCGCCTCCGGCGGCCTCGGCGGGTACGCCACCCAGATGGCGTTGAACGGCGGGGCCATCCCGGTCTGCGTCGTCTCCTCGCCGGAGAAGGCTGAGCTGTGCCGCCGGATGGGCGCGGAGCTGGTCATCGATCGGGCGGCGGAGGGCTTCCGGTTCTGGAAGGACGAGGAGACCCAGGACCCGGACGAGTGGAAGCGCTTCGGCGAGCGGATCCGCGAGCTGACCGGCGGCGAGGACCCGGACATCGTCTTCGAGCACCCCGGCCGGGAGACCTTCGGCGCGAGCGTCTACGTGGCCCGGCGCGGTGGCACCATCGTCACCTGCGCCTCCACCAGCGGCTACCAGCACCAGTACGACAACCGCTACCTGTGGATGCACCTCAAGCGGATCGTCGGCAGCCACTTCGCCAACTACCACGAGGCGTGGCAGGCCAACCGCCTGGTCGCGCTCGGCAAGGTGCACCCGACGGTGTCCCGCACCTACCCGCTGGAGCAGACCGGGCAGGCGGCGTACGAGGTGCACCGCAACGCCCACCAGGGCAAGGTCGGCGTGCGCTGCCTCGCCCCCGCCGACGGGCTGGGCGTACGCGACGGGGAGCTGCGGGCCCGGCACGAGGACGCGATCAACCGCTTCCGGGGGCACTGAGCGGCACCGCCCGTTCGGACAGTGCCCGGGCCGCCGGCCGGACGGACGAGCACCGGACGGCCAATGGGGTGAACGGCCATTGTTCTTCCAACGCCATTAGCGGGATACCCGGCCGGATCGAACAAAGGGCCACGGGCACGTCTCGTGGCCCTTTTCCGCGTCACGCTGCGTGGCGTCCGACCCGCCCGGGACCTGCCAAGATCGCCCATTGGTCCGGCCTCGCTGAGCGCGGGAGTTGACCATGTAAAGAGGACACGAAAGCTGCGCACCGCTCTTGCGAAGCACCCTGGGGCGTCTGCCAGTATGTCCCAATGCCCCAGCAGCAGTCCTCCCCTCTCGCGTTCTTCGATAACGCGAACTCGCAGCCAGATTTCACCGTTGGCCTGCGCGGATACAACACCCACCAGGTCGACGACTTCATCGGCCGGATGACGGCCGCGCTGACCCAGTCCGAGCAGGCCCGTGCCGAGGCCGAGCAGCGGATGAACGACGCCCAGCGTCGGCTCCGCCAAGCCGAACAGCGCATGAGCGCGCTGGAGCAGAAGCTCACCGACACGAACAAGCAGCTCGAGGAGAACAGCCGGCCCACCCTCTCCGGGCTCGGCACCCGCGTCGAGCAGATCCTCCGGCTCGCCGAGGAGCAGGCCAACGACCACCGCAACGAGGCCAAGCGCGAGTCGGAGGGCATCCTCTCCGCCGCCCGCCTCGAGGCCCGTGAGATCACCGACAAGGCCCGCGCCGAGGCCGCCGCGATGAAGGCCAGCGCCGAGCGCGAGGCCGGCAACCTGCGCACCGCCGCCGAGCGCGAGGCCGCCGAGGTCCGGGTGCAGGCCCGCCGCGAGGCCGACACGCTGCGCGCCGACGCCGACCGCGAGACCAAGCAGCTGCGTACCGTCACCGCGCACGAGGTGGCCGAGCTGAAGTCGACGGTGGAGCGGGAGGTGGCCACCCTCCGCGCCACCGCCGAGCGCGAGATCACCCAGCAGCGGGCCAAGGCGGCCCGGGAGGCCGAGGAGAAGCGCGCCGAGGCGACCAAGCTGCTCACCGACGCGCGGGACAAGCGCGACAAGGACCTCCAGGCCCTGGAGCTCCAGCTGGCCGAGCGGCGCGAGAAGTCCGAGCGCGAGGAGTCCGAGCGGCACGCCGCCCAGGTGGCGCAGACCCAGAAGATGGTCAGCGAGGCCGAGCAGCGGGCCCGGGCCGCGCAGGAACGCGCCAAGGAGATCGAGCAGCGCGCCGAGGCCCGCCGGGTCGAGTCGGAGCGCAGCGCCAACGAGACGATCGACAAGGCCAAGGCGCTCTCCGAGAAGACGCTCAACGAGGCCAAGGCCGAGTCGCAGCGCCTGCTCACCGAGGCCCGCACCGAGGCGGAGCTGACCACTCAGGCCGCCCGCCGCGAGGTCGAGGACCTCACCCGGCAGAAGGACGCGGTCACCTCGCAGCTCGGTCAGATGCTCTCCGGGCTCGCCGGCATCGTCCCCGGCGTTCCGGCGGCGAAGCCGGAAGCCAAGAAGGCCGACGGCGGTCAGGAGCGGGTGACCGCGGAGACCGCCGGCTGACGCGAGGCGTCAGGTCGGGGCATCGACGGCGCGAGGTGACACCGGGTGACCGGTGTGACCTCGCGCCGTATGCGTTTCCCACCCCTTGGCGTCCCGCTCTGCGAACGGAGTGAAGTAGCTCCCACAAGGGGCGTCCGTATCGCCCCAGCCGGGCCCGATGCGTGTGAGGATGGGGGCATGTCGCACGGCGAGGAACTGTTTGCACTCGGCGGGGACGTGACCACGGAGCCCAGCTTCGAGTCCGCTCTGCGGGGTTACGAGAAACGACAGGTCGACCGGTACGTGGCGCGCGCCGAGCACGAGATCGCCACCCTCGCCGCCGAACGGGAACAGGCGTACACACAGATCCACAAGCTCGCCGGCCAGGTCGAGGTGCTCCAGCGGGACCTCGCCCAGGTGCGCAAGCAGATGAACGTGGTGGACCGCGCCTCGTTCCGACACCTCGGCCCCCGGGTCGAGTCGATCCTCGCCCTCGCCGAGGAGCAGGCGGAGCAGATCCTGTCCGCGGCGAACGAGGAGATCGAGGCCCGTCGCGCCGCCGCCGAGCACATCATCGAGGAGGCCCGTGAACAGGCCGCCCGGGCACTGAAGGATTTCGAGCTCGCCCTCGCCTCGCGGCGCGCGGAGGAGGAGCGGCACAGCGCCGCCCTACGCGCCGAGGCCGAGTCGACCCTGCGGTCGGCCAAGGACGAGTCGGCGAAGCTGCGCAAGACGGCGCAGGACGCGCTGGCGAAGGCCCAGCAGGAGGCCACCCAGCTGCGGGACACCGCCAAGGAGATCCACACTCGGGCCCAGCAGGAATCCACGAAGCTGCGCGAGTCGGCCCGCGAGGCGCTGGCCACCGCCCGGCAGGAGGCCAGCGAGCTGCGCGAGGCCGCCAAGGAGGTGCACGCCAAGGCCCTTCAGGAGGCCAAGCGGCTCGCCGACACGGCAACCGAGGCCGGCCGGGCCACCCACGCCAAGGCACAGCGGGAAGCCAAGCAGATCATCGACGACGCGTCGATGGCCGGGCGGGCCACCCGGGCGAAGGCCCAGCAGGAGGCGGAGCGGCTGGTCACGCAGGCCACCGAGTCGGCCAAGCGCAGCCGGACCGAGACCGAGTCGTACGTGCAGCGGATGCGCAGCGAGACCGAGGCGTACGTGCAGCACGCGCGGGCGCAGACCCAGCAGGAGCTGGGCGCCTGGCGGGCCGGGGTGGAGCAGGAGGTCAACTCCCGACGGGAGACGGCCGACCGGGAGCTGGCCCAGCGGCGGGCCGCCGCCGAGCAGGAGTTCGCCAAGCGCCGCGACGAGCTGGAAAAGCAGTACAAGTCCCGCCTGCACGAGCTGGAGACCGGGTTCACCAGTCGCCAGCAGGAGCTGGAGAGCACCTTCAGCGGCCGTCAGCAGGAGCTGGAGACGGGCTTCACCAGCCGTCGCGACCAGTTGGAGACCGAGTACACCAGCCGCAAGAACGAGCTGGAGACCGAGTACACCACCCGTAAGAACGAGATCGAGCAGGGCGCCGCTGCGGTCCGCCAGGCGGCCGAGCAGGACGCGCTGACCATGCGCCTGCGGGCCGAGGAGGAGGCCGCGACGCTACTGAGCCGGGCCGAGACCGAGGCGGGCGACAAGCGCCGCGAGGCGGACGAGCACGTCGCGGCTTCCCGCCGCCAGTTCGAGGAGTACGCGGCCACCACGCAGCAGCACCTGGCCACCACCCAGCAGCATCTGGCGGCCACCCAGCAGGAGGCGGCCGCCGGCCGGCAGCAGCTCGCCCAGGTGATGCTGGAGATCGCCCAGGCCCAGCAGCAACTGGCCGACCTGCGACAGGAGACCTGGAAGTCCCGGCAGGAGTCCGACGAGCTCCAGCGACAGGTGGCCGAGCTGCGGTTGCAGAGCGCCACCGTTCCGGTCGCCGGCGACGGCCCGGCCACCATTCCCGCGCCCGCCGCGGCGGCCACCGGAGGCGCTACGGCCAGGACGGCGAACGGCGCGACCGCCGGAGCCGCTACGACGGCGAACGGCACGGCAGCCGCCGGGGCCGGCGCGGCGAACGGGATCAAGGCCGACCCCGCCGACGCCGCACAGCCCGCCGACCCCGCCGATCCCGCACAGCCCGCCCAGGCGGGACAACCCGCCGGACAGCCGGCGGACAACACCGGACAGCCCGTCGACGCCGGACAGCCGGCGGACGCCGGGGAGGAGCCGGCGAAGGACGGCGGGCAGACCAGGACCCGGCCGGTGGCCGAGCCCGTGACGACTGTGGACGGTGGAGCGGCCAGTGCCGGGGTGGACGGCGAGCCGACCGTGGCCGCTGTCCCGGGCGAGGGCGGCCGGGGCGCCAAGCCGACGAAGATCACCAGCACCGGCGAGAACGGCAAGCGGCCCAGCAAGCCGACCATCGACGAGCGCAGCGCCAAGCCCAGCAAGGTCACCGTCGAGAAGGACTGACCGGCACGGCGACGCCCGCGCACGAGTTACGGCAATCTTGGACAGTTTCCGTTCACCGGTAACTGTCCAAGATTTACATGCCGGGACCGGGTGTCCGATCAGGGCCCGGTGGCGGGCGGGTCGATGACCGGGCGGCGGAACGGGCCCCAGGCCACGAAGCGTTCGAAAAGCTCCCGTGACGTCGGCCCGTCGTAGGGGTTGAGCTGGTACAGGTCGTGCGCCGCCTCGTGATACAGCCCGGCCAGGTAGATGGTCAGGGCCGCCGGGTCCGCGTCGAACTCCGCCTTCAGCAGCAGCCGGGCCTCCGCGCACGGCCACGGCCGGCCGTCGGCCCGGCAGCACCACGTCGGTCGCAGCGGGGTGTGCGGCGTCCGAGCACCGCAGGGTCGGGGATGCGAGGGGTACGGCCCGAGCCGCGGCTGCGGCAGTCCGAACATCGGCGTACGGGCGGGGTGCGCCCGGCCGGAGTCCGGCGAGCAGCCAGCGGACGACCTCGGCGTCGGCCCGGTGATCAGGGACCATCGGAGGCGGCCGGCACGGGTGGAGATGGGCATGGGGTACCTCCTCGACTGGGGAACGGGACGCGCACGGGCCCGGGCGGTGGGGACCGGAGTGACCGGCGGCGGATCCGGTACGTGACAGTCTGCTGATCACACCGCTACGGTCGGAAGGCGTCGGCGCTTCCGGAGGAGTGACTGCGTCGGCGGCGCGACCCGCCGGGCGGGCCGGTGGAGAGGACCTGCGACCTGCGGAGGCACTGTGGAAGGCGACGCGGCGCCGACGGCCGACATGATCCGCGCTCAACTGCGCCGGCTGCGGACGGCCGCCGGGATGAGCCAGGAGGAGTTCGGCCGGCTGGTGCACTACTCCGGCTCGATGGTGTCCGCACTGGAGCTGGGTCAGCGTCCACTGGACCGGCTCTTCCTGGCCCGCGCCGACGAGGTGCTGGCCACCGGCGGCCTGCTGGTCTACCTGCTCAAGCTCGCCGAGCGGGACGGCCAGCCGAGCTGGTTCCGGCCCTGGCTGGACGCCGAGCGCAGCGCCCGCCAGCTGCGCTGCTTCCAGCCCACACTGATCCCCGGCCTGCTCCAGACCGAGAACTACGCCCGCGCGGTGCTCCGCGGCGACGAATCCCTCAGCGCCGACGGCTTGGACAGGTTGCTGGCCGGCCGGCTGGACCGCCAGTCGCTGCTGACCCAGACCGAGCCACCGCAGTTCGTCGCGGTCATCGACGAGTTGGTGCTGCGGCGCACCGGTGAGGAGTTCCTGGGGCTGATGGTCGAACAGATCACCCACCTGATCTCCTGCGCGGAGCAACCAAACGTCAGCGTGCACATCGTTCCGGCCGAGGTCGGGCTGCACGCAGGGCTGTCAGGCCCATTCGTCTTGGCTCGGGGCGCGGACGGCGGCTGGGTCGGGCACCTGGAAAACCAGCTTGGCGGCACGGTGGTGGACACTGAGGATGGTCTGGCTACGCTGCTCGCGAGATGGGAGAGCGTGCGGAACGACGCCTTGTCCCGCCGGCAGTCCATTGAGCTGATGAAGAGGATCGTGACGACATGGAGCTGAACGGTGCTCAGTGGCGCAAATCAACCCGCAGTGGCGTGAGCGGGGGCGACTGCGTCGAGGTGGCGGACAATCTGCCCGGGGTGGTGGGCGTGCGGGACAGCAAGGATCCGACCGGCCCGGTGCTGGTGTTCGCGCCGGCCGCCTGGCGGGCGTTCGTCGCCGTCGCCCGTCGCCCCACCGTCTGACCCGGGAGGTCCCTGGTGCCGCAGCACGGCCGGCCGGCCGACGATCCGGACGCAACACCCGCTCCCCCGCCGGCCGAACCCCCGGCTGCCGAGGCGCCACACCCGGTGCCGATCCCCGACCCAAACGTCGACCGGGACGAGCCGCCGGCCGTCCCGTCCGGCAAGTTCGGCACGCCGGGGCGTCCGCTGCGGCGCAGCAGCTTCCTGATCGGGTTCACCGGCGCGCTCGGCGTGCTGCTGGCGTACACCCTTTATCTGGGGATTCGTAACGCCGGCGGCATTCTGGTGCTGGTGGTGATCGCGCTCTTCCTGGCGGTCGGCCTCTACCCGGCGGTGACCCGGCTGCGCCGCTGGGGGCTGCCGCACGGCCTGGCGGTCGCGGTGGTGGCGCTTACCGTGGTGCTGCTGCTCTGCGGCGGCGTGGTGGCGCTGGTCCCGCCGATCGTGACCCAGTCCGGGCAGTTCATCGACCAGGTGCCCAGCTACCTCGAGGAGTTGCGCCGCAACCCGACGGTCAACGACCTGGTGGAGCGGTACGGCCTGATGGAGCGGGTGCAGGGCACGGTCAACGCGGGCACCGTCGGCCGGGCGCTCGGCGGGGTGCTCGGCGGCGCCCAACTGATCTTCGGCACGGTGTTCCGGGCGTTGACCGTGCTGGTGCTGACCATCTACTTCCTGGCCTACTTCAACCGGCTGCGTTCCCTGGGCTACGCGCTGGTGCCCCGGTCGCGGCGCGAGCGGGTGGAGCTGATCGGTGACGAGATCCTGGCCAAGGTGGGCGCGTACATGGTCGGCGCGCTCAGCATCGCGGTGCTGGCCGGCGCGACCACCTTCGTCTTCGCGCTGGTCGTCGGGCTGCCGTACCCCTTCGCGCTGGCCGTGGTGGTCGCGGTGACCGACCTGATCCCGCAGATCGGCGCCACCCTCGGCGCGGTGATCGTGAGCCTGGTCGGCTTCGCCACCGACCTGCCGACCGGCATCGCCTGCGCTGTCTTCTTCCTCATCTACCAGCAGGTCGAGAACTACCTGATCTACCCGAAGGTGATGCGGCGCTCGGTGGAGGTCAACGAGGTGGCCGCCCTGCTGGCCGCGCTGCTCGGGGTGGCGCTGCTGGGCGTGGTGGGCGCGCTGATCGCCATCCCCACGGTGGCCGCGCTGCAACTGATCCTGCGCGAGGTGGTGCTGCCCCGCCAGGAGACCCGCTGAGCCGTACGGGTCAGTCGGCCCTGTTGGCGAGCGGGCCGGGAACGGGAGTGTCGGCGAACGAGGCCACCGTCCGGTCGGCGTACCCGCTGACGTCACCGGTCTCCATCGGGCCGTCCCAGGTCGTCGGCAGCGGCACCGCGACCGCCGGGTTCACCCGGCGGACGATCTCGTCGAGCACCGTCTCGGCGTCGCCCACCCAGAGGTGCTTGGCGCCCGGCACACCCACCACCTCGGCCTGCGGCACCGCGGCGAGCCGCTCCCGGGCCTCGGCCGGGCGCAGGTAGTCGTCGAACTCCGGCACCAGGGCCACCAACGGCCGACCGGAACCGGCCCAGGTGGCCAGATCCTCCGGAGCCGAGAAGCGCAGCGGCGGGGAGAGCAGGATCGCCCCGGCGATCGCCGGGTCGCAGCCGTACTTGAGCGCCAGGTCGGTGCCGAACGACCAGCCGACCAGCCAGATGTTCGGCAGCTCGGCGAACTCCGCGTACTCGATGGCGGCGGCGACGTCGTACCGCTCGCCGACGGCCGCGTCGAAGGCCCCCTCGCTGGTGCCGCGCAGGCTGCTGGTCCCCCGGGTGTTGAACCGGAGCACGGCCACGTCGGCCAGCGCCGGCAGCCGCCAGGCCGCCTTGCGGAACACGTGGCTGTCCATCATCCCGCCGTGGGTGGGCAGCGGGTGCAGGCAGACCAGGGTGGCCACCGGCGGCCGGTCGGCCGGTAGGGCCAGCTCACCGACCAGCCGCAGGCCGTCGGCGGTGTGCAGCTCGATGTCCTCCCGGCGACCGGGCAGGACCGACGACGCGCGGATCGGTGTGCTCACCCGTCAAGTCTGGCCCGAAGTCGCCGCCTTCGCCCGCTCGGGCGCGAAGAGGGTGATCCAGATCGCTCAGCCGTGGCGCGGGGCGCCCCGGCCGCGCTGCACCGCGGGGCCACGCCGCTCCCGGGCGCGCCAGCAGCCGCTGTGCCAGTGCCGCCGGTCGGTCAGGTCACCCAGGCCGTCCGCCGGCCAGGCCACCAGGTGCGCCACCCCCGGCCGGATCTCCTGGTCACAGCCCGGGCAGCGGTACGTCTTGACCGACGCGCCCGCGCCGATCCCGCGTACCTGCCAGGCGCCGTCGGTCCACTGCTGCACCGAGGCGACGCCCTGCCGGACACGATCGGCGTCCAGGTTGGCGTTCTCGTCCCGGCGAGGGCGATTGCGACGGGGGCTCACAGTCACCAAGCGTACGTTCCGTCGGCCGGACCAGCCCCGGGGGCGGTCCGGCCGACGGCTGCGCTCACTCCCAGTTCTCCAGCCGCGTCGGGTCCTCGATGACCCGCGCCCCCGCCAGCACCGTCGTGGCGTCCGCCTCGGTGAACCTCGGTTTGGTGCGAGGCTCCCACTCCCAGTCGAACTCGGCGATCACCTCCGTCCTGGGAATGCCGAAGAGCTCCAGCCTCCTCCCGTCCGCCGAGAGGAATGCCGGTCGGCCGGCGATGGTCCGGTTCCCCCCGGTGTGGGTGCCCGCCTGAACCACATACCGGTACCGCACCGACATGACCTGGCTCTTCGCTCGCAGAAGGGTGAACTGGGCGGTCACCAGTCTCGGGTACGAGGTGATGTCGACCGAACAGGAACTGATCGTCGCGCTCTCGGGCAGGGCACCGAGCCGCAGGGGCGCGGCGCAACGGCGGGCCTCGTTCCAGCGTAGGGCCTCGACTGCCTGCTCCAGCCCGGCCCGGCCCCCGCGCGGCAGGAAGGCACGGGCGTACACGCCCGGTGCCGGCTGCCACGACTTCACCAGCCCACCGGCCGTGCCGGCGGCCGGCTGGACGGCGCCGTCGAAGGTCTGGGGCCCCGCCTTGGGAAAGTCAACGGAAGCACCATCGAACGTCACGTTTGTGGGCAACTCGGCTGATCTGCTCACGTCGACGTGCACGGGTTGGCCGTCGCGCACGCTGAACCGCACGGTCTCGGTCCGACCCGTGAGGACCTCCCAGCTCAGGTAGCGTGCGCGGGTCGGGTCGAGGCCGAAGTGCAGCACATTCGGATCGGTGCCGATCAGCGCAGGGTCGGCGGCGGCCCCGGGCACCCCGTCGACCCGAGGCGGCACCGGCGTGGCCTCGGCCGGCGCGGTGGCGGTCCAGGGCAGACGGCCGGTCAGTCCGTCGAGGCCCGTCCCGGTCACCCCGGCGAAGCCGAGGGCTCCGACCAGGGCCAGCGCGGTGCCTGCAGCGACCTGGCGGCGTGTCTGCCGGCGGCGGCCGCGAGCGCGGGACGCCCGCAGCAGCCGGTTGGGGTCCACGTCGCCCTCGGCACGCTCCCGCAGGGTCTGGACGATCTGTTCGTCGAGGTCAATCACGGCCGGCTCCCGTTCTTGGCCGGGATGCCGCAGCGCTCCCGGAGGTTCGCGAAGGCCCGCATCGCATGGGTGCGGACGGTGACCGGCGAGCAGTCGAGGATCTGGGCGATCGTCGCGTCGTCGAGGTCCTCGTAGTAGCGCAGCACCAGCACCGCCCGCTGGCGGTCGGGCAGGCCGAGGATCAGCCGCCACATCTGGTCCCGGTCGGCCACCTCACCGCTGAGGTCGCCACGCTGCGGTCGGTCGACGACGGTGTCGACGGCCAGCTCGCGACTCGACCGGCGGCGCCACCAGGAATTGTTGGCGTTGACGAGCATCCGGCGCACGTACACGTCGGGCCGGTCGGCCCGGGAGATCTTGCGCCAGTGCACGTACGCCCGGGCCAGCACCTCCTGGGTGAGGTCCTCGGCCCGGTGGTCGTCGCCGGTCAGCAGCCGCGCCAGCCGGATCAGGGCCGGGCCGCGGCTGCCGACGTACTCCTCGAAGGTCACACCCCTCAGACGCGGCCGGGACCGTCCGGCGTTGACCTCGTCAGCGGTGCGAGTGGTCGCGGAAGCCCCGACGGGTCTTGCGGCCCAGGTAGCCGGCGGTGACGAGGTGCTCCAGCAGCGGCGCGGGCGCGAAGCCCGGCTCACGCAACTCCAGGTACAGCTCCCGCTGGATGGCCAGCGAGACGTCCAGCCCGACCACGTCGAGCAGCTCGAACGGGCCCATCGGGTAACCGCAGCCCAGCTTCATCGCGTAGTCGATATCGTCGGCCGTGGAGTAGCTGGCCTCCAGCATCTTCACCGCGTCGTTGAGGTACGGGAAGAGCAGCGCGTTGACGATGAACCCGGACCGGTCGCCGCACACCACGCCGGTCTTGCCCAGCGCGGCGCAGACCGCCCGGGCGGTCGCCGTGGTCTCCGGGGAGGTACGGATGGTGCGGACCACCTCGACCAGCGGCATGACCGGCGCCGGGTTGAAGAAGTGCAGCCCCACCACGTCGGCGGGCCGCTGGGTGGCCATCGCCACGTCGATCACCGGCAGCGAGGAGGTGGTCGTCGCCAGCACCACGCCCGGCTTGCAGATCTCATCGAGGCTCGCGAAGAGCGCCTTCTTCACGCTCAACTCCTCGACCACCGCCTCGACCACCAGGTCGACGTCGGCGAGGTGGTCGAGCGTGGCGGACCAGCTGATCCGGCCCAACGCGGCGTCCCGGTCGGCCTCGGCGAGCTTGCCGCGCACCACGCCCTTGTTCAGCGAAGTCTTCACCGCCTCGCAGACCTTCGCGGACTTCTCCGCGCCCCGGGTCACCGAGATGACCTCGTAGCCGGCCTTCGCGAACACCTCGATGATCCCGGTGGCCATCGTCCCGGAGCCCACCACGCCGACCTTGGCGATGGCGCGCGCGCCGTCGGCGAGCGCGGCCTCCGTGGCCAGCGGCGTCGCCTCGTCGGGTACGACCACCGGCGAGCCGGGCCGTTCGTAGGTGTAGAAGCCCCGGCCGGACTTCCGGCCGAGCAGCCCCGCGGTCACCATCTGCTTGAGCAGCGGCACCGGGGCGTGCCGGCGGTCCCGCCCGCCGCGCCGGTACATGGTGTCCAGGATCTCGTACGCGGTGTCCAGGCCGATCAGGTCCATCAGCGCCAGCGGACCCATCGGCAGGCCGCAGCCGAGCTTCATCGCGGCGTCGATGTCCTCCCGCGTCGCGTAGTGCGACTCGAACATGCCGACCGCGTGGTTGAGGTAGCCGAAGAGCAGCGCGTTGGCGATGAAGCCGGCCCGGTCGTTGATGGTCACGTCGACCTTGCCGAGCCGGGCGCAGAGCGCCTCCACGTCGGCGACCACCTCGGCCGAGGTGACCACGGTCCGGACCACCTCGACCAGCTTCATCACCGGGGCCGGGTTGAAGAAGTGGATGCCGATGACCTGGTTGGGCCGGTGGGTGGCCACCGAGATCTCGGTGACGCTCAACGAGGAGGTGTTGGTCGCCAGGATCGCCTCGGGCTTGCAGACCCGGTCCAGCTCGGCGAAGATCCGCTGCTTCAGGTCCAGGTGCTCGGGTACCGCCTCGATGACCAGGTCGACGGAGTGCAACGCGTCCAGCCCGACAGCGAAGTGCACCCGGCCGAGCAGCGCGTCCCGGTCCTCCGGGGCGAGCTTGCCCTTGGCCACCGCCCGGTCGGTGGAGCCGGTCAGGGTCACCCGTCCACGCTCGACGGCCGGCTCGGAGATCTCCACCGCGACGACGTCGATGCCGTTGCGTGCGAAGACCTCGACGATGCCGGCACCCATGGTGCCCAGCCCCACCACACCCACGGTGCTGAACTCGCGCGCCACGACCGGCCTCCCCAGACACTCCGCACGACCGCTGAACGGCCGCTAAGGTTATGCGCGCGAGTCTGCCACGTGACGCTGGGTTGTCGAGACGCCGTGGCATATTTCACCCACCGCGCCACCGGCTGCCCGGCTGGCCGGGCGTGCGCTCAGCCGGCCGGGACGGCGGTCAGCGCCAGCAGCTCCCCGACGAACTCCGCCGGCCGCTCCAGGTGCGGGCTGTGCCCGCAGCCGGGCAGCACCACCTCGTGGTATGCGCCACCGGCTGCCGCGTACCGCTCCAGCACCGCCCGGGTCTGGCCGACCATCGGCTGCGGCGGGCACTCCGCCGCGCCGGGCCAGCCCGGTACGGCACCCAGCGAGCCCAGGTACGCCAGGTCGAACAGCGAGGTGTCCGAGACGATCACGTCGGCGTCACCGCGTACCCAGGTGACCGGAGGCTTGTCGGCGACGGCCACCAGCTCGTCGGCGAGCCGGAACCAGGTCGGCGCGAGCGCGTTGAGCACCCCGCGCTCCCCCGGCGCCACGCCCGGCCAGTTCTCCGAGGACGTCGCCGTGCCGGGGTAGTTGTCATCCCCCGTCGCGGTGGAGAGCAGGCTGTCGAGCAGCAACTCCTCGTCGCTGCCCAGCGACGCCGGATCGGCCACATAGGTGGCTCGCAGCACGGCGCGCGGGCTGGTCTGCGCCTCGGTGCCGCGATCACCCGCGGTGAGCCGGGCGACGAAGTCCGGATTCGCCGTGCCGGCGCCGGTACCGGCGAAGTCGGGCGTCGTCGGCGTGCCGGCCAGGTCGCGGGTGCCACCGAAACCGTACGGGGAGACCGGCGCGGCGAGCAGCAGCGCGCCCACCCGGTGCGGGTGGTCGACCAGCAGTCGCATCGCCACGCCCCCGCCGAGGGAGTGCCCCACCACCACCGGGCGGGCGTCGGCGGCGCCGAAGAGCGTCGGGTCGTCCAGCAGGGCGGCCACGTCGTCGGAGAAGTCCCGAAGGCCCCGGGTCGCGTTCACCGGGGCGGTCTCCGAGGCGCCGTAGCCGCGCAGGTCGGGCGCGACCACCCGCAGCGTCGGCGGCAGTCGCCGGATCAGCGGCTCCCAGAACAGCGCGGACGAGCAGTTGCCGTGGATCAGCAGCACCGGCGTGCCGTCCGGCGGGCCGGCCACGCGTACCGCCTGGGTGATGCCGTTCGCCGTCACTGTCCGCTGCTCGGTCTCCACCCGCGGCATGCTGCCACCCTGGTCCGCGCCGGTCCAGGTGCGCGACAGCCATCCGGGGTACGCCCCGAGTGTGTGCCCGCACCGGGCACGGCGCGTTCAAGTGAAAGGAAGGGCCCCTTATTAACGCGTCGCGTTAATAAGGGGCCCTTCCTTTCACTCAGCGACGTGCGGTGGGCGGCGTGGCCAGCGGCAGCGGCAACGTCGGCCGGACGTCCCGCCGGGACGGGCCGAAGCTGAGCCCGACCGGATCGGTGTGGGCCACTCCCGGATCGAACAGGCGCAGCTCGGTACGGCCGAGCCGGATCACGTCGCCGTCGGAGAGGAGTTCCACCTCGGTGATCCGGCGGTCGTTGAGCCAGGTGCCGTTGGTCGAGCCCAGGTCACGCAGCGCCGGGCCCTCCGACGCCAGCCACACCTCCGCGTGCTGCCGGCTCAGGTGCGGATCGTTGATGACGACGTGACCGGTCGGCGCCCGACCGATCACCTGCGGCTCGGCCCGCAGCCGAAAGCTCGCCCCGCGCATCGGCCCACCCGCGACCGTCAACAGCGGCATCAGTTCCGGATGTTCCTCCATGGACAGTCAGCCCTCCACCCCACACCACTACCCCGCGCGTCAGCCTGCCATCAGACGGTAATCGTCAGTACCGACCGGCCGGTCAACTCCTCGCCACCTCCCGGCCATCTCCCGTTCGACGGTTCGGGCGGGCGGGATCCGACGCAGAGGGCCTGACTTGCCCTGATCAACGAGTGGGCGGCCCGGTGCGACTCCCGTCCCGTCGGACCGAATCACCGCCTACCGGCGAGTAATCTTCGGGTCTAGACTTCCGCCATGACGGCTGTGTATGTCCCCGGCAACCCGGTCATCGAGGCGGGTCAACTGGTGTCCACCAGCCCCGCCACCGGCGTCGAGGCCGGTCGCCTCCCGATCGCCACCGACGCCGACGTCCGGCGGGCCGTCGAGCGCGCCCGCACCGCCGGCGAGTGGTGGGCCGGGCTGGGCTTCACCGGCCGCCGTGAACGGCTGCTGCGCTGGCGTGCCCTGCTCGCCAAGCGGATCGAGCAGCTCGCCGAGCTGGTGCACGTCGAGGGCGGCAAGCCCGTCGCCGACGCCATCGTCGAGATCGTCACCGCGATCGAGCACATCGACTGGGCCGCCCGCAACGCCGGCCGGGTGCTCGGCCCGCGCCGGGTACGGTCCCGGCTCATCCTGGCTGAGTTCTCCGGGCACCTCGAATACCAGCCGTACGGCGTGGTCGGCGTGATCGGGCCGTGGAACTATCCGGTCTTCACCCCGATCGGCTCCGCCGCGTACGCGCTGGCCGCCGGCAACGCCGTCGTGCTCAAGCCGAGCGAGTACACGCCCGCGGTCGGCCAGTGGCTGGTGGACAGCTTCGCCGAGGTCGTACCCGAGCAACCGGTGTTCACCGCCGTGCACGGGCTGGGCGGCGTGGGCGCGGCGCTGTGCCGTTCCGGGGTGAACAAGCTCGCCTTCACCGGCTCCACCGCCACCGCCCGCAAGGTCATGGCCGCCTGCGCCGAGACGCTGACCCCGGTGCTCATCGAGGGCGGCGGCAAGGACGCCATGATCGTCGACAGCGACGCCGACCTGGACGCCGCCGCCGAGGCGTGCGTCTGGGGCGGAATGACCAACGCCGGCCAGACCTGCATCGGCATCGAGCGGGTGTACGCCGTCGACCAGGTCTTCGACACCTTCGTCGACAAGGTGGTGGCCCGCGCGGGCCGGCTGACCGTCGGGCCGGAGGGCAGCGACATCGGCCCGATCACCATGCCCGGCCAGGTCGACGTGATCCGCCGCCACATCGAGGCCGCGGTCAGCTCCGGCGGGCGCGCCGTGCTGGGCGGCCCGAGCGCGGTGCAGCCGCCGTACGTGCACCCGACCGTGCTGGTGGACGTACCGGAGGAGTCGGCCGCCGTCCGCGAGGAGACCTTCGGGCCGACGCTCACCATCAGCCGGGTCCGCGACGCCGACGAGGCCCTCGCCCGGGCCAACGCGCTTCCGTACGGCCTGGGTGGTTCGGTCTTCGGCCGGCGGCGCGCGGTCGCCATCGCCCGACGGCTGCGCTCCGGGATGGCCTCGGTCAACTCCACCCTCACCTTCGCCGGGATGTCCACCCTGCCGTTCGGCGGGGTCGGCGACTCCGGCTTCGGCCGGATCCACGGCGAGGACGGGCTGCGCGAGTTCGGCCGGGCCAAGGCGATCACCCGCCGGAGGGCGCGGTCGCTGCTGCCGTCCATGACCTTCGAGCGGACCCCGACCGACGTGGCCCGACTCGTCAAGGCCATCAAGATGATGTACGGCAGGTGATTGTCGGACAACCGATCTCCAGGCCCTAATCGATTGCGCTACCGCCTTGTCGACAGTGACCGGTCCAGGCCGATGCCTGCGACCTGCCGCCGCAGCTCGCCAACGGTCAGAAGAGGGTCAGCTCGTCCTTCTCGATGCCCCGCAGCTTGTCGTAGTCCACGACCACGCACCGGATGCCCCGGTCGGCGGCGAGCACCCGTGCCTGCGGCTTGATCTCCTGCGCGGCGAAGACCCCGGTGACCGGGCTGAGCAGCGGGTCGCGGTTCATCAGTTCGAGATAGCGGGTGAGCTGCTCGACCCCGTCGATCTCACCGCGCCGCTTGACCTCGACCGCCACCGCACCGGAGTTGGCGTCCCGGCAGAGCAGGTCGACCGGGCCGATCGCCGTCATGTACTCGCGGCGGACCAGCGTGTACCCGTCGCCCAACGCGCTCGGGTTGGCTGCCAGGAGCTCCTGGAGGTGCGCCTCCACCCCGTCCTTGCGCAGGCCGGGATCCACCCCCAGCTCGTACGAGGTGTCCTGGAAGATCTCCTCCAGGGTGATCCGCAGTTCCTCGCCAGCCTTGTTGACCACCCGCCACACGCCGGGGGCCTCCTCCAGCCGGCACGGCGGGCTCATCCAGTTCAACGGCTTGTACGCCCGGTCGTCGGCATGGATCGACACCGACCCGTCCGCCTTCACCATCAACAGCCGGGTCGCCAGCGGCAGGTGAGCCGAGAGTCGTCCGACGTAGTCCACCGAGCACTTCGCAATGACCAACCGCACCCGACGAGGGTAGCCGAGCACCCAGCGGTCACCACCGAGCGGCACTGGCGCGTCGATGGGATGCTGAGACGGTGCTCGAAGTCCTCACCGGTACCGGTCTCGCCGCCTCGGCGGGCCTGAACGCGTACATACCCCTGCTCACCCTCGGTCTGCTCGCCCGCTACACCGACCTGATCGACCTGCCCAGCGGCTGGACGTGGCTCGGCAACGGCTGGGTCGTCGCCATCCTGGCCCTGCTGCTCGCCGTCGAGATGGTGGCGGACAAGGTGCCGGTGGTCGACCACGTCAACGACGTGGTGCAGACCGTGGTCCGACCCACCGCCGGCGGCCTGGCCTTCGGCGCAGGATCGTCGTCGGAGACGGTGACGGTCACCGACCCGGGGAGCTTCTTCTCGTCGCACCAGTGGGTGCCCGTGGTCACCGGCGTTCTGCTCGCGTTCGGCGTACACCTGCTCAAGTCCGCCGCGCGGCCGGTCGTCAACGCGACCACCGCCGGGTTCGGTGCCCCGGTGGCCAGCACCGCCGAGGATGCCACCAGCGTGGTGGTCTCCCTGGTGGCGATCATCCTGCCGGTGCTGGTGCTCGCCTTCCTGCTCGGCCTGGTGGCCTTCGTCTACTGGTTCCTACGCCGACGCTCCGAACGCCGCCGGGAACGCGAGGCAGCCCGCGCCGCCGGCTTCCGCGCCTGACGAGCCGCTGGCCGGCACCCCGGGGTGGGGTGCCGGCCAGCGGTCAGTGCGCGTGGGTCAGCTGTTCCAGTGCTGGGCGACCAGGTCGGTGGCCTGCTGCTCCCACTGGGCGTAGGCGTCCGGGTAGGCCGAGACCTGCACGGTCTGCGCGGCGTCGGTCAACGCCATGTCCTGCCACCCGTCAACCTGCTTGAGACCCTTGAGGAACGCGGTGGTCGAGTACTCGGGGTTGGTGATCTGCTCCGGGGTGCCCCAACCACTGGAGGGGCGCTGCTGGAACAGGCCCAGCGAGTCATGGTCGTTCATGTCGCCGAGGTGGCCCAGGTTCTCCAGCTTCGACTCCTGCAGGCTGGTGGCGATGGAGATGACCGCGGCCCGCTCGGGCAGGCCGGCCTTCTTCGTCGCGGCGATGATCGCCTTGACGTTGGCGGTCTGCTCGTCGTTCAGGTCGATGTGCGACTGCGCGCCCTGCACCTTGGCCACCGCCACGGCGGCGGGCTTGCCGTCCACGACGGGGGTCGCGGCGTGCGCGGCGATCGGACCGGCGAACACACCACCGGCGAACGCGAGACCAGCAACAGACAGCATGCTCTTACGAATGATCGTGTTCATGAGGGGGTCAGCTCCTTCACGGGGGTAGACACCCGCGCGGCGATCCGGGGGAAACGGCGCAGGGTGCGAGCACCTCGTCGGGCGCTTTCAACTACACGGGGAAAAGTCTTCGAGGTCGGCGGCCTACGGGCGGGGGGCTCGTGGCGCCGGGTCTGTGTGTAACGACCGCCGGGCCGGGCTCATTCCGGGGGTGGCCCATCCATCGGCACCCTGGGTGAGCGGGTGCTGGTGCGGTCGTTCAGGGGGTCTGCAACGACCGGCCACCGGCGGGCATTCCCACCCGGGCCCGGCCACCATCCCCAACCCTGCGGGGGCGGGGCGGCGGGCGGTGGTGCTGCGATCGTCAGGGTGTGTAACGACCCCCGGCCCGCCACGATTCCGGCCCACGGATGCACCCGGTCACAGCCCAGAAACCCCGATACCGGACATTCGGCGCGCAGATCGCCGGCCGTCTCGGCTGGCTGGGGGGTGATCGACTCGGTATCGCCGATATCGGGCTATCAGGTCGCCCGGGACACCCCGACATCGCCGATACGGAGTCGATCAGCGCGAACGAGGCGCCCACCGGGGACCGATCGGACCCCGCCACCCCGCCGACGGGATGGTCCGTCACGTAGCGCAGGGGTCACGACGCACGGCGACCACCGACGGGGTGGGGCCCGCCCTGCCTGGCGTAGGGATCAAGCCTGACCGCCCGAAGCCGGGCACGGCGGGCCCCACACCCCCAGATGAACGCACCGGACGGAGGCCGACAAACCCCAACACCCCGCAGACCGGACAGCTACCCAACGTCACGGCATAGCGACGGTCGCGAAGCCGGCAAAAGCCTACGATCGGGCAAGAGTCCTAGAGGAGGTCGGCATGACTACAGCGATGGAGATGCCCCGGGTCCAGGAGTGCGTGGTCGTGGCCTGCGCGTACAACAGCGCCGGCGACTGCCACGCCTTCGCGATCACGATCGGCAGCATGGATCACGCGCACTGCCACACCTTCGTCGAGTCGCCGGTACGGGGCGGTGTGGACAGCCTGATCGCTCAGGTGGGCGCGTGCCAGCGGTCCGACTGCCGGCACAATGAGCAACTCGAGTGCCACGCCTCGTCCATCAGGGTCGGCCCGGACAACGACATGGCCGACTGCATGACCTACGCCGGTCGCTGACCGGTCACACAGGCCCCGGTCAGGGCAGGTCGTTGGCGCGGCGGATGACCGTCACCAGGTCGTCGATGATGCCCGTGAGGGCGAAGTCCTTCGGCGTGAAGACCCGAGCCACCCCGGCCGCCCGCAGCGTGTCGGCGTCGCCGGCGGGGATGATGCCGCCCACGACCACCGGCAGGTCCGCCCGGCCGGCGGCGCGCAGCCCGTCGAGCACGGCCGGCACGGCCGCGAGGTGCGAGCCGGAGAGCACGGAGAGCCCGACCAGGTCGACGTCCTCCTCCACGGCCGCGGCGACGATCTGCCCGGCGGTCAGCCGGATGCCCTGGTAGACGACCTCGAAGCCGGCGTCGCGGGCGCGTACCGCGATCTGCTCCGCGCCGTTGGAGTGCCCGTCCAGGCCGGGCTTGCCGACCAGCAGCCGCAGCCGACCGCTGCCCAGCTCGCGGGCCGTGGCGGTGACCCGCTCGCGGACGGCCGCGAGGCCGGGGTCGCCGCCGGTGCCGGTGGCGCCGGCCAATCCGGTGGGCGCCCGGTACTCGCCGAAGACCTGGCGCAGCGCGCCGGACCACTCGCCGGTGGTCACGCCGGCCCGCACGCACTCCAGGGTGGCCGGCATCAGGTTCGTGGTGGTCGCGGCGTCCGCGCGGAGCCGGGCCAGGGCCGCGTCGACGGCCGCGTCGTCCCGGTCGGCCCGCCACCGGCGTACGCCGTCGGCGGCGGCGGCCTCGACCGCCGGATCGACCTGCTCGACCGCCTCCGCTCCGGCCGCGGTCAGCGGGGACGACTCGGTCTCGGTGAACCGGTTGACGCCGACCACCACGTCAGCGCCGGACTCCATCCGGCGGCGGCGCTCGGCCAGCGAGGCGACCAGCGCGCTCTTGAGGTAGCCGGTCTCCACGGCGGCGACGACGCCGCCCAACTCCAGCACCTTGTCCAGCTCGACGCGGGCACCGGTGGCGATCTCGTCGACCAGCGCGGTCATCACGTGCGAGCCGGCGAAGAGGTCGGGGTATTCGAGCAGGTCCGACTCGTACGCCAGGACCTGCTGCATTCGCAGCGACCACTGCTGGTCCCACGGGCGGGGCAGGCCGAGCGCCTCGTTCCAGGCGGGCAGTTGGACCGCGCGGGCCCGGGCGTCGCGGGACAACGTCACGCCGAGCATCTCCAGCACGATGCGCTGGATGTTGTTCTCCGGCTGCGCTTCGGTCAGGCCGAGCGAGTTGACCTGCACGCCGTAGCGGAACCGGCGCTGCCTGGCCTCGGTGACTCCGTACCGGTCCCGGGTGATCTCGTCCCAGAGCACGCCGAACGCGCGCATCTTGGCGATCTCCTCCACGAACCGCACCCCGGCGTTGACGAAGAACGAGATCCGCTGGACCACGTCACCCATCCGCTCGGCGGGCACCTGGCCCGAGTCGCGGACCGCGTCGAGCACGGCGACCGCCGTGGCCAGCGCGAAACCGACCTCCTGCACCGGCGTGGCACCGGCTTCCTGGAGGTGGTACGAGCAGATGTTCACCGGATTCCACCGCGGCATCTCACGCAGCGTGTAGGCCACCACGTCGGCGGTCAGCCGCAGCGACGCCGCCGGCGGGAAGATGTACGTCCCCCGGGACAGGTACTCCTTGATGATGTCGTTCTGCGTGGTGCCGGCGCAGCGGGCCAGCTCGGCGTTCTGCTCCAACCCCACGGTGCCGTAGAGGGCGAGCAGCCACATCGCCGGGGCGTTGATGGTCATCGAGGTGTTCATGTCGGCCAGCGGGATGCCGTCGAAGAGCGCCCGCATGTCGCCGAGGTGGGCCACCGGTACGCCGACCCGGCCGACCTCACCGGCGGCCAGCTCGTGGTCGGGGTCGTACCCGGTCTGGGTGGGCAGGTCGAAGGCGACCGAGAGACCGGTCTGCCCCTTCGCCAGGTTGCGGCGGAAGAGGGCGTTGGTCGCGGCGGCCGACGAGTGGCCGGCGTAGGTGCGCATCACCCACGGGCGGTCCCGTTCGGGCAGCCGCCCCGTAGATGCCTTCTCGTCCATGGCCGGAGTCTAAGTTACCGTTCAGTAAAACGGGTTGTGGAAAACCACACAGGTCCATGTCGCGGACGTCCGGGTGCGAAGCGCCCGCAGTGTCCCGGACCGCTACACCCCGGGCACCACGCCACGTCGACCAGGACGCACACTGGACACCATGGATGACGAGCTGGCCATCTCCGTCCGGGGGCTGCGCAAGGCGTACGGCGACAACGTGGCCGTGGCGGGCGTGGACCTCGACGTCCACCGCGGCGAGGTGTTCGCACTGCTCGGCCCGAACGGCGCCGGCAAGACCACCACGGTGGAGATCCTCGAGGGCTACCGCCGCCGGGACGCCGGCGAGGTCGCCGTGCTCGGGGCCGACCCCGCCCACCCGGAACCCGGCTGGCGGTCCCGGGTCGGCATCGTGCTCCAGGGCACCGGAGAGTTCGACGAGCTGACCGTGGCCGAGGTGATCCGGCACTTCTCCGGCTTCTACCCGGACGCCGACGACCCGGACAAGGTGATCGAGCGGGTCGGGCTGGCCGGCAAGGCGAAGGCCCGTACGCACACCCTCTCGGGTGGGCAGAAGCGCCGCCTCGACGTGGCGCTGGGCATCGTCGGCCGCCCGGAGCTGCTCTTCCTCGACGAGCCGACCACAGGCTTCGACCCGGAGGCCCGTCGCGAGTTCTGGGAGCTGATCCGCGACCTCGCCGCGGCCGGCACCACCATCGTGCTGACCACCCACTACCTGGACGAGGCGGAGGCGCTGGCCGACCGGGTCGGCGTGATCGCCGGCGGCCGCCTGGTCGAGGTGGCCGCGCCGAACCGGCTGGGCAACCGGCAGGAGGCGCTGGCGACGGTCTCCTGGCGTACCCCGGAAGGGGCGCCGGAGCTTGCGCAAACCGCGACGCCGACGGCCCTCGTGGCCGACCTGGCCACGCGCTACGGCGGCGAGGTCCCCGGCCTCACGGTGACCCGGCCTACCCTGGAGGACGTCTACCTGAAGATGATCGGACACGCGCGATGACGACCACGACCGAACCGGCCTCCGCGGTCGCCACGCCTAGGGGCCGGCGGCCGAACGTCGTCGCGCTCGCCCTGCGGCAGGGCCGGCTGGAGATCACCCAGTTCCTGCGCAGCCGGGAATCCGTGGTCTTCACGATGGGCTTCCCCATCATCATGATCCTGATCTTCGCGTCGATCTTCGGTGGCACGATCGGCGGCGGGGTCAAGTTCACCCAGTACTTCATCACCGGCATGATCGCGACCGGCCTGATGACGGTGAGCTTCCAGAACCTCGGCATCTGGATCCCGATCGAGCGGGACCGGGGCGTGCTCAAGCGCTACCGGGGCACGCCGATGCCGAAGTGGGTCTGGTTCGCCGGCAAGGTGATCATGGTGGTGGCGATCGGCATCGCCGAGACGGCTCTGCTGCTGGCGGTCGCGGTGGCGCTGTTCGACCTCGACCTGCCGGGTACCGCCGGGAAGTGGCTCACCTTCGGCTGGGTCTCCGTGCTCGGGGTGACCGCCTGCACCCTGTGCGGCATCGCCATCTCGTCGCTGGCCCGCACCGCGCGCAGCGGCTCGGCGGTCGTCACCCCCGTCGCCCTGGTACTCCAGTTCATCTCCGGGGTGTTCTTCGTCTTCACCGACCTGCCCACCTGGATGCAGCAGGTGGCCGCGCTGTTCCCGCTCAAGTGGATGTGCCAGGGGCTGCGGTCGGTCTTCCTGCCGTCGAGCTTCGGCGCGCAGGAGCCCGGGGGCTCGTTCGAGCTGGGCCGCGTCGCGCTGGTGCTGGCCCTGTGGTGCGTGATCGGCCTGGTGCTCTGCCTGACCACCTTCCGCTGGACGACCAAGCGCGACGGCTAACCCGCTGCCCGCACCCACGCCCGCCCCCGGCCCGCCGCCCCGCCCGCCCCGCCGATCTAGGGCTCGTTGTCGTTTCTTGATCTCCAACGACAGCGATTCGCCCTAGATCGACGCGGGAGGGGGGCGGCGCGGAGGGGGCGCGGAGGGGGCGCGGAGGGGGCGTGGGGGGCGTGGGGGTTAGTACGTGTAGAAGCCCTTGCCGGTCTTGCGGCCCAGGTCGCCGGCGGTGACCATGCGCTGGAGCAGCTCCGGCGGGAAGAACTTCTCGTCCGCGGTGTCGGTGTAGATGTTCTTCGAGGCGTGCAGCAGCACGTCAACGCCGGTCAGGTCGGTGGTGGCCAGCGGGCCCATGGCGTGCCCGAAGCCCAGCCGGCAGGCGGTGTCCAGGTCCTCCGCAGACACCACGCCGGACTCGACCAGCTTGACCGCCTCCACCACCAGGGCGGAGATCAGCCGGGTGGTGACGAAGCCGGCGATGTCCCGGTTGACCACCACCACCGTCTTGCCGATTTCCTCGGCGAAGGCCCGTACGGTGGCCAGCGTGGCATCGCTGGTCTTGTAGCCCCGGACCAGCTCGCAGAGCTGCATCATCGGCACCGGGGAGAAGAAGTGGGTGCCGACGACCGCCTCGGGCCGCTCGGTGACAGCGGCGATCTGGGTGACCGGGATGGCCGAGGTGTTGGTGGCGAGCACCGCGTCGGCCTTGCAGATCTTGTCCAGGGCGCGGAACACCTCGTGCTTGATCTCCAGACGCTCGAAGACCGCCTCGACCACGATGTCCGCGTCCGCCGCCGCCTCCAGGTCGGTGGTCGGGGTGATCCGGGCGAGCGTCGCCTCGACCTCGGAGGCCTCGATCCTGCCCTTCTCGGCGAACTTCTCCAGCGACTTCCGGATGCCGCCGAGCCCCCGGGTGGTGGCCGCGTCGTCCAGGTCACGCAGGGTCACCTGCCAGCCCGCCTGCGCCGCCACCTGGGCGATGCCGGAGCCCATCAGCCCGGCCCCGACGACCGCGAGTCGACCCGCCATCTGCTTCTCCCTCGCTGCGATTGAGTGCCTGCCTGCACCCTAGTCGGCGAGCCTGAACGACGGCTAAGGGGCTGTCGGGAGACCCGGCAGCCCTGGGCCCGGTCGGCGTCAGATCTCCAGCGCTGGTTCGTCCGGCGTCGTCCCGCGCTCGACGGCCACTCCGAGCGCGCGCAGGTCGGCCACGAAGTCCGGGTAGCCGCGATCGACGTGGTGCACGTGGGAGACCTCGGTGACCCCGTCCGCGCAGAGCCCGGCGATGATCAGGCCGGCCCCGGCGCGGATGTCGGTGGCCCGCACCGGCGCCCCGGAGAGCCTGCTCCGGCCCCGGACCACCGCGTGGTGCCCGTCGGTCTTGATGTCCGCGCCGAGGCGCATCATCTCGTTGGCGAACATGAACCGGCCGTCGAAGATGTTCTCGGTGATCAACGAGGCGCCGTCGCTGACCGCGGCCAGGCCGATCGCCATCGGCAGCAGGTCGGTGGCGAAGCCCGGGTACGGCAGCGTCACCACGTCGACCGCGCGGGGCCGGTCGTCCATCCGCACCCGAAAGCCGTCTCCCCGGGTCTCCACCAGGCCGCCGGCCGCCACCACCTTGTCCAGCGCGACCTCCAGGAAGGCCGGGTCGAGCCCGGTCACGGTCACGTCGCCACGGGTCATCGCCGCGCCGAACGCCCAGGTGCCGGCGACGATCCGGTCCCCCACCGTGGCGTGCCGCACCGGGCGCAGCCCGGGTACGCCGGTGATCCGCAGGGTGGACGTTCCGGCGCCGGAGATCCGCGCGCCCATCTGGTTGAGCATGGTGCAGATGTCGACGATCTCCGGCTCCCGAGCGGCGTTGTCGATCATCGTGGTGCCCTGGGCCAGCACCGCCGCCATCACCAGGTTCTCGGTCGCGCCGACGCTGGGGAAGTCCAGCACGATGTCCGCGCCGCGCAGCCCGTGCGGTGCGGTGGCGATGACGAAGCCGTGCTCACCGGAGATGTCCGCGCCCATCCGGGTCAGCCCGGAGACGTGCATGTCCAGCCCGCGCGAGCCGATCGCGTCGCCGCCCGGGTGCGCCACCCGCACGTACCCCCGGCGGGCCAGCAACGGGCCGAGCACGCAGATCGACGCGCGCAGCCGGCGGACCAGGTCGTAGTCCGCGTCCGCGCCCGGCTGTTCGGGTACGTCGATGGTCACCGAGCGGGACCGGGCCACCCCGCCCCGCGCGACCATCGGATCGACCGGGTCGTCCGCGTCGAACCGCACGTCGCAGCCCAGCCGGCGCAGCACCTCCCCCATGATCGCGATGTCGGTGATCCGCGGGACGTTGGTGATCACGCTGCGGCCCGGAGCGAGCAGCGCGGCGGCCATCAACTTCAACGCCGAGTTCTTGGCACCCACCACGTGCACGGTGCCGGCAAGCCGGGCGTCACCGCGTACCCGGATGACGTCGACATCGTTGACCGCCGAATCGCCCCCGTCCCCGGGGCCCACCACCGCCGGCCAGCCGGCGGTGGTGTCCGGCCGTGCCGGGATCGTCAGGTCCGGTATCCGTAGGCTGTGCGTCATGGCCGTCCACCTCACGCGCATCTACACCAAGGCCGGCGACGCCGGCATGACCAGGCTGAGCAACAACGAGCAGGTGCCGAAGAGCGATCCACGGATCGCCGCGTACGCCGATGTCGACGAGTGCAACGCGGCGATCGGCGTCGCGCTCGCACTGGGCCAGCTCGACGAGGAACTGCGGGCCGTGCTGGCGTCGATCCAGAACGACCTGTTCGACGTGGGTGCCGACCTGTCCACGCCGGTCGAGCCGGAGCCGAAGTATCCGCCGCTGCGGGTGACCGAGGAGTACGTCGAGCGCCTTGAGGGCTGGTGCGACGAGTACAACGCACGCCTGAGCAAGCTCGACTCCTTCATCCTCCCCGGCGGCACCGCAGGCGCGGCGCTGCTGCACGTGGCGCGGACCATCGCCCGGCGTGCCGAACGGGCAGCGTGGGCGCTGGTCAGCCACGATCCGGAACGGACCAGCCCGCTCCCGGCAAAGTATCTCAACCGGCTCTCCGATCTGCTCTTTATCCTGTCAAGAACGGCAAATCCGGCGGGAGATGTGCTATGGGTGCCGGGCGGTAAGCGCTGAGCGTCGGCGGGCTGCACCACGTCGAGGTGTGGGTTCCCGATCTCGACGTGGCCACGCGTAGCTGGGGCTGGCTCCTGGGCGAGCTGGGCTGGACGCTCCACCAGGACTGGCCGGTTGGCGCCTCGACCCCCCTTTGATCAACTCCAGGTCGGCGATATCGGGGTATCCGAGCCAGCAGGACACCCCGACATCGCCGATACCGTGTCGATCACGCCCGACGGTGCGAGGGGTCAGGCAGCAGGCCAGTCTTGGGAGGCCATACGCGGCGAGACCGCCCCCGGAGGGGCGGCCTCGAGCCAGGAGAGGAAACCGGTCACTGTCGACCGCGCCATGGCGATCTCCACCGGTGCGTGGTGACTGGTACAGCGGAGGATCACCCAGTCGGCCGGCATGGAGAGGCGTTCCTGACCCTCCGGCAACCGGCGGCGCTCCACCGCGAGCCCCTTGCGGGAGAGCACCCGCTTGGGCCGCAGGGCAAAGCTGAACATCCGGTACCAGCGAAGGTCGTCACCGGCGAACCGGCCGAAGCCGGGCGACCAGCCGCGGCCGTCGAGCATGGTGGAAACCCGCACGCTGAGCCGGATGATGCCACCGCTCCGGGTGACCAGGGCCCGCCGGACGAAGAGGATGAGGAGCGCACCGAGGATGACGGCGACGCCGATCCCGATTCCCTCGACGATCTCCATCCCCGGTACGGCTCAGTGGCTCTGCGCGGAGACCGGGGTCGCGCTCTCGGCCAGCACTGTGACACCGTCGGCGCTCACCGAGAGGAAGCCGCCGGCCACGTCGTACGAGACCTGCTCACCGCCGGCCAGCTTGATGCGCACCTGGCCGGGCTCGGCGAGCTGGCCGAGCAGCGGCGCGTGCCCCGGCAGGACACCGAGCTCACCCTCGGTCGTCCGGGCGACGACCATCTCGGCGTCACCGGACCAGACCTTCTCCTCGACGGCGACGAGCTCGACGTGAAGCTGCTGTGCCACGCTGTCTCCTTGCTGCGGCGGCGGATTGCCGAAAGTCTAGTCCTGACGCTGACCCGCCCCCAAGGCGGGTGGGGAGAGCTGCGCCACGACTACTTGGTCTTGTTCTGGAATTCCGGGTGCTCCAGCAGGAACGGGTCCAGTTGTTCATTGTGCAGGGCGGTGAAGAAGTCCGAGACGCCTGGCTTGAACTGCTCACCCTTGTACTTCTTGCCGTCGTAGACCCCGTCACCCGGGAGCTTGATCATCTGGATGGTGTTCGGGCGGATGTTCTTCAGGGCGAGCCCGAAGTCGATCACGCTGTTGCCGCGACCACTGAAGATCAGCGACTGGCCCGCGGCACGAAGCACCTTGTCCAGCTTGATCGGGTTGGACACCACGTCGGCGCTGAACGCCTGCCCGACCATGGCCTTGACGAACTGCTGCTGGTGACGCTGCCGGCCGTAGTCCGAGTCCGGGACACCGTTCTTCGGGTAGCGCTGCCGGACGTAGTCCAGCGCCTGCCACCCGCTGAGGTGCTGGTTGCCCTTCTCGTAGACCGCCTGCGGACCGATGTAGCCCTCGCCGTGCGGGTTGCCCGGCCGCGGCCTACCGTCCGGCTGCTTGTGCTCGGAGCGCACTTCCCGCTCGACGTACATGTCGACGCCGCCCATCGCGTCGACGATCTTCTGGAAGCCGGTGAAGTTGATGATCGCGCCCGCGTCGAACCGCTTGATGCCTGTCACGTTCTGCGCGGTGGTGGCCAGCAGCTCGAAGCCCCGCGCCGCGTCCGGGTTCCCTCCCGGCACCCGGCTGCCGAACGACATGGCGGCGTTGATCTTCGTGGTCTTCCCGGGGAAGTCGGCCTTCTTGAAGGCCGGGATGTCCACGTAGAGGTCCCGGGGCAGCGAGAACAGATAGGCCCGGTCCATCGACGCGGGCACGTGCAGCACCATGATCGAGTCGGCGAGGGGCGCCGCCGTCGGCGTACGCGGGTCGATGCCGACCAGCAGGATGTTGAGCGGGCCCTTGATGTCGGTCTTCTTCGGCTGCGCCCCGGCCGCCTGGTCGCCGAAGAGGTCGGCCTTGCCGACCGCGCCCTCGTAGCGGGCCATCAGCACCTCGGTGCCGACCAGCACCATCCCGCTGAGCATGGTCAGCACGGTGCCGAACACCGTGCAGATCCTGGCCCAGCGCGGCACGCCCCGCCAGATGGACGACTTGCGGCCACTCTTGCCGGCCTTACCCACGAGCATCTCCGTTCGTTACGCCCACGAGGAGGAGACGGGCGCACGTAGCCGAAAGGTTGCAAAGATCAACGCTCGTTCAGGTGAGCGCGCCGAACGACCGTATCTCGCGCGGTACGGAAACGACGACCGCGAGTAACGGACCGCGGCGATGATAAGGCGTGAAAATGAACAAAAGACTGCCCCGGCATTGCCGGGGCAGTCTTTTGTGTTACAGATCTGATCGGGCTGTCAGCCCTTCATCAGCTCCTCAGCCTTGCGCTCCAGGTCCTCGAGACCGCCGCACATGAAGAACGCCTGCTCGGGGAAGTGGTCGTACTCGCCCTCGCTGATCTTGCGGAACGCCTCGATGGTCTCCTTGATCGGGACCGTCGAGCCCGGCACGCCGGTGAACTGCTCCGCGGCGTAGGTGTTCTGCGACAGGAAGCGCTCGATCCGCCGGGCCCGGGCCACGGTGATCTTGTCTTCCTCGGAGAGCTCCTCGATGCCGAGGATGGCGATGATGTCCTGCAGGTCCTTGTAGCGCTGCAGGATCCGCTTCACCTCGGTGGCGACCTGGAAGTGCTCGGGGCCGACGAACTCCGGGGCGAGGATCCGCGACGAGGACGCCAGCGGGTCCACGGCCGGGTAGATGCCCTTGTCGGAGATCGACCGCTCCAGGTTGGTGGTCGCGTCCAGGTGGGCGAACGTGGTGGCCGGGGCGGGGTCGGTGTAGTCGTCCGCCGGCACGTAGATCGCCTGCATGGAGGTGATGGCCTGGCCCCGGACCGAGGTGATCCGCTCCTGGAGCTCGCCCATCTCGTCGGCCAGGGTCGGCTGGTAGCCCACCGCGCTCGGCATACGGCCGAGCAGGGTGGAGACCTCCGAACCGGCCTGGGTGAAGCGGAAGATGTTGTCGATGAAGAGCAGCACCTCCTGCTTCTTGACGTCGCGGAAGTACTCGGCCATGGTCAGCGCGGAGAGCGCCACCCGCAGCCGGGTGCCCGGCGGCTCGTCCATCTGGCCGTAGACCAGCGCGGTCTTGTCGATGACACCGGACTCGGTCATCTCGGCGATGAGGTCGTTGCCCTCACGGGTGCGCTCACCCACGCCGGCGAAGACCGAGGTACCACCGAAGTTGCGGGCCACACGGGTGATCATCTCCTGGATGAGCACCGTCTTGCCCACACCCGCGCCGCCGAACAGGCCGATCTTGCCGCCCTTGACGTACGGGGCGAGCAGGTCGATGACCTTGATGCCGGTCTCCAGCATCTCGGTCTTCGGCTCAAGGTCCGCGAAGGCCGGGGCCTTGCGGTGGATGCCCCACCGGTCGTCGGCCTCGAACGTCTCGCCCTCTTTGAGGTTGAGCACCTCGCCGATCGCGTTGAACACCTTGCCCTTGACCGCGTCGCCCACCGGCACCGTGATCGGCTCGCCGCGGTCGCGCACCTCGGCGCCACGGACCAGGCCGTCGGTCGGCTGCATCGAGATGGCACGGACCAGGTTGTCACCCAGGTGCTGGGCAACCTCCAGGGTCAGCGTCTTCTCACCGCCGGACAGGGTCACGTCAACGTTCAGGGCGTTGAACAGGGCCGGCATGGCGTCGCGCGGGAACTCGGCGTCGACGACCGGGCCGATGACCCGGACCACGCGACCCGTGGCCGTCTTGGTCTCTACTGGTGCAGTCATCACACTTCACTTCCCGACGCGGCCAGCGCGTTGGCGCCGCCGACGATCTCGCTGATCTCCTGGGTGATCCCGGCCTGGCGAGCCGAGTTCATCTCACGCGTGTACTTCTCGATCATGTCTTCGGCGTTGTCGGTGGCGCTCTTCATCGCCCGCCGCCGTGCCGCCGACTCACTCGCCGCCGACTCGATCAACGCCGCGTAGATCCGCGTGTTGATGTACCTCGGCAGGAGCGCGTCGAGCAGCGCCTCCGCCTCCGGCTCGAACTCGTACGCCGGCAGCAGCCCCTCGGAGCGCGGCCGGTCCTCCACCTGCATCGGGCCGATGACCTTGGCGACCGGGGTCTGCGTCATCAGCGAGTGGAACTCGGTGTAGACGATGTGCAGCTCGTCGACGCCGAGCACCCCGTCCGCACCGGCACCGCCGTCGACGTCGTCCGCACCGGCCGTGAACGCCTTGATCAGCGTCTCACCCACCGCGCGGGCGTCCTCGAACGACGGCTGCTCGCTGAACCCCGTCCAGTTCGCCTCGATCGGGCGGTTGCGGAACCGGTAGAACCCGACGCCCTTACGTCCGATGACGTAGAGCACCGGCTCCTTGCCGTCCGCCCGGAGCCGCGCGATGAGCGACTCCGCCGTCTTGATCGCGTTGGAGCTGTAGCCGCCGGCCAGGCCACGGTCGCTGGTGACCAGCAGGACGCCCGCCCGCCGCACCCGCTCGCGCGGGGTGAGCAGCGGGTGGTCGATCCGCGCGTTGGACGCCAGCGCCGTGAGCACACCGGTGATGGCCTGGGCGTACGGCAGGGACGCCTGCACCCGGGCCTGGGCCTTGGCGATCCGGCTCGTCGCCACGAGCTCCATCGCCTTGGTGATCTTCTTCATCGACTTCGCCGAGCGGATCCGTTGACGAAGAACGCGTACCTGGGCCGCCATGGGATCAGCTCTCGGCCGGGCGGTCGGTCGTGCCGTCGCGGAAGCGGGTCACCGTCTCGCGGTTCTCGTCGCCCTCCAGCGGCGCGGCCGGCGCGTCGTTGACCCGACGCTCGTCGCCCTTGCCGAGGAAGACCTGCTTGAACTCGCTGATCGCGGCGTCCAGGGAGCCGATGATGTCGTCGCTCCACTGGTTGTCGGCGATCCCGGCCAGCACACCCGCGTGCTTGTGCCGCAGGTACTGGAGGAACTCCGACTCGAAGCGCCGGATCTCACCCACCGGGATGTCGTCCAGCTTGCCCTCGGTGCCGGCCCAGACCGAGACGACCTCTTCCTGCACCGGGTACGGCGAGTAGTTCGGCTGCTTGAGCAGCTCGACCAGCCGGACACCGCGGTCCAGCTGGGCCCGCGAGGCCTTGTCCAGGTCGGAGGCGAAGGCGGCGAACGCCTCCAGCTCGCGGTACTGGGCCAGGTTGAGGCGCAGCGAACCGGCAACCTTCCGCATCGGCTTCACCTGTGCGGCGCCGCCGACCCGGGAGACCGAGGTGCCGACGTTGATCGCCGGACGGACGCCCTGGTTGAACAGGTCGGTCTCCAGGAAGATCTGGCCGTCGGTGATCGAGATGACGTTTGTCGGGATGAAGGCCGAGATGTCGTTGGCCTTCGTCTCGATGATCGGCAGACCGGTCATCGAGCCGCCACCCAGCTCGTCGGAGAGCTTCGCGCAGCGCTCCAGCAGGCGCGAGTGCAGGTAGAAGACGTCACCCGGGTACGCCTCGCGGCCCGGCGGGCGGCGCAGCAGCAGCGACACGGCCCGGTACGCCTCGGCCTGCTTGCTCAGGTCGTCGAAGACGATCAGGACGTGCTTGCCGCCGTACATCCAGTGCTGCCCGATGGACGAGCCGGTGTACGGGGCGATGTACTTGAAGCCGGCCGGGTCCGACGCCGGGGAGGCGACGATGGTCGTGTACTCCATCGCGCCCGCCTCCTCCAGCTGGCCCTTGATGGAGGCGATCGTGGAGGCCTTCTGGCCGATGGCGACGTAGATGCAGCGGACCTGCTTCTTCGGGTCGCCGGTGCGCCAGTTTTCCCGCTGGTTGAGGATGGCGTCCAGGGCGACCGTGGTCTTTCCGGTCTTCCGGTCACCGATGATCAGCTGCCGCTGGCCCCGGCCGATCGGCGTCATCGCGTCGATCGCCTTGATGCCGGTCTGCAGCGGCTCGAACACCGACTGCCGTGACATCACGTTCGGAGCCTGCAGCTCCAGCTCGCGGTAGCCCTCGTCGGCGATGTCACCGAGGCCGTCGATCGGCTGGCCGAGCGCGTTGACCACGCGGCCGAGGAAGGCGTCGCCGACGGGCACGGAGAGCACCCGGTCGGTGCGCTTGACGCGCTGCCCCTCCTCGAGCTTGGCGGAGTCACCGAGAACGACGACACCGATCTCCCGGACGTCGAGGTTCAGCGCCACGCCGAGCGTGCCGTCCTCGAACTCCAGCAGCTCGTTGGTCTTGGTCGAGGGCAGGCCCTCGACGTGGGCGATGCCGTCACCGGTGTCGGCGACGGTGCCGACCTCCTCGCGGGAGACGTCGGTCGAGTAGGAGGAGACGTAGCGCTCAAGGGCGCCGCGGATCTCCTCCGTCGAGATGGTCAGCTCGGCCATCCTCTGCTTCCTTAAAATTCAGGGGCCCGGGATACCTAGTACCGACCGGTCCGAATGGCGTCTGTCATTCCGGGCGCTGCGCGGCGGAGCCGCCTCAACGCTGGGCGGCGGTGCCGCTCAGCGCTTCGCGAGCGCGTTGCGGGTCTCGTTGAGGCGGCGCAGGATGGTGCCGTCGTACAGGTCGGAGCCGACCCGCACGCTCGCGCCACCCAGGATCTGAGGGTCGACCGTCTGCTTGACGGAGACCTCTCGACCGTATATGGCGGTGAGGCTCGCGCCCAGCCGACGCTCGTCCTCGTCACTCAACGGGGCCGCGACGGTCACGTACGCCACCTGCCGGTCGCGTCGTTCGGCGGCGAGTTCCACCAGCCGGGTGAGCGCGCCGATGAAGGAGCGTCCCCCGAACCCGCCGAGCGCCGCCTCGACGAGGCGGACCGTGACCGGGCGGGCCTTGTCGGCGAGCAGCTCACGGGCCAGGGTGGCCCGCTGCTCGACCGGCGCGACCGGATCAGCCAGCGCGTTGCTCAGCGCCGACTGGCCCGCCACGACCTGGCCGAAGCGGAACAGCTCGTCCTCGACCTCGCCCAGCTCGCCGGCCTTGTCGGCGCTGGCGAGCAGCGCCTCCACGCCCAGCCGCTCGGCGCCGTCGAGCAACTCCGACGGTGCCGACCAACGGCCGGAGACCAGCGTCACGAGCAGGTCGAGCGCGTCGGCGCCGATCCGGCCACCCAGCATGTCGCCGAGCAGAGCGCCGCGGTCCTCGCCGGAACGGGCCGGCTCGGACAGGGCGCGGCGCAGCCGCGGCTCGCGCCGCAGCAGGGCCGCGACGGAGAGGATGGCGTCGGCGGTGGACGTCACCGCCGACGGCTCCGCGCCGCGGACGTACGCGTCGAGGCGCTCGGCCGCGATCTTGTACGACTCCCGGCTGGCGGCCTGCATCAGCGGGCCCCCGTGCTCTCGAGACCGCTCAGGAACCGGTCGACGGTGCCCTTGCGCCGCGCCTCGTCGGCCAGCGACTCGCCGACGATCTTGCTGGCCAGGTCCACCGCGATCGTGCCGACCTCGGTGCGCAGCTCGCGCACGATGGTGGCCCGCTCGGCTGCGAGCTGGTCCTTGCCGGCCGCGATGATCCGGTCGGACTCTTCGCGCGCCTTGGCGAGGACGTCCTGCCGGATCCCCTCGGCGTCGGCCCGGGCGTCGTCGCGGATCTTCGCGGCGTCGGTGCGGGCCTCGGCGAGCTGGGCACGGTACTGCTCGAGCAGCTTGTTCGCCTCGGCCTGAGCGGCCTCGGCGCGCTTGATGCCGCCTTCGATCGCGTCGACCCGGGCCTGGAACGTCTGCTCCATGCGCGGGAAGACGAACTTCATCAGCACGAAGCAGAGCACGGCGAAGGCGACCGTGCCGACCACGATCTCCTGCCAAATCGGGATGATCGGGTTGTGGGTCGACTCACCACCCTCAGCGGCGAGGAAAAACATGGTTACCTCCCGGTCGATGGGCGGGATCAGCCGGCCCAGATGAAGCCGAAGGCGATGCCGAACAGCGCCAGCGCCTCGATGACGGCGAAGCCGATCCAGACGTACGGCAGGGTCATGCGGGACGACTCGGGCTGACGGGCCGTCGACTGGATGTAGGCGGCGAAGACCAGGCCGACGCCGATACCCGGGCCGATGGCCGCGAGGCCGTAGCCGATGGCGGCGGTGCTGCCCTCTACCGCGGCGACGTAATCCATTAGTGGTTCCTCCTGGTTATCACGCGTGACTCTCACGCGGGACGACAACGGTTGGTGCGTGGATCAGTGCTCTTCGGCGAGCGCGCCCTGGATGTAGCTGGCGCTCAGCACGGTGAAGACGTATGCCTGCAGGACGATGACCAGCGCCTCGAGAAGCGTCAGCGCCACGGTCATCACCCAGGACACCACCGAGACCGGCGCCAGCCAGGCGTTGGCGTTGAGCATCGCGAAGCCGCCGAGCGTGAAGACCAGCAGGAGCATGTGGCCGGCGAACATGTTCGCGAAGAGACGGACGGCCAGCGAGAACGGCCGGATGATGAAGGTCGAGAACGCCTCGATCGGGATCAGCAGCGGCAGGATGTACCAGGGTGCCGGCGGGATCAGGGCGTGCTTGAAGTATTTGACGAAGCCGTGGTGCCGGATGCCGATGTAGTTGAACAGCACGTAGCTGAGCACCGCGAGGATCGCCGGGAAGGCGATGTGCGAGTTCGGCGAGATCTGGAAGAACGGGATGATCGCGAACGCGTTCGTCAGCAGCACGAAGCAGAACAGCGACGTGAAGTAGGGCGCGAACCGCACACCCTGGTGACCGATCATGTCGACCGAGATGTTGTTCCGGACGAAGCCGTAGATCGACTCGGCGAACCACTGCTTCTTCGTCGGCACCAACTGCGGCTTCCGGTAGGTCGCCAGGAAGAAGATGATCAGGACGCCGACCGCGATCCAGATCATCGCCGTGAACTTGGTGAACCAGGGAGCGTTTTCCACACCCCAGGGCACGATCGCGGGCAGGTAGAAGTCGTCCACACTGGGTGGGAATGCCGCCTGGCCCGCTGCCAGAACGTTCGCCTGTCCGAACACCGTGTCCCTTCCTAAGTAGGCGTGCCGAGCCGGCGAACGACGAGGATGATCCCCCCGGTTACGCCGATCACGACGCCGATCCCGGTGGCCACGCCACCGGTGTCGAGCCACTGGTCGACCAGCCAGCCGATGAAACCCCACACGAGCATGCCTCCGATGAGGTAGCTGAGCGCGGTCCAACCCTGACCGGCGCCGGACGGATAGTCGTCCGGTTCACCGGCGGGACGGGGGGTTTGGTCACCAGCCATGACGGGGCGAACGATATCAGCCGGGAAGACGAGGCTGTGCCTCACCCCCCGCACAACCGTCGTTGTGTGGGCATCTCGTGGGCGCCGTCGTCTGTGGGCACGCTACTCCCCTTCCGCCCGTCGGAAAATGACCGGAGGCCGACACATTGCCGCGCGTCCGGTAGGTGGGACGACCGGCCGATCGCAGGTCGGTCAGCCCCGCGGCCGACGGGCGTACACCCTGGTCAGCCACCACAGGTGCACTGCCGTCCACACTGCCACCCCGGCGACGATGCCGAGGCAGAGCGGGACCAATCCGGGCCAGTCCGTCGATGCCACAGCCACCAGCACCACACCCAGAAGGGTGAACTTCAGCGCGTACAGGCCCAGACCGAGCGGCAGCACCAGCTGCGGGTTGATCTGGTCGGCCCAGGCAAGCACCACGGTGGTGAGCGTGTAGCTGAGCACGGTGATGCCGACGCCGGCCGCCGCGCCGAGCGCGGCCGTCGCTCCGCCGACCACCCCGCCGACCACCGCGGCGACGGCGGCCAGCGCCACCGACGCGGCCAGGAGCACCGGCAGGTGCCGCAGCCGCCAGCGCCGGTCGGCGTCGGGCGTGACCACCCCGGGCTCAGCCACGGGGGTACGCCGGGAACGCGGCGACCAGCTCGGCCACCTCGGCACCGACCCGGGACAGCTCGTCGGCGCCGCCCGGGGCGCCGGGGTCGGCGCGTACCGCCCGCGCGATCAGGGCGGCCACCTGCCGCAGCTCCCCCTCGCGCATGCCCTGGGTGGTGACGCTGGGCGTGCCCACCCGGATGCCGGAGGCGACCATCGGCGGACGCGGGTCGTACGGGATCGCGTTCTTGTTCAGGGTGATCGACGCGGCGTCGCAGCGCGCCTCGGCCTCGGTGCCGGTCACCCCAAACTCCCGCAGGTCGATCAGGGTGAGGTGGGTGTCGGTGCCCCCGGACACCGGGCGCATGCCCTCGGCGGCCAGCCCGGCGGCGAGCGCCTGGGCGTTGCTGACCACCTGATCGGCGTACGTCTGGAATTCGGGCTGGGCTGCCTCGCGCAGCGCGACCGCCTTGGCCGCGACCGCGTGCATCAGCGGGCCGCCCTGGGTGAACGGGAAGACCGCCTTGTCGATCCGCTGGGCCAGCGACTCGCGGCAGAGGATCATGCCGCCGCGCGGGCCGCGCAGCACCTTGTGGGTGGTGGCGCAGACGACATCGGCGTACGGCACCGGGGACGGGATCGCCCGACCGGCGACCAGGCCGATGAAGTGCGCCGCGTCCACCATCAGGTACGCGCCGACCTCGTCGGCGATCTCCCGGAACCGGGCGAAGTCGATCAGCCGGGGGTACGCGGTGGCGCCGCAGATGATCATCTTGGGCCGGTGCGCCCGGGCCAGGTCCCGCACCTCGTCGTAGTCGATCAGCTCGGTGTCCGGACGGACGGTGTACCCCACTGTGGCGAACCACTTGCCGGAGAAGTTCACCCGGCTGCCGTGGGTCAGGTGCCCGCCGTGCGGCAGGTCCATCGCCAGCACCGTGTCCCCCGGCTGCACCAGCGCGGCGTACGCGGCCAGGTTGGCGCTGGCGCCGGAGTGTGGCTGGAGGTTGGCGTGCTCGGCGGCGAAGAGCTCCTTCGCCCGGGCGATGCCGATCTCCTCGGCCCGGTCCACCTCGGCGCAGCCGCCGTAGTAGCGCCGGCCCGGGTAGCCCTCGGCGTACTTGTTGGTCAGCGTCGAACCGAGAGCGGCCAGCACCGCCGGCGAGGTCAGGTTCTCGCTGGCGATCAGCTGAAGGCCCCCGCGCAGCCGCTCCAGCTCGCCGAGGACCACCCCGGCGATCTCCGGGTCGGTGGCTCTGAGCTGCGCGAAATCCGGCCCCCAGAAGGTGCTCATCTCGGTGTCCACAGCGAACGAGTCTAGGGGGCCGCACACTGGAAGCCGTGCGATGCCTCGTCACCGGAGCCACGGGATACATCGGCGGGCGGCTGGTGCCCCTGCTGCTCAACGAAGGCCACACCGTGCGCTGCCTGGCCCGCAAGGCCGGGCGGCTGCGCGACGTGCCCTGGGCGTCGGCCGCCGAAATCGTCCAGGGCGACCTGAGCCGGCCGGAGACGCTGCCCGTCGCGTTCACCGGCGTGGACGTCGCCTACTTCCTGGTGCACTCGCTGGGCCGGCCCGACTTCGAGGCGGCCGACCGGACGGCGGCGACCAACTTCGCGGCCGCGGCCCGGGCGGCCGGCGTACGCCGGATCGTCTACCTGGGCGGCCCGGAGCCGGCGGCCGACGAGGAGGTCCCCTCCCCGCACCTGCGGTCCCGGGCCGAGGTGGGCCGGATCCTGCTGGCCAGCGGCGTGCCCACGGCGGTGCTCCGGGCCGCGGTGATCATCGGCTCCGGCTCGGCCTCGTTCGAGATGCTGCGCTACCTGACCGAGCGGCTGCCCGTCATGGTCACCCCGCGCTGGGTCCGCAACCGGATCCAGCCGATCGCGGTCCGCGACGTGCTGCGCTACCTGGCCGGCTGCACGGCGCTGCCGCCGGAGGTCAACCGCGGCTTCGACATCGGCGGGCCGGACGTGCTCAGCTTCCGCGACATGATGCAGCGCTACGCCCGGGTGGCCGGCCTGCGCCGGCGGGTCATCGTGCCGGTCCGCCCGCTGACCCCGTCGCTCTCCTCGCACTGGGTCGGCCTGGTCACCCCGGTGCCCAACGCCATCGCCCGCCCGCTGGTGGAGAGCCTGGTCCACGAGGCGATCGCGCACGAACACGACATCGCCCGGTACGTTCCCGACCCCCCGGACGGGTTGACCGGGTTCGACCAGGCGGTGGCGCTGGCGCTGGCCAGGGTGCGCGACGCCCAGGTGGAGACGCGCTGGTCGACCGCGAGCGGGCCGGACGCTCCGGCCGAGCCACTGCCCACCGACCCGGACTGGTCCGGCGGCACCGCCTACACCGACATCCGGGAACGGACGGTGGACGCGCCGCCGGCGGAGCTCTGGCGGGTCATCGAGGGTGTCGGCGGCGAGCACGGCTGGTACTCGTTCCCACTCGCCTGGTCGATCCGTGGCTGGCTGGACCGGCTGATCGGTGGTGTCGGGCTGCGCCGGGGCCGGCGCGACCCGCACCGCCTCCAGGTCGGTGAGGCCCTGGACTTCTGGCGGGTGGAGGAGATCGTCCCGGGCGAGCTGCTGCGGCTGCGCGCCGAGATGCGGCTGCCCGGCCGGGCCTGGCTGGAGATGCGGGTGCTGCCCGCCGACAACGGCCGCAGCCGCTACCAGCAACGCGCGGTCTTCCTGCCACGCGGTCTGGCCGGGCACGCCTACTGGGGGTCGGTGGCCCCGTTCCACGCGGTGGTCTTCGGCGGGATGGCCCGCAACATCGCCCGCGGCGCCGAGCGGGCCCCCGACCGTTCCGTCACGCACACCGGCTGACCCCGCCGGCCCGGTGGGCAGGCGGACCGGAGCCGGCCGGGCTCAGTTGCCCGTACGGGCACCGGTGACCTCGAAGGCGACCCGCTCGCTCGGCGGCACGAAGTCCCGCACCGGCTGGTCGCGCAGGGCGAAGGTGAGCACCTTGCCGACCGCGTCCACCATCCGGGCCTGCACCGCCTGACCCACCGCGTCACGTGGGTCGTCCGGGTTCGTCGCCATCGAGGCCACCGCGAGCTGCGGGGTGAACGCCACCACCGTCTCCGTCTCGTACCGCTCCGAGCTGCCGGTCTTGCCGGCCACCGGTCGGCCGAGCGCGGCCCGCAGACCGCCTGCGGTGGCGCCGTCGCAACGCCCGTACATCGACTGGTCGCCGACCGGGCAGCGGGACGCGTCGGCCGCCGCCCGGGTCACGTCGGGGTCGAGCACCTGCCGGCAGTCCGGCTTGGCGGCGTCGACCGGGTGGCCGGCCGAGTCGGTGATCGAGACCACCGGCAGCGGGGCGCACCAGGTCCCCTCGGCCGCCACCGTGGCGTACGCCGTGGCCAGGTCGAGCGGGGTCGTCGCGGCCACGCCCAGGGTGAACGGGCCCCAGTTCTTCGCCCCGTACCGGGCCAGCCGGGCGTCGGAGTCGGCGCGCAGCACGATGCCGAGCCGCTCGGCCATCTCCACCACCCGGTCGGCGCCGACGCGCTCGGTGAGCCAGGCGAAGTAGGTGTTCACCGAACGCCCGAACGCGGTCCACATGGTGCGGGGGCCGTCCATCGACGAGGGGGTGGCGTTCTCCGGGCACCAGCGGCCGTCACAGCTCGCCTCCCCGGTCACCGGGAACTTCGTGACCAGCCGGGTCGGGGCGGTGAACTCGGTCGACAGCGGCAGGCCGGACTCCAGCGCGGCCAGCATGGTGAAGAGCTTGAACGTCGACCCGCCCTGGTACCCCTCGATCGCCCCGCCGCCGGCCACCAGCTGGTTGACCGTGTTCGGGTGGTTCTTCTGCCCGGCCGGGTTGTCCGCCACGCTGTAGCTGCGGTTCACCGCCATCGCCAGTACCCGACCGGTGCCGGGCTGCACCACCGCGGTCGGCACCGCCCGGGCCTCGGTCGGCTGGTAGATCCGCAGCACCTGCTCGGTGGTGGCCCGCTGGACGGCCGGGTCGAGCGAGGAGACGATCGAGAATCCGCCCCGGCGCAGCGTGCGCTGCCGCTCGTCGGCGGTCGACCCGAACGCCGACTGGTCACTCCACCACCGGGTGAACCAGTCGCAGAAGAACCCCCAGTCGTTGTGACCGGCCGGCACGGCCGTGCAGTCGTTCGGGGTCTCGCTGGGCCGCAGGTCCAGCGGCTCGTTCCGCGCCGCCGCCGCCGCGTCCGCCGACACGTGGCTCGACTCCACCAACTGCTCCAGCACGTACGCCCGGCGGTGCAGGGCGCTGTCGGCGTCGCCGTTGATCGGGTCGTCGCTGTCCGGCGACTGGACCAGCCCGGCCAGCAGCGCGGCCTGCGCCAGGGTCAGCTCGGCCGGGGACCGGGAGAAGTAGCGCTTGCTGGCCGCCGCGATGCCGTACGCCCCGGCGCCGAAATAGGCGATGTTGAGGTAGCGGGTGAGGATCTCGTCCTTGCTCAGCTCCCGCTCCAGCGCCAGCGCGTACCGCATTTCCTGGATCTTGCGGGCGGTGGTGACCTCGGTGGCCGCCCTGCGCTGGCTCTCGGTCAACCGGGGATCGCTGCTGAGCACGTTGCGGACGTACTGCATGGTCAGCGTCGAGGCGCCCTGCCGGGTCTGACCGTCGCGCTTGTTCACGGTGAACGCGCGCACCACACCCCGCAGGTCCACCCCGCTGTGCTGGAAGAACCGGACGTCCTCGGCGGCCACGATGGCCTGGCGCATCACCGGCGCGACCTCGTGCAGCGGCACGTCCACCCGGTCCTCCTGGTAGAAGGAGGTGATCAGGGTGGTGCCGTCGTTGGCGTACAGGTTGGAACGCTGGGCGGTGGGTGGCGTGCGCAGCGTGTTCGGCAGCTCCGAGTAGGGCGTGGACAGGGCGCTGAAGCCGATCCCGAAGACCAGGGCCACCGGCAGGGCGGCCGCCGCCAGCACCAGTCCGGCCAGCACACCGGCGATCACCACGGTCAGCAGTTTGTCGAGATGGGCCCGGATCATCAGCTCTCCCCGCAGGAGCCGGTCACGCTAGGACCCGTTCAGAATGACCCGGAACGCCCCTTTCGCCCCGGGTTTTCCCCAAACCCGGAGGAAACTCGCACGCCGCTCAGGAAAGCAGCGCGGCGGCCAACGGGTGGACCGTCTCCTCGATCTCGTCGGCGACCCGGCTGAAGCACTGATCGCCGCGACCCCACGGGTCGTCGAGATCGTCGGAGGGCAGCAGCGAGGCGCCCAACCGGGCGTCGTGGGCCGCCGCCACCAGGGCCACACCCCGGGCGTACACCGCCTCCGGGGTCGCCTCGGCCGGCGGCAGCGCGGCGGCGTCCACCGCGGCCAGCAGGCGGCCGAACTCACCCAGCACGAAGGTGCGGGCCGCCGCGTCCGGACGCAGCGCCACCACGTACTCCTGCTGATCCGCGGTCGCGGTCAGGACCAGGTCTGCGGCGTCGATGTGCTCCGAGCGCAGCTTGCGCGCGGCGAACCCCTCCACGTCCCCGCCCCGGCCGACGACCTGCCGGGCCGCCGGCGGGTTCATCTCCTCGCCGGCGTGCCAGCCGCCCGTGCCGGCGCTGTGGCTGTGCAGCAGCTCCTCGGCCCCGGCCGGGTCCTGCTCGCGCCGAGCCAACCGCTCCCGCACGGCCAGGGCGAGCAGCCGCTCGGCCATCGGCGAGCGGCAGATGTTGCCCATGCAGACGTGCAGCACGGTGAACGGGGGCACTCAGACCCCCCGGCCGTCGACGAGATCCGGCACCACGTCGCGCAGCTTCTCCAGCGGGATCGCGCCGGCCCGCAGCAGCTGCGGCACCTCGCCGGTCAGGTCCACGATCGTGCTGGGCACCGGGTCCGGGCAGGGCCCCGCCTCCAGGTAGGCCCGCACCGAGTAGCTGAGCTGGTCGCGCGCCTCCTCCGCGGTGACCGCGGCGGGCTGGCCGGTCTTGTTCGCCGAGGAGACCGCCATGGGGCCGGTCTCACGCAGCACCTCCAGCGCCACCGGGTGCAGCGGCATCCGCACCGCCACCGTGCCCGACTTGTCGCCGAGGTCCCACTGCAAGCTCGGTGAGTGCTCGACCACGATCGTCAACGCACCCGGCCAGAACGCCTCGACGAGGTCCCGCGCGGCGCTGGGCAGCGAGAAGACCAACCCGTCCAGGGTCTGCCGCGAACCGATCAACACCGGCGGCGGCATCTGCCGCCCCCGGCCCTTCGCGTCCAGCAGCGCCTTGACCGCGTACGGGGTGAACGCGTCCGCGCCGATCCCGTAGACGGTGTCCGTCGGCAGGACGACCAGCTCGCCGTTCTTGACCGCCTCGATGGCCGCAGCGATGCCGCGGTCCCGATCGGCGGGCGACCGGCAGTCGTAGAGCATCACGAGGAGTCAGTCTGCCACGCCGTCGCGCCCGGGGCGTGCTGGCCGTCCGCCCGTCGGGACGCGGTGGCGTAGCGCGGGCGACCGGTGAGGTCCGGATGCTCCGTGATCGCGGTGAACCGGCCGTCCGCGGCGAGCAGCTCGGGCACCGCCCGGCCGTGCGTGTCGTCGTGCTCGACCCCGATCACGCCGCCGGGGCGCAGCAGCGCCGCCGCCCGGCTGATCACCGGCCGGATCACCGCCAGACCGTCCGCGCCGCCGAAGACCGCCTCCGCCGGATCGTGCCCGGCCACCTCCGGCGGCACCACCACGTCGACGGGCACGTACGGCGGGTTGCAGAGCAGCACGTCCACCCGGCCGACCAGGTCGGCCAGCAGGTCGGGCGCGGTGACATCGGCCTGGACCACCTCGATCGGGTGGTCCCCCGACTCGGCGCGTTCCGCCGCGTTGCGGCGCAGCCAGGCCAGCGCCTCCGGGGACCGCTCCACCGCCACCACCCGCGCCCCCGGCAGCTCCTGAGCGACCGCCAGCGCGATCGCGCCGGAACCGCTGCACAGGTCCACCACCAGCGGGTCGGGCCGGCGCCGGCCCTGTTCGAGGCCCCAGCCGGCCAGCAGCTCGGTCTCCGGTCGGGGCACGAAGACGCCCGGACCGACCGCCAGCTCCAGGTGCCGGAAGCCGGCCCGACCGGTCAGGTGCTGCAACGGCTCCCGGGCGGCACGGCGGCGCACCAGCTCGTCCAGCCGGGCGCGGTGATCGTCGGTCAGGTCGTCGGCGAGCGCCAGTCGACCCCGGGGCACCCCCAGCACGTACGCCGCCAGCAGCTCGGCCTCCACACGTGCCGGGCCCACCCCGGCGGCGGCGAGCAACCGGGCCGCCCGGGCCACCGCGGCGGACGGACGGAGCCGCCCTGTCCCTTCGGGGGGGTGTTGCGGCAGAGTGGTCACGCCATAATCATGAAGCGTCGCGGGTGACGCCACGAACCGGTGCGTCGAGGCGCACACGACGGGAGGTCGCGAGTGGGCTGGCTCGACCGGGTCGAAGACCAGGTTGACGCCCTCACGCACGCCCGGGCGTTGCAGGAGGCCAGTCGTTCCGCAGAGTCGTACGCGCTGCTGGAGCGGGTGATCCGCAACACGACGGACCCGGCGGCGCGAGCGGACGCCATGGTGCAGCGACTCTCCGCGCTGATCAATCTCGGACGGACGGCGGAGTTCACCCGAGCCATCGAGGAGGCCTCGGCGGCGGTCCGCGACCTCGCCGAGCCCTATCTGCACGGGCACCTCAACGCGCTGGCCGCGCTCGCCGCGCACCACCAGGGCGCACTGGACCGCTGCGTCACCCACCTGGTCAAGGCCGCCCGGGCGCTGGGCGCCGTGGAGGACCCGGACCGGGACACCGCCTGGGGCTGGCACGACCTCGCGATGGCGTACAGCTACCTCAGCTTCCACGGGTACGCCCTCGGGGCGATCGAACGCGCCCGGCAGTTGGGGCTGACCGCCGGGATCCCGGAGGAGACGTTCGCCGCGCCGGGCATCCGGCTGCGCAACGCCGTGGCGCTGGACCACAACGGCGACAGCGACGGCTGCCTGCGCGTGCTCCGGGACGTCGCCGCCGACCTGGCCCGCTTCATGAACGCCGGGCGGGCCGGCAGGCTGCGTCCCAGCAGCCTCGCCGCGTACGGCTACGCGGCCGCCCGGCAGGCCGCGCTCGGCGACCGGGTGGAGTCCGGCGGAGACGGCGACCCGTCCCGGCTGCTCAGCCATGGCGGGGACAGCGCCCGGGCGCGCGACATGCGCCAGCTCGGGCAGGTCTGCCTGGCCGTCGCCGCCGGACGGCCGATCGAGGCGGTCACCCGACTGGACTCCATCCGGGTGTCCACCGAGACGCTCGGCGCGGCCGAGCCGGCCCGGCTGCGCAGCATCGCGCTGGCCCGGGCCGGGGACCACGTGGCCGCGCACCGCGCCGACCGGCTCGCGTTCCGGCTCGCCGCACAGCGCAACGACCGGCTGCGCGACGTCTACATCGACGGCATCGCCGCCCGGATCGACCACGAGGAGATGCGCCGCGAGGCGGCGCGGTTCGAGGGCGAGGCGCTGACCGACCCGCTCACCGGGCTGCCCAACCGGCGGCGGCTGGAGCGGTACATCACCGCCGTGGTCACCCGCGGCGAGCGGGTGGTGATCGGCGTCTGCGACCTGGACGGCTTCAAGGCGGTCAACACCCGGCACGGGCACCACTCCGGCGACCTGGTGCTGCAACGCATCGCCGGGGTGATCAACCGGGTGATGCGGCGGGGCGACTTCGTGGCCCGCTACGGCGGCGACGAGTTCGTGGTGGTGCTGCCGGACACCGGCATGACCGAGGCCGCCGAGGTCGCCCGCCGGATCGAGGCGGCGGTCCACGCCGAGGACTGGGAGTCGCTGGTGCCGGGGACCCCTGTCGGGGTGAGCATCGGCTTCGCCGAGGTCTCCGGCGGAGGTGGGCTGCGCGACGCGCTCAGCATCGCCTTCGAGGAGGCCGACCGGGAGATGCTGCGAGCCAAGAGCCGCCCGCGCGCGAGCTGACCGCCCGGGCACCCGCTGGGCGCCCCCGCCGGGCGACGGGCCCGGGGCGCCGCGGTCAGCGGCGGGTCAGCTCGGTGTCGCCGGCCAGCCGTGCGGCGCGGTCGGCCTCGGTCAGGGCGTCCAGCACCCCGTCCAGCTCGCCGGCCAGTGCCAGATCCAGGTTGTACGCCGTGTAGCCGATCCGGTGGTCGGTGATCCGGTTCTGCGGGAAGTTGTAGGTGCGGATCCGCTCCGAGCGGTCCACCGTGCGCACCTGCGCCTTGCGGGCGTCCGAGGCGGCGGCGTCGGCCTGCTCCTGGGCGGCGGCGAGCAGCCGGGCCCGCAGGATCCGCATCGCCTGCTCCCGGTTCTGCAACTGGGACTTCTCGTTCTGGCAGGAGACGACGATGCCGGTCGGCAGGTGGGTGATCCGCACCGCAGAGTCGGTGGTGTTCACCGACTGGCCGCCCGGGCCGGACGAGCGGAACACGTCGATGCGCAGGTCGTTCTGGTCGATTGTGACGTCGACGTCCTCGGCCTCGGGCAGCACAAGCACCCCGGCGGCGCTGGTGTGGATCCGGCCCTGCGACTCGGTGACCGGAACGCGCTGCACCCGGTGCACACCGCCCTCCCACTTGAGCCGCGACCAGACGCCGTTGCCGCCCTCCGGGACACCCCTGGTCTTGATCGACAACGAGACGTCCTTGACCCCGCCCAGGTCGGAGTCCTGCGCGTCGATCACCTCGGTGATCCAGCCGTGGCGCTCGGCGTACCGGGTGTACATCCGCAGCAGGTCACCGGCGAACAGCGCCGACTCCTCGCCGCCCTCACCGGCCTTGATCTCGACGATCACGTCCTTGGCGTCGTGCGGGTCACGCGGGATGAGCAGCTCGGCGAGGCGCTCCTCCAGGACCGGCAGGGACGCCGCGATCGCCTCGGTCTCGGCGGCGAAGGAGGGATCCTCGGCCGCCAGCTCGCGGGCCGCGGCCAGGTCGGCGCGCGCCTGCTCAAGCTCGCCGGCAGCCTTGTGCAGCGGCACCAGCTCGGCGTACCGCCGGCCGACCCGCCGCGCGGTCGCCTGGTCGGCGTGGATCGCCGGATCGGCCAGCCGCTTCTCCAACTGCGCGTACTCGTCGAGGAGGCCGGCCAGACGCTCGCTGCTCATGCTGCGGATGCTCCTTCGAGGGTGCGGCGCCGGCCGGGCCGGACCGAGTGCCGGTCGCCGGCCGGAAAAAGGGCGAAACGCGGACGGCGCCCGCGTCCGGCGGAAAACCGGACGCGGGCGCCGAACGAGGAGCTACTTGGCCTTCTTGGCCTGAACCTTGGCGTACTTCTGCTGGAACTTCGCGACCCGGCCGGCGGTGTCGAGAACGCGCTGCTTACCGGTGTAGAACGGGTGGCAGGCGCTGCAGGTCTCGACGTGGATCGCCCCGCCCTTGGCGGTGCTGCGGGTCGAGAACGTGTTGCCACAGGAGCAGCTGACCTCGGTGGTCACGTACTCCGGGTGGATGTTTGCCTTCATCTCGCCTCGGTCCTCTCGTTGATGGTCGCCGGGTCGCCGTCACCGCCCGTCGCGCCGTACGCGACGGGCTCGGGCGTGAACCGGAACCGGTGGCCGATTGACCAGTGTGCCATGGGCCTGAGCCGACCCGGTAATCGGGCCGCACACCTCGTCCGGCATCGTCAACACGTGCCCTCCCGTCCGCATTCCCGCCGCCCGGCCGGGCATTCACCCACCCGGCGGGCCGCCGCCGAGTACCCCGACGGGGGTACGTCCGCAGAGCCGGAGGGGAGCCGATGACCCGCCTGATCGCCACCCGGGGCCTGCCGGCATCCGGCAAGACCACCTTCGCCCGGACCCTCCAGCCGTCCGTGGTCCGGGTCAACCGCGACGACCTGCGCCGGATGCTGCACGGCGAGCGGCTCTTCACCCAGTGGGCGGAGGCGCAGGTGACCACCGTGCAGCGGGCCCAGGTCGAGGCGCTGCTGCGGACCCGGGCGGACGTCTGCGTGGACGACACCAACCTGCGCTCACGGACCCTGCGGGACTGGGCCGACCTGGCCGCCCGGTACGGCGCGGAGTTCGAGGTGCACGACTTCACCGACGTGCCGCTGGCCGAATGCCTGCGCCGCGACGCCGCCCGGCCGGAGGCCGACCGGGTCGGCGCGGACGTGATCTGCCGACTGCACGAGCGTTACCTGGAGGGGCGGACCCTGCCGTTGCCGGTGCCGCAGGCCCGCACCGGACGACCCGCCGCCGTGCACCCACCGTCGGCCGAGCCACCGGAGATCGTCCTGGTGGACATCGACGGCACGGTCGCGCTGGCCGTCTCGCGCAGCCCGTACGACATGACCCGGGTGGGCGAGGACCAGCCGAACCCGGCGGTGATCGCGGCGGTCCGGGCGATGCACGCCGCCGGGTACGGGGTGGTCTTCTGCTCCGGGCGGGACGCCTCGGCGCGGGCGGCCACCGAGACGTGGCTGGCCCGGCACGTACGGGTTCCCTACCTCGGCCTGCACCTGCGCGCCGTCGGCGACTCCCGCAAGGACGCGATAGTCAAGCGCGAGATCTACGACCGGGAGATCCGGGACCGCTACCGGGTGGTGGGTGTCTTCGACGACCGCGTCCAGGTGGTCCGGATGTGGCGCTCGCTCGGCCTCACCGTCTTCCAGGTGGCCGACGGCGACTTCTGAGCGAAGGAAGGGCACCTTATTAACGCCTCCGGTAGAGCAGGGGCCCCCTATTAACACCCGCCCCGCCCAGCAGGCGGGTCGCGCCCCGACGTACGGGAGCGGACGCGAACGGAACCCGAGTTGTTAAGAAGGGCCCCTTCCTATGCACAAGGCGATAAGAAGGGGCCCTTCCTTGCACTTAGCCGGCGGTGGGTTTGATTGTGGCGTTGGCGACGAGGCCGTTGACGGTGACGGTGAGGCGGATGGGGGCGCCGGGGCGCAGCGCGGTCAGGGTGCCGGTGGCCGGGTCGAAGCGGGCGGTGTGCCACGGGCGTACCCCGGCCGCCGAACCGATGTGCACCCCCTGTGAGGCGGACCAGTCCGCGCTGACCGGGGCGGCCACCGGAACGGCACGCCCGCCCGGCTGGGTCAGCGTGGCGGTGACCGCCGCCGGGACGCCGACCGCGACGCTGGCCGGGGCGCTCACCGCGAGCCGGTCCACGTGGGCGTGGAACTCCGCGTCCACCCAGCGGGGCCCCTCGGCGAGCGGGTCGCGCCGGGCCCGGTCGGCCTCGGCCGGGCTGACCGGGTCCACGCCGACCTCTGTCCAGCCGGTGAAACCGCCCTGCTCCGCCGGGGTGGATGGCGTCTTGCCCGCGTTCCCGTTGATCACGTACGGGACTCCGTCCACCCGGTCGGCGTGGAACGTGCCGACGTGTCCGCCCACGAACAGCGCGCCCTTGCCGGTCCGGTGCTGGAAGTCGGCCAGCCACTGCTCCAGCAGCGCCGCCTCCTTGCGGTCACCGAGCTGGCTGGCCTGCGCCGGGCTGGGGTCGCGCGGCGGGTGGTGGTGCAGGACGACGACCGAGCCGACGTGCCGGTCGGCGGCCGCCGCGTCCAGTGTCTCGCGCAGCATCCGTACCTGGTCGAAGCCACCGCCGCGCAGTGTCCCGGTGGACGAGTTCAGGGTGACGAACCGGGTGCCGGCGTGGTCGAAGACCCGTGTGGTCGCGCCGAACGCGGCCTGGAAGTTGCTGATCGGAGCACCCATGATCTCGTGGTTGCCGGGCACGTAGTACCAGGGCAGCGCGTCGCCCAGCTCCTCGTCGAGGATCCGCTTCGCCAGCGCGAAGTCGGCCGGGTAGGCGGTGTCCACGAAGTCTCCGTTGATCAGCAGGAAATCCGGTCGGGCCGCCTTCACCTCGCGCAGCGTCCGTCGCGCCTGGGCGACCAGCTCGCTGTCCGGGTCGGCGGCGACGAACTGGGCGTCGGACAGCACCGCGAACCGCCAGGGTGCGCCGTCCACGGTGCCGTCACGGACCACCACCCGATCGGTACGCGGCGCCACCGGCGGCATGTCGACCGTGGGCGGCACCTTCGCCACGAGGTCGTCGATGACCACCTCGCTGGTGTACTGCGCGGCGGCGTTGGTCTCGGCCACGTAGAAGCGACGGACGCGCACCGGGTACTGCACCCCCGGTGGCACCGCGAACTCCACGTACCGCCAGCCGGTCCAGGTGATCAGCGGGCCACGCAGCACGTGCTGGGTGTCCTGGGCGTCGTGCAGGTGCAGGCTGGGCCACTCCCCGGTGCCGTTGCCGTGAATCCACATGCCGAAGGCCTGCGGCTGGCCGGGCACCTCGATCCAGGCCGGCGGGTCGGCGTACGCGGCCCGGGTGCCGGTGGACTGGCTGAAGTCGTACGACATCCGCAGGCCGGTGCCGGTGTGCCCCGGCGCCGGCGCGACCGAGCCGCTGGCCCTGGCCTGGCTGAACCGCCAGGACGCGGCGTCGTCGAAGCCGGCCACCGGGACGTCGGTCAGCCCGACGGTGACCGGCAGCACGGTGGTGTGGCGTCCGACGTGGACGGTGACGAGCCCGGAGCCGGTCTCACGCAGCGCGGTTACGGCGAGGTTGCCGTCGTCGGTGGGGGTGATCCGCAGCAGGTCCCGGTCGTAGTCGAGGGTCAGGTCGGCCGGCTCGATCGGGGCGGTGTTGCCCTCGGCGTCGTGGCCGACCACCCCGACCAGGGCGTTGCCGTCCCGGCCGGTCAGCCCGACGCGTTCCAGTGTGGAGCTGACCCGGGCCAGTGGGCCGAGCACAGTGAGGCCCAGCGAGCCGGTTGCCCGGCCGCGCGACGCGGTGACCGTGCTGGCCCCCGGCACGTCGGCGTGGAACACCCCGTCGCGGTCGACCCGGCCGTGCACCGCCGGGGTCACGCGCCAGGTCGGGGCGCCGGCCGCCGGGCCGTACGTCTCGTCGTAGCCGGCCGCGGTGAGGGTGCGGGTGAGGCCGGGGAAGACGCGGTCGGGCCGGCCGCCGCGGACCGGTGAGATGCCGGGAGCGGCGGTGGGGTCGCTGGCGGTCTCCACCCAGTAGCCGGTGAGCCGGCCGCTGCCCTTCGGCGCGTAGATGGCCAGGCCGTTGGGCACCGCCCGCTCGCTGCCGTCGGAGGGTGTGTTCTCGACCTGCACGGCCGGGGCGCCCGGCTCCCGGGCCAGCAGCGTGGACGAGCCGCCGCCGTCCAGGTTGAGCGCGTGGTGGGCACCCAGTTCGGCCATCATCCGGCCCATCTCCGTCTGGGTGACGCCACGGCTGTCGACCTGCCGGCCGTCCACCGTCAGCATGATCATTCTACGACCGTCGGCGGTGAAGCCGACCGCCGTGCGCGGCGCCAGCGACGGGTCGGCGATGCTCTGCACGACGCCGTCGCGGACCAGGACCTCGCCGCCGCCGACCGCCGCGTGCAGGGTACTGCCGTCGGACGGCTTCGGTTGCCAGGCGACCGACACCGGGTCACCGGGGCGGAGCCCGGCCAGCGCGTCCGCGCCGGCGTCGCGGCCGAGCAGCACCGTGCTGCCGGCGACGATCGGGCCGCTGCCGGCCGCGGTGGTCACCGTGGCCACGCGGCCGCCGGCCACGACGACCTCGACGACCCGGGCCGCGCCCGCGACCGCCCGCTCCCGGGGGTACGTCCCCCAGAGCTCGGTGAACGCGCCGACGCCGCCCGCCTGCACGATGTTGTTGAACTGCGTCAACGGCACCGGCCCGGTGGGCAGGGTGGCGGTGCCGTCGAAGTTCACCTCGATCACCCGGCCGAGCCCGTCCGCGGTGACCGCCACCGCATTGCGGTGCCCGCTGACCGCCGACTGGATCAGCTCGCCGCCGCGGATGCCGACGCCCTGAGCGGCGCCGGAGTTGTTGATGTCGAAGAAGTCACCGTTGACCGCGGCCACGGCACGCGAGCGGTCCACCGTTCCCCGCAGCGGCTCGGCCCGGCTGACGGCCCCGGAGTTGACGTAGTCGACGGTGGCCCCACCGGCGAGGTCGGTGGTGAGCGCGTCGGCACGCAGCCAGCCCTCGGCGTCGTACCTGTCGAAGGAGGTGAGTTGCACGCCCGGCGCGACCGGCCGGGTTGCCTTGGTGGTCTCCAGGCCGCCGGCCGGCTCGACGCCGTCGGCGGCGGCGGTCGAGGCGGTCGCGGAGGCGGGGTCGGCGGCCAGACTGACCCAGCCGGCCGGCCGGGACGACGCGGGCGGCGCGTCCTCGGCGACGGTGGACGGGGCCACGGGTGCGGCGATGGACGGGGCCGGCGGTGCGGCTGTCGCCGGCACCGGACCAGCCAGGGTGAGCAACGGCGTCAGCAGCAGGACGCCGGTGCGACGGGCGGATCGTCTGCGGGTACGCATGGACGACAGTCAACCCGATGGTGAATAGAAGTTTCAAGATGCACCGACTGAACCGAAGGAAAACTCCACCCTCGTCGGCTCTTTCCGCGTCGTGCCGACGAAGGGGCACGGCCGCGTGGCCGTGCCCCTTCGTCGTCGGTCATCCGAGAGTGGTTACTCCCCCGGCGTCGACTTCGCGATCTGCATCAGGAACTCGATGTTGGTGCGGGACTGCTTGAGGCGGTCCAGCAGCAGGTCCATCGCCGCCTGCGAGTCCAGCGAGTGCAGCACCTTCCGGAGCTTGTGGATGATGGCCAGCTCCTCGGGCGCGAGCAGGACCTCTTCCTTACGGGTGCCGGACGGGTTGATGTCGATGGCCGGGAAGGTGCGCTTGTCAGCGATCTTCCGGTCCAGCTTCAGCTCCGCGTTGCCGGTGCCCTTGAACTCCTCGAAGATGACCGTGTCCGCCATGGACCCGGTCTCCACCAGCGCCGTGGCGATGATGGTCAGCGAGCCACCGTTCTCGATGTTGCGAGCCGCGCCGAGGAAGCGCTTCGGCGGGTAGAGGGCGGTGGAGTCGATACCACCCGACATGATCCGGCCGCTGGCCGGCGCCGCCAGGTTGTACGACCGACCGAGCCGGGTCACCGAGTCGAGCAGCACGACCACGTCGTGCCCCAGCTCGACCAGGCGCTTCGCCCGCTCGATCGCCAGCTCGGCCACCGTCGTGTGGTCCTGCGGCGGACGGTCGAACGTGGCCGCGATGACCTCGCCCTTGATCGACCGCTGCATGTCGGTGACCTCTTCAGGCCGCTCGTCCACCAGCACCACCATCAGGTGGCACTCCGGGTTGTTCCGGGTGATCGCGTTCGCGATCGCCTGGAGCACCATCGTCTTACCGGCCTTCGGCGGCGACTGGATGAGCGCTCGCTGGCCCTTGCCGATCGGCATGACCAGGTCGATGACCCGGGTGGTCAGGATGTGCGGCTCGGTTTCCAACCGCAGGCGCTCCTGCGGGTAGAGCGGCGTGAGCTTGTAGAACTCCGGCCGGCGCCGCGCCTCCTCCGGCTCCATCCCGTTGATCGTGTCGAGCCGCATCAGCGGGTTGTACTTGTCCCGCCGCTGATCGCCGCTGTTGCCACCCTCGCGGGCCGCACGCACCGCACCGGTGATCGCGTCACCGCGGCGCAGCCCGTACTTCTTGATCTGGGACATCGAGACGTACACGTCGTTCGGGCCAGCCAGGTAGCCGGTCGTCCGCACGAAGGCGTAGTTGTCGAGCACGTCGATGATGCCGGCCACCGGGACGAGCACGTCGTCCTCGCTGACCTGCGGCTCACGCCCACCGGTGTCGCCACCGGTCTCGGTGCGCTCGCCGCGGCCGCGCCGACGGTCACGGAAGCGGCTGCGCCGGCCACGCCGACCACCGCCCTCGCCGTCATCGTCGTCGTTGTCGCGCTCGGCCCGCTGGCCACGGTCGTTGCGGTCGCCCCGATCGTTGCGGTCACCACGCTCATTGCGCTCGGCCCGCTCGCCCCGCTCGGCACGGTCACCACGTTCGGTGCGCTCGCCCCGCTCGGCACGCTCGCCCCGCTCGCCCCGATCGTTGCGCTCGCCCCGGTCACCACGCTCGGCACGCTCGCCCCGCTCGGCACGGTCACCACGTTCGGTGCGCTCGCCCCGCTCGGCACGGTCGGTGCGGTCGGCACGGTCGCCCCGCTCGGCACGCTCGCCCCGCTCGGCACGGTCGCCCCGCTCGGCACGGTCGCCCCGCTCGGTGCGCTCGGCCCGCTCCGGGCGCTCGGCCCGGTCCCGGCGGTTCTCGCTCCGGTCGGTCCGCTCGCCGGCCTCCGCCTCGTCGGTGCGAGCCTCAACGGCACGCGCCTCAGTGGTACGCGCCTCAGTGGTACGCGCCTCAGTGGTACGCGCCTCCGCCGCGGCGGTCCGGCTGCGCCGGGTACGGCTTCGGCCCTCGGTCTCGGCAGCCGGCTCGGCCGGCGCCTGGTCGGTGCGTCCCTCCGTCGCCGGACGGTCCACGGTTTCCCGCACCTCCTCGCGGGTCGGAGCGGCCGCGGCCGCGACCTCGGCCCGCGGTCGAGGGGTACCGGCGGCGTTGCCGCCCTGCCGCTCGGAGATCGCGGCGATCAGCTCGCCCTTACGCATGCGAGCCGTGCCGGAGATGCCGAGCGACGCGGCCAGGCTCTGCAGCTCTGGCAGCAGCATCGCCGACAGACCGGTGCCGCTACGCCGACGACGGGCGGGAGCGGCGGTGGTGGCATCGCCAGCGACGTTGGAAACATCCGACGTCACGTCGGTGGTGTCGCTCAATGGATTCCTTCCCTCGATAAAGGCCGGGACTGCCCGGAGTCGGACTCAGGTGGCCGGGCGGCCTCGGTGCACCCGCCTCGCAAGGACGCGTCGCGGGAGTCTGTGACACAGCAGCCGGTCGGTTTCCCGACTCACCAAACGTCGGTGAGCAGGTCTCGCCGTCTGCGGCGACCTGTGGAAACTGCGGCGCGGCGTGGGCCTTGGCAGGGGTGACGGGCTGACCGCCGAGAGCTTCGGGGGTGCGCCGCCCCGCAGGAGATCGCGTGCTTCGCGGCTGTGCTAGGTCTAGAGCGTAATCAACTCTTCCGACCTGCGGCAACAGGGTCCCGCTCGGCGTGTCCAAGTCTACCCCGGGCAACCCGTGCACCGCTGACGTCTATCGGTAACTGCCAGATCTGCCAGTCTGTTCCCACCGGGAAGCTTGGCGGCGGCTCGGTCAGCGCCAGCACGGTCGGCCCCGCCCCACTGACAACAGCTGCCACACCCGCCGCTCGCAGCGCGTTGACCAGGGCCGATGTGCCCGGCATCCCCGGTGCGCGGTATGCCTGGTGGAGCCGGTCGACGGTGGCCGGCAGCAGCAGCGACGGGTCGGCGGTCAGCGCGTGCACCAGCAGTGCCGCCCGCCCGGCGGTCAACGCCGCGTCGCCGTGCGGCACTGTGGCCGGCAACGCAGCGCGGGCGGTCGTGGTCAATCCCCGCTCCGACGGCACGAAAACCGTCGGCCGGACCCCGTCGGCGACCGCCAGGGACACCGCGCGAGCGCCGGTCGGCTCCGACCAGGCCAGTGTGAAGCCGCCGAGCAGGCACGGGGCGACATTGTCGGGATGGCCCTCGATCTCGGCGGCCAGCCGGAGCACCGCCGACGCGTCGAGCCGCCGCTCCCCGTCGGCGACCAGGGCGCGGGCCAGCAACACCCCGGCGACGATCGCGGCGGACGATGAGCCCAGCCCACGGGCCTGCGGGATCCGGTTGACGCACTCCACGATCAGCCCCGCGGGCTGCCCGCCGAGCACGTCGAAGGCGGCCCGCATGGCCCGCACCACCAGATGCCGGTCGTCGTCGGGCAGCTCACCCGCCCCCTGCCCGGTCACCGTCACCCGGACCCCACCCGGCGCGACCTCGGCCGCCAGGTCGTCGTACAGCCCGAGGGCGAGGCCCAGCGCGTCGAAGCCCGGGCCCAGGTTGGCGCTGGTCGCGGGGACCCGGACCCGGACCGGTCCGGCGCTGAAGTTCGTCGGCACGCGCTCATGCTAGGCGTCGGCACCGACGATCCGGCCCGACGCCCGCACCGTGGGACCGGCGAGCTCAGCCGGCCGGGTCCGGAACCGGTTCGGCGGCCGGGTCGGTGAGCGAGAGCCGGCGGGTGGCGATCCGCCAGCCGACCGCGTACACGACGGTGACCAGCCCGCAGCCGGCGAGCACCACCCGCTCGTCCACCACGTCCACCACCAGGGCCACCGCCAGCTGGCTCACCGAGATGGCCAGTGTCGCGAGCATCATGTCGGTGGCGAAGACACGACCGCGCAACCGGTCCGGCACCTCGCCCTGAAGGGCGAAGTTCGACATCACCCAGTTGCTGCCGCCCGCGAAGTGCGCCACGAATACCAGCAGCAGCACCAGCGGAAACCAGCGGACCACCGACGCGCCCAGGTAGGACAGGCCGTAGAGCGACATGGACAGCGCGAGGCCCGGCAGCAGCCAGGACCGGTTGGTCAGCACCCGACGCATCAGGATGGGTCCCACCAGGGCCCCCGCTCCGCGTACCGCGAAGAGCAGGCCGGCGCCCAGCGAGCCGACCCCGTACACGCTGGCGAGCAGCGGGAACACCGTCAGCACCCCGTTACCCAGGCCGACCGCCGACTTCACCGTGACCAGCGCCAGGACCCGCGGCCGGTGCCCGATGTAAACGAGCGCCTCGCGGACCGCCGGCCAGGTCCGCTGCGCCGGCCGGTCGACGTCCCGGGGGGCCTGCAACGGCCGGCGGATCCGCCCGGCGAGGCCCGCGGCCAGCGCCAGGCCCACCGCCGCCACCCAGAAGCAGGCGTACGGGCCGACGGCCGAGCTGAGCACACCACCGAGGGAGGCGCCGACCACCGTCATGGTGCCCCAGGCCGAACCGGCCACCGCGTTGCCGGCGGCCAGTTCGTGCGGCTCCAGCACGTTGGGCAAGGCGGCCTGGGCGGCCGGCGAGTAGAACGCCTTGGCGAACGCGACCACGCCGATCGCCACCAGCGCCAGCCACGCGGTCCCGGCACTCCGGACGCCGAGCAGCAGCAGCACGCCCGCCAGCGCCGCCACGTTCGCGGCGATCATGACCTTCCGCCGGTCGAACCGGTCGGCCACCGTGCCGGTGTACGGCAGCAGCAGTGCCACGATGCCGGTGTCCACCGCCAGCACCAGCGCGCCCCAGACCCCGCTGCCGGTCAACTGGGGCAGCAGCACCAGCAGCGGCACCATGACGAACCAGTCGGCGCCGAAGACGACCAGCTCGGCGAGGAAGAGGTTGCGAAAGCTCCGGTTGCCGGTCAGGACCGAGAGGGTGGACGCCACGTAGCGCGACGCTACCCGGTCGACCGCGCTCGATACCCCCCGCGAGCAGCACCGACCGGCCCCTCGGTTCCGCTCGGAACCGGCCGGCGCGCCGGGTGCCGGAACGCCCCCGGCGGGTGAACCCGCCGGGGGCGTTCCGAGGTGCCGGTCCGACTACTCGGTCGGCTCGGTGGGGGGCAGCGGCGAGGTGCGGCTGCGCGGCAGCCGTAGCACCTCGAACTGGTCCGTGCCCTCCACCAGCGCACCCGACGGTGCGCCTCGCCCCGCCGCGGGCTGCGAACCCGCGGCGTGTACCGCCGACGCACCGGACGGCACCGCCACCTTGTTCGGGCTGGCCGGCTCGGGGGTCTCCGGGTCGGTCTGCCCGGTCACCGCCCGGTCGCCGGCGCTCCGCCGACGGCGCCTGCGGCTGCGCCGCTCCCGGAGCGACTCCTTTGTGTGTTCCACCATCGTGTAGAGCGTCGGCACCAGGATCAGCGTCAGCAGCGTGGAGCTGAGCAGGCCACCGATCACCACGACAGCCAGCGGCTGGGAGATGAACCCACCCTCGCCGGTCAACCCGAGCGCCATCGGCAGCAGCGCGAAGATGGTCGCGACCGCCGTCATCAGGATCGGGCGCAGCCGGCGCCGTCCGCCCTCGACCACCGCGTCCCGGACCCCCATGCCCTGGGCCCGGTACTGGTTGATCAGATCGAGCAGCACGATCGCGTTGGTCACCACGATGCCGACCAGCATCAGCACGCCGATCAACGCCGGCACGCCCAGCGGAGTCCCGGTGATCAGCAGCAGACCGATAGCGCCGGTCGACGCGAAGGGGATGGAGATCAGCAGGATCAGCGCCTGGGTGAGGCTACGGAACGTGGCCACCATGATCAGGAACACGATCGCGATCGCGGCCAGCACCGCCAGGCCCAGGTCGCCGAAGGCGTCCGCCTGGTCCGCGCTGACCCCGCCGATGGTCAGGCTCGCGCCCGGCACATCGATGGCGTCCAGCCGCTTCTGCAGCTCCTGGCTGGTCGCGCCCAGGTTGGAGCCGGTCGCCGTGCCGGTGACCGAAACGCTGCGCTCACCGTCGATCCGGGTGACCTGCTGCGGCCCCTCGCCCTGGGTGACGGCGGCGATGTCGCCCAGCTTGACCGGACCCACCGGCAGCGCCCGCAGCTCCTCCACCGACACCGGCGGCCGCGCGCCCAGCCGCAGCACCACGTTCTGCTGCTGGCCGTCGAGCGTGACCTGGCCCAGCGGCGCCCCGCGGAACGCCTGCGAGACGAGCTGACCCACCGCGGCCTCGGTGAGCCCGACCCGGCCGGCAGCCACCCGGTCGACTGTCACGTCGACGCGCGGCACCTGGTCGGCCAGGCTGGTGGTGACGTCCTCGACGTCCGGAACCCCGGCCAGCGCCGTCCGGGCCGCCTCGGCGGCCCTGGTCAGCACCTCGGGGTCACTGGCCTGGACGATCACCTCCAGCTGGCTGGTCGAGGCGTCCTGTCCACCGCCGAAGCTGATCTCGCCCAGCCCGGTGCCGAGCGTGTCGAACTCCCTGCGCAGCACCTCGCGCATCTGCTTCGCATCGGTGTCCCCGTCGAGGGCCACCGACCAGCTCGCGACGTTGTTGCCACCGCCGCCGGCCCACGGGTTGTCCCCGCCGCCGGCGGTCACCTGGTATGTCTCGACCCCGTCGGTACGCCCGAGCACCGTCTCGACCTGCTTGGCCGCCGCGTCGGTGGCGGCCAGGCCGCTACCCGCCGGCAGTTCCTGCCGGAAGCTGAGCGTGTCCTGACCGGAGTCGTCCAGGAAGTTTGTCTCCAGCTTCTGGGCCAGCCCGAAGGTGCCGAAGAGCACCAGCAGGCCCAGCCCGACGGTGATCCAGCGGGTGGCCCGCTTGCGGGTGGCGAACCCGATCACCGGGAGGTACGCCCGCTGCAACGGGCTGCGCAGCTCCTTCTCCTCCGCGCCGCGGCGCACCGCCTCGTCGTCCGGCGTGCCACCGCGCGGCTTGAGGAACCAGTACGCCAGCACCGGGATCACGGTCAGCGACACCAGCAGCGACGCGAGCAGAGCCACCGTCACGGTGATCGCGAACGGCGCGAAGAGCTGCCCGACGAACCCGCCGACCAGCGCGATCGGCGCGAACACCGCGACCGTGGTGAGGGTGGACGCGGTCACCGCGCCGGCCACCTCGCGGACGCCGGTGATGATCGCGTGCCGCTTCTCCTCGCCGTACTCCAGGTGTCGTTTGATGTTCTCCAACACCACGATCGAGTCGTCCACCACCCGGCCGACCGCGATGGTCAGCGCGCCGAGGGTGAGCAGGTTGAGCGAGTAGTCACCGATCCACAGGGCGATCAGGGCGACCAGCACGGAGAGCGGGATGGAGACGGCGGTGACCACTGTCGACCGCACCGACAGCAGGAAGACCAGGATGACGATGACCGCCATCAGCAGGCCCAGCAGGCCCTCGGTGGTCAGCGACTCGATCGACTTCTCGACGAACGGCGCCTGGTCGAAGACCACGGTCAGCTCGCTGCCGGAGGCGTCCTTCAGGTCAGCCAGCCGGTCCCGGATCTCGTGCGAGATCTCCACGGCGTTGCCGTCCGGCGCCGCAGTGACCGCGATGCCGAGGCTGTCCTTGCCGTTGGTCCGGGTGATCGCGGTGGCCGGGGCGAGCTGCTGCTCGACTGTCGCCACGTCACCGAGACGCACCGGGGCGGCTCCGGGGGCGACCACGATGCCCCGCAGGTCGGCCAGGGTGGCGACCGGCGTGCCGACCTGCACCGGGAGGGCCAGGCCACCGTCGGTCACCGCACCGGCCGGCACCGACACGCCGTTGGTCTTCAGCGCGGCGCCGATCACGGTCGGCTGGAGCTTCGCCGCGGCCAGCTTGGCCGGGTCCGGGGTGACCACCACGACGTCGTCGCGGGTCCCCGTCACCTCGACCGTACGGACCCCCTCGATGCCCTCCAGCTCCGGCACCACCGTCGCGCGCAGCTTCTCGGCGAGCGCCCGCTCGTCCGCGGCGCCGGTCGCCGCCAGCACCACCGCCGGCAGGTCGTCGGTGCTGCCCGCGATGACCTGCGGGTCGACGCTCTCCGGCAGTTGGGCGTCGATCCGGCTCAGCGCGGTCTGCATCTTGTTGACCACGTCGTCCAGGTCGGTGCCGAACTCGTACAGCACCTGGACCGTCGCCGCCCCCTCGCGGGAGGTCGACGTGACCTGGTCCAGCCCGGGAATGCCCTGGAGCGCGTTCTCGATCGGCTCGGTCACCTGCGACTCGACGATCTCGGGTCCGGCGCCGGGATAGGCGGCCACGATGAACGCGGCCGGGAATTCGAGCGACGGCAGCAGTTGCTGCTTCAGCGACGGCACGGCGAACGCTCCGAACACCGTGGTCACCACCGCGATGAGGGCAACCAGCCCTCGGTTGGCGAGGCTGAATCTGGCGAGCAGCGACATCGGCCTGGCTCACTCCTGAAAGAGAATGCGGGCGGGGATACCCGAAAGTGTGCCTGACTCGATCACCCCGACCCCCGCCGGACCCCTGCCGTCCCAACGCCTGCCGCGTTCCACCCCGGGTCGCCGCCCGGCCGGGCCACGACAGTCGGGCGCGGGTGGCCGCTCAGGCCAGGTCGAGGGCGCGGGCCGCGGCCAGCGGGTCGTTCGCGATGGTCATCGGGGCGGGCGCCGTGGAGATCGCCCACTCCGGGTCCTTCAGGCCGTGACCCGTCACCGTGCAGACCACCGTCGACCCGGCCGGAATCGCGCCCGCCGCCGCCTGCTGGAGCAGACCGGCCACGCTGGCCGCGCTGCCCAACTCGACGAAGACCCCCACCTCGCGGGCGAGCAGCCGGTACGCGGACAGGATCTCCCGGTCGGTCACCGCCGCGATCAGGCCACCCGAGGCGTCCCGGGCGTCCAGGGCCTTGGTCCAGCTCGCCGGGTTGCCGATCCGGATCGCGGTGGCGATGGTCGACGGCTCCGCCACCACCTGGCCGGTGACGATCGGCGCCGCCCCGGCGGCCTGGAAGCCGTACATCTTCGGCGCCCGGGTGGTGGTGCCGGCGGCCTGCTCCTCCGCGTACCCCATCCAGTAGGCGGAGATGTTGCCGGCGTTGCCGACCGGCAGGCAGTGGATGTCGGGGGCGTCACCGAGCGCCTCGACGATCTCGAACGCGGCGGTCTTCTGTCCGTGCAGCCGGTCGATGTTGACCGAGTTGACCAGTGCGACCGGGTAGTCCTGGGCGAGCTTGGCGGCCGTCGCGAGGCAGTCGTCGAAGTTGCCGTTCACCTGGAGCAGCTTCGCGCCGTGCACCAGCGCCTGGGCCAGCTTGCCCAGCGCGATCTTGCCCTGCGGCACCAGCACCGCACAGGTCAGCCCGGCCCGTGCCGCGTACGCCGCGGCGGAGGCGCTGGTGTTGCCGGTGGAGGCGCAGATGATCGCCTTGTTGCCGGCCTCGACCGCCTTGGAGACCGCGAGGGTCATCCCGCGGTCCTTGAACGAGCCGGTCGGGTTGGCGCCCTCCACCTTGAGGTGCACGTCGCACCCGATCCGGGCGGAGAGCACCGGTGCGGGCAGCAGCGGGGTGTTCCCCTCGTGCAGCGTGACGACGGGCGTGGCCGCGGTGACCGGCAGCCGGTCCCGGTACGCCTCGATCAGACCCCGCCACATGTCGTTCTCCTCGCCTCTACCGTCGCGCCGACCTGAGGACCAGGCCACCCTGGACCAGCCTGCCGGAGCGACCGACGGCGGACACCGGGTTACCCACCTGGCGGGACGAGCGGGCCGTCCCACCACGGGGTCAACGACTCACACCCCGCCCTCGACCCGCAGCACGCTGGTCACCGACCGGACGATGTCCAGGCCGCGCAGCTCGCCCACGGTCGCGGCGAGCGCGGCGTCCGGCGCCACGTGGGTGACGATCACCAGCTCGGCGTCGCCGTCCCGGCCGGGCGAACCGCCGGCCGAACCCTGCCGCACTGTCGCGATCGACACGTCGTGCCGGGCGAACACGCCGGCCACCGCGGCCAGCACACCCGGACGGTCGGCCACGTCCAGGCTGACGTGGTAGCGGGTCAGCGCCTCGCCCATCGGCCTTACCGCCAGATCGGCGTACGCGCTCTCGCTGGCCGCGCGCACCCCGGCGAGCCGGTTGCGGGCCACCGCCACCACGTCGCCGAGCACCGCGCTGGCGGTCGGCGCGCCACCCGCGCCCCGGCCGTAGAACATCAGCTCCCCGGCGGCGTCCGCCTCCACGAAGACCGCGTTGAACGCGTCACCGACGCTGGCCAGCGGATGGCTGCGCGGGATCATCGCCGGGTGCACCCGGACGCTGACCGTCTCCCGGCCGGCCGGGTCGACTCCCCGGGCCGCGATGCAGAGCAGCTTGATCGTGCAGCCCATCGCCTGCGCGCTGGCCACGTCCGCGGCGGTCACCTCGGTGATCCCCTCCCGGTGCACGTCGGCGGCGCCGACCCGGGTGTGGAACGCCAGCGAGGCGAGGATCGCCGCCTTGGCCGCCGCGTCGAAGCCCTCCACGTCGGCGGTCGGGTCGGCCTCCGCGTACCCCAGCTCGGTGGCCTCTTCGAGGGCCTCGGCGAAGCCGGCGCCGGTGGCGTCCATGGCGGAGAGGATGAAGTTGGTGGTGCCGTTGACGATGCCGGTGACCCGGTTGATCCGGTCCCCGTGCAGCGACTCGCGCAGCGGGCGCAGCAGCGGGATGGCCCCGGCCACGGACGCCTCGTAGTAGAGGTCGCCACCGCCCTCGGCCGCCGCGTCGTGCAGCGCCACGCCGTCCTCGGCGAGCAGCGCCTTGTTGGCGGTCACCACGCTCTTGCCGGCGCGCAGCGCCTCGACCAGCCAGCTCCGGGCGGGCTCGATACCGCCGACGACCTCGATCACGACGTCCACGTCGTCGCGCTTGATCAGGCCGAGCGCGTCGGTGGTGAACAGGGTCGGGTCGATCGGCAGGTCACCGCGGTCCCGGCCGAGCCGACGGACGGCGATGCCGGCGATCTCCAGCGGAGCGCCGATCCGGGCGGCCAGGTCCGTGCCCTGCTCGTGCAGCAGCCGGACCACCTCCTGGCCGACCGTGCCACAGCCGAGCAGCGCCAAGCGCACAGGTGACGTCATCCAACATCCAATGCGAGCAGGTCCTCTTCGGTTTCCCGCCGGACGATCACACGCGCGTGGCCGTCGCGTACCGCGACCACCGGTGGCCGCGGTACGTGGTTGTAGTTGCTGGCCATGCTGCGGCAGTAGGCGCCCGTGCCGGGCACCGCGACAAGATCTCCGGGCTGCACGTCGGCGGGCAGGAATTCATCCTTCACCACGATGTCCCCGGACTCACAGTGCTTTCCCACCACGCGGGCGAGCATCGGCTCCGTGGTCGACGCCCGGGAGGCCAACGTCGCCGAGTACGACGCGTCGTAGAGCGCGGTGCGGATGTTGTCGCTCATCCCGCCGTCCACGCTGACGTACGTCCGGATGCCGTCGAGGTCCTTGACCGTGCCGACCTCGTAGAGGGTGAACACGGACGGCCCGACGATGGCCCGCCCCGGCTCGATGGAGAGCCGCGGCACGGCCAGCCGCTCGGCGGCGCACTCCGAGTCGACGATCTTGCGGAGCCGCTTGGCCAGGTCCTGCGGAGTGGCCGGGTCGTCCTGGGTGGTGTACGCGATGCCGAAACCGCCGCCCAGGTCCAGTTCGGGAAGCTCCACCCCCCGCGCGTCGCGGATCTGCGCCTGCAGGGCGAGCACCCGGCGGGCAGAGACCTCGAAGCCGTTGGCGTCGAAGATCTGCGAGCCGATGTGCGAGTGCAGGCCACGCAGCTCCAGCACGCCCTCGTCGAGGATCTTGAACGCGGCCGCCGCGGCCGCACCACCGGCCAGGGAGAAGCCGAACTTCTGGTCCTCGTGGGCGGTGGCGATGAACTCGTGGGTGTGCGCCTCGACCCCGACGGTGACCCGGACCAGGACCCGGGGGCGGACGCCCCGCTCGCGGGCCAGCGCGGTGAGCCGGTCGATCTCGGTGAACGAGTCGACGATGATCCGCCCGACACCGGCGTCCAGCGCCCGGGCCAACTCGGCCACCGACTTGTTGTTGCCGTGGAAGCCGATCCGCTCCGGCGGCATCCCGGCCGAGAGGGCGGTGGCCAGCTCGCCACCGGTGCAGACGTCGAGGTGCAGCCCCTCCTCGGCGATCATCCGGACCACCGCCCGGCAGAGGAACGCCTTGCCCGCGTAGAAGACGTCCTCGGTCGGGAAGGCCGCCCGGAAGTCCCGGCAGCGTGACCGCAGGTCGTCCTCGTCCAGCACGTACATCGGGGTGCCGAACTCGGCCGCGAGGTCGCGGACGCTCAGGCCCGCGACGGCGAGCGCGCCGTCGGCGCCGCGCGTCACGGTGCGCGGCCACAGCGCCGGCATCAGGGCGTTGACGTCGTCCGGGGTACGCAGCCAGGCCGGCCCTCGGCTGCCGATGTCGCCGTGCAGCGCACCAGCCTCGTGAGCACGCATCAGGTACTACATCCTCTCGGGAGCGGAGACGCCCAGCAGGTGCAGGCCGTTGGCGATCACCGTGCGGGTGGCGTTGTTGAGCCAGAGCCGTGCGCGGTGCAGGTCGGTGACCTCCTCGTCGCCCAACGGCAGCACCCGGCAGTTGTCGTAGAACCGGTGGAAGGAGGCGGCGACACTCTCCTCCAGGTAGCGGGCCACCCGGTGCGGCTCGCGCAGCTCGGCGGCGGTGGCCACCACGGCCGGGAACTCGGCGAGCGCCTTGAGCAGCTCGTTCTCCTTCTCGTGCCCGAGCAGCTCGGGGCGGAAGGCATCGGCGTCGCCCTGGACCAGCCCCACCTCGGCGGCGTTACGGGCCACACCCGCCGTCCGGGCCGCCACGTACTGCACGTAGTAGACCGGGTTGTCGCGGGTCGCCCGGGTCCACAGCTCGATGTCGATGTCGATCGGCGAGTCGCTGGAGTAGCGGGCCAGCGCGTACCGGGCGGCGTCCACCCCGATCGCGTCGACCAGGTCCTCCAGAGTGATCACCGTGCCGGCCCGCTTGCTCATCCGCATCGGGGCGCCGTCGCGCAGCAGGCTGACCAGCTGCCCGATGAGGATCTCCAGGTTGCGCTCCGGGTCGTCCCCGAAGCAGGCGGCCATCGCCTTCATCCGGCCGATGTAGCCGTGGTGGTCGGCGCCCAGCATGATCACGACCCGCTCGAAGCCGCGCTCGCGCTTGTCCAGGTAGTAGGCGCAGTCCGCGGCGAAGTACGTCCACTCGCCGTTGGACTTGCGCAGCACCCGGTCCTTGTCGTCACCGAAGTCGGTGGTGCGCAGCCAGGTGGCGCCCTCGGACTCGTACACCTGGCCCTGCTCGCGCAGCCGGGTGAGGGCGAGGTCCAGTTCACCCCGGTCGTGCAGGTCCTTCTCGTTGAAGTAGGTGTCGAACTCCACCCCGAAGTCGCGCAGCGAGGAGCGGATCTCGTCGAACATCAGCGCGACACCCTCGACCCGGAACACCTCCTGGGCGGCGGCGTCGTCCATGGTCAGAACGTCCGGCCGACGCGCCTGCACCTCGGCGGCGATCTCGGAGATGTACGCCCCGCCGTAGCCGTCCTCCGGCGCGGCCTCACCCTTGGCGGCGGCGAGCAGCGAACGGGCGAACCGGTCGATCTGGGACCCGGCGTCGTTGAAGTAGTACTCCGTGCCCACCTCGGCGCCGGTGGCCCGCAGCAGCCGGCTGAGCGCGTCACCGACGGCCGCCCAGCGGACCCCACCGATGTGCACCGGACCGGTCGGGTTGGCCGAGACGAACTCCAGGTTGATCTTCTCGCCGGCGAGCCGGTCGCTGCGGCCGTACTCCGCGCCGGCCTCGACGATCACCCGGGCGAGCTGGCCGGCGGCGGCCGCGTCCAGCCGGATGTTCAGGAAGCCCGGACCGGCGATCTCCACCGACTTGACCCCGGGCGCCCGGCCCAGCTCATCAGCCAGGGCGGCGGCCAGCTCGCGCGGCGGGACGCCCACCTTCTTGCTCAACTGCAGGGCGAGCGTGGAGGCGTAGTCGCCGTGCTCGGGGTTGCGCGGTCGCTCCACCGCCGTACGCTCCGGCAGCGCGGCGTGGTCCAGGCCACGCTCGGCGAAGACGGCGTGGGCAGCGGTGAGGACGACCGAGGCTAGTTCTGCAGGAGTCACCGAACCATGTTATCGGGGGTAGACTCGGGCACTCGGCGGCGACCCTGCACGTCATCCCGCCCGCCACCTCCCCTGACCAACCGACCTGACGAGGCACGATGAGCATCAGCACCCCGGGTGGCCCTGAGCGCCGCCCGACCGTGGTCAGCACCGGCAAGAAGCCGGCCGCGGGCCGGCCGGCGTCCGGCGCCAAGGCCGGCTCCGGCAAGCCGGCGGGCACTCCGCGGGCAGGTGGCAAGGGTCCCCGCAAGCCGATCGCCCCGGTCAAGGTGAGTCAGGGCCGGGCCTGGGGCCCGATCGCTCTCTTCGTCGCCGTGGGCGTGCTCGCGGCCGGCATCATCGGCTACGGCGCCTGGGCGTCGTTCCAGGGCTCCAAGCCGTGGGACAAGCGGGCGAACGCCATCGACGGCATCGTCAACATCCGCAAGTCGGACCCGGACAGCCTGAAGTACGAGTCGCACAAGTCCGGTCCGCTGACCTGGAAGATCTCGCCGCCGGTGGGTGGGGTGCACAACGCCGCCTGGCAGAACTGCATGGGCGAGGTGTACGACGCCCCGATCGCCAACGAGCACGCGGTGCACAGCCTGGAACACGGCGCGGTGTGGATCACCTACCGCCCGGACCTGCCGAAGGACCAGGTCGACAAGCTCGCCGGCAAGGTGCGTGGCGTCGAGAAGACGATGATGAGCCCGTACGAGGGACTGGACAAGCCGATCTCGCTCCAGGCGTGGGGCTACCAGCTCAAGGTCGACAACGCCGACGACTCGCGGATCGACGAGTTCATCAAGGACCTGCGGGTGAACGCCTCCGTCGAGGGCCCGACCGCGCTGTGCAACCAGGGTGTCACCGCCACCGGCACCACGCCGCGTGAACTTCAGCAGCAGCCGCCGACCCAGTAAGGACCGCGATGACCGCTCCCGCCACCACCGACAGCGAGCACGACGAGGCTCCGGTCGCTCCGGATCGGGGCGACCGGCCCGCCACGCGGCGCTACGGCGTACTGGCCCTGGCCGCCATGCTGGTGGTGGGCCTGCTGCTCGGGTACGCCGGCGGCCTGCTCACCCCGGGCCTCACCCGGCCCGGTGACACCTCGGTCGAGGCGGGCTTCGCTCGGGACATGACGACGCACCACGCCCAGGCGGTGGAGATGAGCCTGACCGCCTACCGGTCGGCGACGCTGCCCGGGGTGCGGCAGATGGCCGTGGACATCGCCACCGGGCAGCAGGGCGAGATCGGCGCCATGCAGACCTGGCTGCGGGAGTGGGAGCTGAGCCCGACCGGGTCGCAGCCTCCAATGTCGTGGATGTCCGACGGGGCAACCGTGAAGAACGGGCTGATGCCGGGGATGGCGACCCCGCAGGAGATGGCCGCGCTGCGCGACGCCCAGGGTGTCGAGGTCGACCGGCAGTTCCTGACCCTGATGATCAACCATCATCTCGGCGGCATCCACATGATCGACGCGGTGCTCGGCGAGACCGACAACGCCGAGGTGCTTCGGGTGGCGCGCACCATGAAGGCCACCCAGCAGAACGAGCTGAACAACCTCCGGCAGCTCCAGGCGCAGGCCAAGGGCTGATCCACCGTACGGGCACCCGGGCCCGCGTCACCGCCGTGAGACCGGCGGGGCGCGGGCCCTCGCCTGTCGGCGTACGACGATGACGCCGGTGCACGCCTCGTCAGCTTGATCCACTCCAGATCGCCGACGTGGGGGTGTCCCCGGGTGTGGATGCCCCGCATCGGCGACCTGAAGTGGATCAAAGGCTGGTTCGCTGCCCGCGGTTGATCGACTCGCCACTGCAAGGCCGGTGTCATGGCCTATTGTCCGGCAATGTTCCTTATGGGCGTTTTGGTCGGTCCAACCGATTACGTTGCTTAGAGAGTTTTCTCCGCACATATCGTGACCAGTTGCGATTCGGGCTCGTTGCGCAGGACGTGGGGGTTGCACTCAGAGACGCACGGCGTTCGGTCACCAGTTGGTGCCGGCGCCACACAATCGGCGGTGACGGGGCGGTGGCAGCCGTCCGTCGCGGACAGCGGCAGGGCGAGCCGGGAATGCTCAGCCGCGAACAGGAACTCGAACTGATCGACGTGCTGCGGGGCGTCCACCCCGACGAGTTCGGCCTGGACGAGGAGCTGTGGACGCGGCAGAGCCTGACCACGCTCATCCAGCGCCGGTTCGACCTGCCGCTGGACGCGGGCGCGGTCGGGGCGTACCTGCGGGCCTGGGGGTTGGGTCCGCGGGAGCCGCGCGAGCGCGCCTGCGGGCTCTGCGTCAGCGCGGTCGAACGCTGGGTACGCAGCGAGTACCCGACGATCACCCGGGCTGCCCAGGAGCACCTCGCCGAGGTCTACTGGATCGGCCGGGTGCGGCTGCGCGGCACCATGCCGGCGGCCGACGTGATCTCCGCCGTCTCGTCCCGCGGTCGGGTTCGCTTCATGATCACCACGCCGACCGTCGACCCGCCACTCCCCCGCGACTTCGTGTTGCGACTCAGCGGCGAGGAGCAGCGCACCGTGCACCTGATCGTGGACGGCTCGTGGCCGCGCAACGAGTGGCCGCGCCGACTCCCACGGCGGATCGTGCTGCACCCCCTGCCCAGCTGCGGCCGGGCGGTCGCGGCCTGACCGTCCCGGCTCGCGCGGCCGGGCAGCCTGACCGTCCCGTTTCGGCCGGCCGGGCGACCTGACGGCCAGGGGCATCGGGCAATCGGCGACACGATCGGGGCACCGGATACCGATTCGGCGTTCGTGGTGGAGGTTTGCTAGTCTTCTCCAGTCGCTGAGCCCCCGTAGCTCAGGGGATAGAGCACCGCCCTCCGGAGGCGGGGGCGCAGGTTCGAATCCTGCCGGGGGCACCAAAGCCGCTCAGCACGTAAGGCCTCTGACCAGGGAAACCGGTCAGGGGCCTTAATCGTGTGTCCGGGCAGGCACCGCCGGTCCCGGCCCAGGCGACACCTCCCGTACACCGCGGCGTCCCCGAATCTGTTAACAACCCTTGATATTAAACTTCACGAACGTCAATATGTGGAGGTCGCGGGTCGTCGATGCCTGGGGAGTGAGCCATGAGAAGCCGTCGGATTTTCGCAGTGGTAGCCGGGGCGGCGATGACCGTCGCGACAGCCGTCGCCTTCGTCCCCAGCAGTACCGCCGCCGTGTCCTCGGCGGACGCCGCCGCGATGGTCGCCTGCACCGCGCCGGCCTGGGCCGAGGGCAACACCTACCAGGCGGGCGCGCAGGTCACCTACGGCGGCCGGCTCTACCAGGCTCTGGTCACCCACACCGCACACCCCGGCGCCGGCTGGAACCCGGCCGCGACCCCGTCGCTGTGGCGTGACCTGGGCGCGTGCTCGGGAGGCACAGCGCCACCGACCACGCCGCCACCGACCACTCCGCCACCCACCACGCCTCCACCGACCACTCCGCCACCCACCACCCCTCCACCCACCACGCCGCCGCCGACCGGTGGGACCTGCGGGGTGAAGTCGCGGCCCGCCGGCAAGGTGCTGCAGGGCTACTGGGAGAACTGGGACGGCGCCTCCAACGGCGTGCACCCCGGCCTCGGGTGGATCCCGATCACCGACAGCCGGCTCAGCCAGCACGGTTACAACGTGATCAACGCGGCTTTCCCGGTGATCCGCGCGGACGGCACGGTGCTCTGGGAGAACGGCATGGACGCTGGCGTGAAGGTGGCCACCCCGGCCGAGATGTGCCAGGCCAAGGCCGCTGGAGCCACCATTCTGATGTCGATCGGCGGGGCCGCGGCGGGCATCGACCTGAGCTCCAGCGCGGTCGCCGACCGCTTCATCGCGACGATCGTGCCGATCCTGACGGCGTACCACTTCGACGGGATCGACATCGACATCGAGACCGGCCTGACCGGTAGTGGCAACATCAACACCTTGTCCACGTCGCAGGCCAACCTGATCCGGATCATCGACGGAGTGCTGGCCCGGATGCCGTCGAACTTCGGCCTGACCATGGCGCCGGAGACGGCCTACGTCACAGGCGGCAGCGTGGTCTACGGCTCGATCTGGGGTTCATACCTGCCGATCATCAAGAGGTACGTGGACAACGGCCGGCTCTGGTGGCTGAACATGCAGTACTACAACGGCAGCATGTACGGCTGCGCCGGCGACTCGTACCCCGCCGGCACGGTGCAGGGCTTCACTGTGCAGACGCAGTGCCTGAACAACGGCCTGACCATCCAGGGCACCACCATCCGCGTGCCGTACGACAAGCAGGTTCCGGGCCTTCCCGCGCAGACCGGCGCGGGCGGCGGCTACATGTCGACGTCGCTGGTCACGCAGGCGTGGAGCGCCGTACCCGGAATCAAGGGCCTGATGACCTGGTCGGCGAACTGGGACGGGTCGAAGGGCTGGACTTTCGGCGACAACGTGAAGCGTCTGCAGGGACGCTGAAAGCTCGCCACCACAGCTGACGGTCTCCGCGGGAGCGCCCTCGCCCGCGGAGACCACGGCTGGTCGGCGTACCGTCAGCCGGCTTCACGGCGGGCGCGGGCCCGGCGCTTGCCCTCGTGCATGGCCTGCACCCGGGCCACCGGGATGGTCCGCCCTTCGGCCACGAGGTCGGCGGGCAGCGGCTGCGGCGCCGGCATCGACCCGGCCCACGGGTCGGCCCCGGCCACCAGCGCCGGGACGGTCCGGATGGTGAAGTCGGCCGGGGTCACCTCGGTCAGGTCGGCCCAGTCGACAGGAAAGGAGACCGGCAGCCCGGGGCGCAGCCGCGGGCTGTACGCCGCCACCACGGTCGCCCCGCCGGCCCGGGTGGCGTCCACGAAGACCCGGCCGCCCCGGTCCTCCCGAATGAACGCCGTGGTGGCCAGCGCCGGGTCCAGCCGCTCGGCCCGGGCGGCCACCGCCCGGGTGGCGGCGGCCAACTCCTCGGCCATGGGGCCGTCGGAGATCGGGACGAAGACGTGCACGCCCTTGGCGCCACTGGTCTTGACCGCCCCGGACAGACCGGCGTCGGCGAGCGCCTGGCGGACCAGCAGCGCGGCGCCGACCGCCGCGCCGAAGCCGTCCCCCTCCGGCGGGTCCAGGTCGAGCACCAGGTGGGTCGGGCGGTGCAGGTCGGCCGCGGTGGCCAGCGTCGGGTGGTACTCCACCGCCCGCTGGTTGGCGAACCAGAGCAGGGTGCGCCGGTCGTCGCAGAGGGCGTACGAGACCTCCCGGTGCGACGCCTCCGCCCAGACCGGCACCCGGCGGACCCAGTCCGGGGTGTACCGGGGCAGGTTCTTCTGCATGAACGGCGGCTGGCCGGGGCGGACCCGGATCACCGACAACGGCCGGTCCCGCAACTGCGGGAGGATCCGGTCCCGGACCGCGTCGAGGTAGTCGACCAGGTCGCGCTTGGTCGCGTCGTCGCGGTCGGACAGCGGCTGGTCGAGGTTGGTCAGGGCCACCCCGTCCCGGGTTTCGTCAGCCTCGCTCACCCGCTCACCCTCCCGGTCCCGGTGTCGTCGGTCAACTGGACGCGGCGCTTCGCTGCCGCTCGATCCCGGCCGGCGGCGCGGCGCGGCGGGCACCCGGCAGCGTGGTCAGCGCGACCAGCAGCGCGGCGACCACCAGGGCGGCGGCGACGGTGAACGCCATCCGGTAGCCGCCGGCCAACGCCGCCGCCTCGGCCCAGCCTGCGGCCCGCAGACCGTCGGCGCGCGTGGCGGCCAGGGTCGCCAGCGCGGCGAGCCCGACCGCCCCGCCGACCTGCTGGGTGGTGTTGGCGAGCCCGGACGCCAGCCCGGCGTCCGCGTCGGTCGCGCCGGACATCGCGAGCGTGGTGACGGCCGGCAGGGTCAGGCCACCGGCCATCCCGAAGATCAGCATCGCGGGAAGCACGTCGGCGAGGTAGCCGCCGTCGGCGGGCAGCCGGCCGAGCAGCAGGAAACCGACTGTGGCCAGGCCGAGCCCGGCCAGCAGCACGGCCCGGGCGCCCCACCGGGCGATCAGCCGACCCGCCAGGCCGAGCGACACCACCGCGATCACCACCGGGGTGGGCAGGAAGGCCCAGCCGGTCGCCGCCGCGTCCAGCCCGAGCACCAGTTGCAGCTCCACGGCGAGCAGGAACTGGAAGCCGAAGTACGCGGAGATCATGAGGAACTGCACGGCGTTCGCCGCGACCAGGCCGGGTACGCGCAGCACGCGGGCCGGCAGCAGCGGTACGGGTGCCACCCGCTGCCGGGCCGCGAACCCGCCCAGCAGCAACGCCGCGAGCGCCGCCGCGCCGAGGGTGCGCGGGCTGGTCCAGCCGTGCTCGCCGGTCCCCACGATGCCCAGCACACCGGCCATCAGGCCGGCGGTGGCGAGCAACGCGCCGGGCAGGTCCAGGCCCGCCCGCAGGCCGACGCCCCGCTCGACGGGGAGCCGGCGGACGGCGGCGAGCAGGATCGCCGCCCCGATCGGCACGTTGATGAGAAAGATCGACCGCCAGCCGGCCAGCTCGGTGAGCAGCCCGCCGGCCACCGTGCCGACCGAGGCGCCCGCCGCCCCGGTGAAGCTGAAGACGGCGATCGCGCGGGCCCGCTCGGCCGGCTCGGGATAGAGCCGGACGATCATGCCGAGGCTGACCGCCATGGCCAGGGCGCCGCCGACACCCTGGCCGAAGCGGGCCCCGACCAGCACGGCCGGCCCGGTGGCCGACGCGCAGGCCAGCGAGGCCAGGGTGAACAGCGCGATGCCGGCCAGAAAGATCCGCCGCCGGCCGAGCAGATCGCCGAGGCGGCCGGAGAGCAGCAGCAGCCCGCCGAACGCGACCAGGTAGGCGTTGACCACCCAGGCCAGGCCGGCGGCGGTGAAGCCCAAATCGCGTTGCACGGCGGGCAGCGCCACCGCGACGACGCTGCCGTCCAGAATGATCATCAGGCTGCCGGCGCAGAGCACGAGCAGCGCCGGCCAGCGGGACGGGACGGCACGGTCCATCGGAACGCCTCCTTGGTGCATTGTTTGTTACCGACGCCATCGTCTGTGACCATGAGCGGGAGCGGAAGGAGGCACTGTGATGTCCCAGAGGAACAGCGATGTGTCCGCGCTGGTCCAGGCCGAGCTGGCCTGCGCGCCGGGGAACGTGCCGTTCACCCCGGGCCAGGCCCGGGCGTGCACCGTCCGCGAGGTGCTCGACCGGGTCGGCGGCAAGTGGAGCATCGGCATCCTGGTGGCCGCCTCGAACGGTCCGGTGCGCTTCACCGAGCTGGAGCGGCACATCGAGGGGATCAGCCGCCGGATGCTCACGCTGACCCTGCGCAACCTGGAGCGGGACGGCCTGCTGCACCGCACGGTCTACCCCACCGTCCCGCCCAAGGTGGAGTACACCGCCACCCCGATGGCGCTGGAGCTCTACGAGTCGCTGGTGGCGCTGACCAGCTGGGCCGAGCGGCACCGCCGGGCCATCGCCGAGGCGCGGACCAGGTACGACCGCGACCACGCCGGTTAAACCCCGCCGGCGTGTGGGGAACACCACCACATTGAGCTGACCGATCGGTCAGGGTCTGACCGATCGGTCAGGCATGCTGGTCTGCGGAGGTGGACCGGTGATGGCCAGAGCGGTGTCCGAGACGCACGGCGAGATCCTGGCAGCGGCGGCGCGACGGTTCGCGGTGACCGGCTACCGGGGCACCTCGTTGCAGGACATCGCCCGCGAGGTCGGCTGCTCCAAGGCCACAGTGCTCTACCACTTCGCCAACAAGGAAGCCCTGCTCGCCGAGCTGATGGCCCCGGCCATCGCGATGCTGCGGGACCTCGACGACCAACTCACCGGCCTGACCGGCGCGGCCGCCCAGCAGGTCGCCGCGGTCGGCTTCGTCGACCTCGCGGTGCGGTTCCGGCGGCAGATCGCGCTGCTCCGCGGCGAGTTCCCGGAGCTGCTGGCCCAGCCGGCGTTCGCGCACATCCAGCAGATCTCGGAACGCCTGCGGGACGCCTTCGCCGGGCACTCCGAGCGGCCCGGTGCGCGGATCAGCGCGCTGGTGCTACTCGCCGGCATCCCCGAAGCGTGCGCCGAATTCGTCGACGTTCCCGACGACGAGTTGCGCCCCGCTCTGCTCACCCTCGTCCGGCGGGCCGTCGAACCCGTCGAGCCTCCCCTGCCCCAACCACCCACGACCGAGGACAAGGAAACCTGATGGCCACCCTGCTCTACCGGCTCGGCCGGGGCGCGCTGCGCCGGCGACGGCTCGTCGTCGCGCTCTGGCTCGTCGTACTCGTCGTCGCCGGCCTGGCCGCGGCGACCCTGCGCGGCCCGACGGCGAGCAACTTCACAATGCCCGGCACCGAGAGCCAGCGGGCGCTCGACCTGCTCGCGCAGCAGTTCCCCGCGGCCAGTGGTGCCACCGGCACCATCGCCGTCAAGGCACCGGGTGACGGCCAACTGGCCAGCCCGCAGGGTCGCGGCGTGGTGCAGGAGATCGTCCAGCAGGCCGCGACGCTGCCCGGCGTGGTCGGCGCCGTCGACCCGTTCCAGGTCGGCGCGGTCTCGCCCAACGGCCGGTACGCGCTGGTCCAGGTCCAGTTCGCCACCGGAGCGGACGAGGTGACCGACGAGCAGAAGACGGCGTACGAGCAGGTGGGCGCCGCGGCCGAGGCGCAGGGTTGGCAGGTCGCCCCGGGCGGCGAGGTGCTGGGCGGTGAGCCGGAGATCGGCTCCACCGAGGCGCTCGGCGTACTGGTCGCCGCGATCGTCCTGATCATCACGTTCGGCTCGCTGGTGGCCGCCGGCATGACCATGCTCAACGCGCTGATCGGCGTGGGCGCCGGCATGGCCGGCCTGTTCGCGCTGAGCAGCGTGGTCCAGTTGACCAGCACCGCGCCGATCCTGGCGCTGATGCTCGGCCTCGCGGTCGGCATCGACTACTCGCTGTTCATCACCTCCCGGCACCGGCAGAACCTGCTGGACGGTCTGTCCCCCGAGGAGGCGGTCGGCCGGGCCGTGGGTACCGCCGGCTCCGCCGTGGTCTTCGCGGGCGCCACCGTCGTCATCGCCCTGGCCGGGCTCGCCGTGGTGGACATCCCGTTCCTCACCGTGATGGGTCTCGCCGCCGCCGGCACGGTCACCGTCGCGGTGCTCGTCGCCATCACCCTCCAGCCCGCGCTGCTCGGCTTCGCCGGTCGCCGGGTGCTTCCCCGCCGGCTGCGCTCGGTCACCGCCGACAGCACGCCGGCCGACGACACGGACATCGACCGCCCGGCTGCCGCCACCGCGCCGACCGAGGACCGGTCCGGCTTCGGCTTCCGCTGGGCGCGGCTGGTCACCCGGTTCCGCGTACCCGTCATCCTCGTCGGCCTGCTCGGCCTCGGGCTGCTCGCGCTGCCCACGCCGGACATGCGGCTGGCCCTGCCGGACGCCTCCACGGCGGCCGCCGGCTCGCCCGCCCGGGTGTCGAACGACCTGACCACCGAGGGCTTCGGGGCGGGCTTCACCGGCCGCCTCGCGGTGGTGGTCGCGGGCGACACGCCACAGGCCACCTCGGCCGCGGTGCCGCAGGTCACCGCGCTGCTCCAGCGCACCGACAACGTGCTCGCGGTGGCGCCGGCACAGCTCAGCCCGGATGGCCGGACGGCCCTGCTCGGGGTGGTGCCGAAGACCGGCCCGACCGACGAGGCCACCGAGACGCTGGTGCACGACGTCCGTGCCTCGGTGAGCGGGATCCGCGACGCGGACGTGCTGCTCACCGGTGTCACCGCGATCGGCATCGACGTCTCCGAGAAGCTCTCCGACGCGCTGCCGGTCTACCTGCTGCTGGTGGTCGGGCTCTCGGTGCTGCTGCTGATGCTGGTGTTCCGCTCACTGCTGGTGCCGGTCAAGGCCGCGCTGGGCTTCCTGCTCACCGTCGCCGCCACGTTCGGCATCACTGTGGCGGTCTTCCAACAGGGGCACCTCGCCGACCTCGTCGGCCTGGACACCCCGGGCCCGCTGATCAGCTTCCTGCCGATCCTGCTCATCGGGATCCTGTTCGGGCTCGCGATGGACTACGAGGTGTTCCTGGTGTCCCGGATGCGGGAGGACTTCGTGCACGGCGAGTCGGCCCGGCAGGCCACCATCAGCGGCATGGGGCACGGCGCCCGGGTGGTCACCGCCGCCGCGCTCATCATGATCTCGGTCTTCGGAGGCTTCGTCTTCCTGGAGGATCCGGTGATCAAGTCGATGGGCTTCGCGCTCGCCGTGGGTGTGGCCATCGACGCCTTCGTGGTCCGGATGACCATCGTTCCCGCGGTGATGTCGCTGCTCGCGGACCGTGCCTGGTGGCTCCCCCGCTGGCTCAACCGCGCCCTACCGAACGTCGACATCGAGGGCGAGGGCCTGCGCGCGGAACTCGCGGACCGCACCCCGACGCACGTCTGACCCTCCCGCTGCCCGGCCCGGTCAGACACCCGCGGGGTAGGTCTCCATCTCGCCGGACACGGCCGGGACGGGCAGCGGGTGCAGGGCGGTGGTCTCGTCGCACCAGATGAAGGCGTCGTAGCGTTCGCCGAGTCGGGTGGGCACGTAGTTGCCCCAGGACTCGAAGGACGGGTCGTAGACGACTCCGATCGCCCGGTGGTCCGCGATGCCGGTGACCCAGCCCGGCTGGTCGTCGCCGCCGAAGACCAGCACCGCCCGCTCCGGCATCAGCTCGTGCAGACGCCGCTCCACCGACCCCTCCCGGGCCGGCGGGACGATCATCGCCTCGGCCGGTGAGCCCCACCGGGGTGCGGCGATCGCCGTACCCCGGTAACTGCCGAAGCCGATCAGGGCCACGGCGTCGTCACCGTGCCGCTCCCGGGCCAGCTGGCCGATGTTGATCATCCCGTCCGCGGTCATGTCGGTGGCCCGGGCGTCCCCGACGTGTGTGTTGTGCGCCCAGACGATGCCCCGGGCGTCCGGGCCGTACCGGTCCAGCAGCCGGTCCAGGGTGTCCTGCATGTGGGTATCCCGGATGTTCCACGAATCCGGTCCGCCGGCCACCATCGCCCGGTAGTAACGCTCCGCGCCGGCCACCACCTCCGCGTTCTGCCAGGCCGAGAAGCGGTCCGGACCGTCGGAGAGCGCCTGCTCCCGGGTCCTGGCCAGCAGTCGCACCACCTCCTCCTCGCACCGGGCGGAGACGAACCGGCTGGCCGCGCCGTACTCCTCGACCCGTTTGCCGTACGGCTCGAAGCACCGGTACGCGTCCTGCGCCGCCTCCAGCGAGGTCGGGTCCTCCTCCCCCAGATAGTCGAAGATCGCCTGCATCGACTCCCAGAGGCTGTACACGTCGAGCCCGTGGAACCCAGCCCGTTGATCCTCCGGGCGCTCCAGGTTCCACGCGCGCATCCAGCGGCAGAACCGGGCCACCTCGGCGTTCGCCCACATCCAGGTCGGCCACCGCTCGAACCCCTCGAGCGCGGTCTGCGGGTCAGGAGCACCACCCGGCGCGCCGGTGACCGAGCGGTGCACCCGGTCGCAGTCCGGCCAGTCGCCCTCCACTGCCACGAACGAGAAGCCACACTCCGCGATCAGCCGGCGGGTGAGCTGCTCGCGCAGCCGGTAGTAGTCGTAGCTGCCGTGGGTGGATTCGCCGATCATCACCACCCGGGCGTCCCGGACGCGCTCCAGCAACGGGTCGAAGTCGCTCGGCGCGCCGAGCCGCTGAACCAGCATGCCAGCGGCTACCCGGCGGCCGCTCCGACAAACCGTCGGCGCGCCGCCGGGCGACACGCCGTCCGCCGGCCGCCCGGCCGACCGGTGTACGGGTGCGGCGAGCGGGTAGCCGGCCGGCATGACCGTCACCGGGGTTCAGTTGCAGGAGTACCTGGCCGGGCTCGACTACCCGGTCTCCCGCGAGGACCTGGTCCGCTGGGGCCAGGAGAACGGGGCCAGCACGGCGATGTTGCAGATGTTGCAGGCGTTGCCGGTGGAGCAGTTCGAGTCACCGGACGAACTGAACGCCGCGCTGACGACCCTCTCCTGACCCCCGCCGCGATCAGCGGGCGTGCAGCAGTCGGAACAGCACCAGCCACTGTTCCGGCCAGACGTACCCGACCGGGGCGTCCGACGCTATCCGGGTGGCGCGCAGCGCCGCGGCCGCCCGGGCCGGCGGGTGGTGCCGGCGCAGGGTCGCCGCGAGCGAACCGCACCACGGCGGCCGTCAGCGACCACGGGATGTTGCCGACCACCGCGAACGGCACCGGTGGCGGCTCGGCGGCGAGGAAGTCGGCCTGCCGGTGCTCGACGTTGGGCAGGGCCGCGCGGACGGCGGCCAACTCCCGGCCGGCTGCCGGACCCACCTCGTACGCCGTCAGTCGCCCGCAGCGGGCGGCGAGCGGCCGGGTCAACTGGCCGCGACCGGCGCCGACCTCCAGCAGGAGCCCGTCCGGATCGGGGTCGGCAGCGCGGACCAGCCGCGCCACCGCGGCCCGGTCGACGAGAAAGTTCTGGCTGAGTACGCGACGGGACCGGTCGCGTTCGGTTGGTCGGGAGTTGCGGGGCGCCACGGGTCGTCGTCCTGTCTGTCGCCGTTCGGCGACGGGCTGGACAGGCAGCCGGGATTCCGGGCCTGTCCGAGTGGGATCTGGACTCGGACGGCCCTGGACGATGGCGCGGAGACGCGGCGATGCGGCGGCGACGGGGCGGCAGCGCCGGTGCGGCGGCAGGAATGAGCCGATCAGCGGTGGCGGGGTGCAGCCCTCCCCCTCCCTCCCCCCAGGCCTTCCCCCGTTGCCTTTCCCCGTTGATCATGAAGTTATCGTCACGACACGCCGTGCCGGGTGTCGCTAACTTCATGATCAACGGGGTCGGGCGGGGGACGGCCGGGGTCGGGCGGGGGCCGGGCGGGGACGGGGACGGGTGGGGGGTGGGGTTACGGGAGGGGGATGGTGCGGGATTCGGTGCGGGCGGTTTCGGCGGCGGCGAGGATGGCGACCACCTCACGGCCGAACCGGACGTCGCAGCGGTGGTCGCGGGTGCCCGCGCGCACCTGCTCCACGAGCTGGTCGATCGCCACGCCGAACGCCGTGGCCGGTTCGTTCTCGCCGGCCGGGACGGTCTCGATGCCGTTCTCGCCGTAGAAGACGAACTCGCGGGTCGTCGACTCGCTCGGGGCGTCCAGGGAGAGCGAGGCGCTGCTGGTGGCGCCACCGTCGTGGGTCAGCAGCAGGTGCACCATCCCGCTCGGTCCGTCCATCGCGGCCACCCGGGTCACCCGACCCAGCACCGGCAGGATGATGGAGAGCGCGTGCGGGGCGATGTCCCAGAGCGCGCCGTGCTCCCGACGCCACAGCGAACCGCCGTACGGGCTGCCCTCCTGGAAGATCGAGGCGAACGCGACTGTCCGCCCGTGCTGCCATCCCCCGGCGGCGGCGGTGGCGGCGAGGAACGCGGTGACGTTCGGCTGGAACCGCTGGGTGAAGAAGACGACCGAGGCGACGCCCGACGCCTCGGCTGCCGCGACCACCTGATCGGCGTCCTCGACGGTCAGCGCCAGCGGCTTGTCCAGCAGCAGGTGCCGGCCCGCGGCGGCCGCCCGGATCGCGATGTCGGCCTGGATGTTCGGCGGCAGCGCGACAGCGACCGCGTCGCACACGTCCAGCAGCGCGTCGACGTCGGCGAACGCCGGCACCCCGTACCGCTCGGCCAGCGCGGCGGCCCGCTCCGGGTTGCGCCCCCAGACCCCGACCAACTCCGCGTCCGGGTGTGCGTGCAGCGCCTTCCCGTGCGTCTCGATCGCCCAGTGACCGGTGCCGAACAACCCGAACCGCAGCACGTGTACCTCCGCCGTTTCCCCTCACCGCGGCGACGCCACGGGCGTGATCCACGCTAGTCGCCCCACCAGCCGTGACGGCGGCGGGTCGACCAACCCCGAGCCCGCGGGTTCTCGGCCGCGCCCGGCCCGCCACGGCCCGGCCGCTCGACAGGCGGTGGCGAAGGACGGCGAGGCAGGATCACCGAGGTACTACGACGGTTAGTAGGCTGTGCCGGTGACCGAGGCAACGACCGGGTGGGGCCGATGACCAGTGCGGCGGCGGCCAACTCGCCGGTGGACGGGATTCTCGCGACGGCGTCGATAGTGCTGTCGCTGCTCGTCGCGGTGTGGGCACTGGTGGCGGCGGTACGCCACCGGCCACCGGACCGGGTGCAGTTCGCCGGCCTGGCCGTCCTGGAACTGGCGCTGCTCGCGCTGACCGTGCTGGCGTTGGTCGCGGTCGGCGGCGGGGACCGGCCCGGCGAGCCCGGCGCCTTCTTCGGCTACCTGGTCACGCTGGTCTGCCTGCCGCCGCTGGCCTGGGTGCTGGCCCGGATGGAGCCGACCCGCTGGGGTTCGGCGATCGTCTGCGCGGTCTGCCTGGTGGCCCCGGTGGTGGTGGTCCGGTTGCAGCAGACCTGGGAGGTCCTCGGTGGTTGAGACACGACCGGCGCGGCGCGCGACGAACACCGGTCCGGGCCGGCTGCTGATCGCGGTCTACCTGCTCTTCGCCATCGCGGCGACCAGCCGGGCGGGCCTGCAGATCGCCACCAGGTTCGACGAGGCGCCGGTGGCGTACCTGCTCTCCGCGCTGGCCGCGCTCATCTACATCGTCGCCGCGGTGGGGTTGGCCCGCGCCGGGCACACCGGCCGACGGGTCGCGCTGGCCTGCTGTTCGCTGGAGCTGGTCGGGGTGGTCGCGGTCGGCGTCCTGAGCCTGGCCGACAGGGAACTCTTCCCCGACGAGACGGTCTGGTCGCAGTTCGGCAGCGGGTACGGCTACATCCCGCTGGTGTTGCCGGTGCTCGGCCTGTTCTGGCTCTGGCGCACCCGCCGCGACCCCGCCTGAACGACCCGCGCACGCGTCGAGGGCGCTCACTCGTGCGGGAGCGCCCTCGACGGGTACGGGTCAGTTTCGCGGGCCGCCGGCCACGTAGATGACCTGGCCGGAGACGAACCCCGCCCCCTCGCTGGCCAGGAACGAGATGGTGTGCGCGACGTCCTCCGGCCGGCCGGGGCGACGTACCGGGATCTCGGCGGCGGCGTGCTTCTGGAGGTCCTCGAAGTCCACCTTCATCCGGGCGGCGGTGGCGGCGGTCATGTCGGTGACGATGAAGCCGGGCGCCACCGCGTTGACTGTCACCCCGAACGGCCCCAGCTCGATGGCGAGCGTCTTGGTGAAGCCCTGGAGACCGGCCTTGGCGGCGGCGTAGTTCGCCTGGCCCCGGTTGCCCAGCGCGGAGGTGCTGGAGAGGTTGACGATCCGCCCCCACTTCCGGTCCACCATGTGCTTCTGGGCGGCCTGGCTGAACAGGAACGCGCCGCGCAGGTGCACCCCCATGACCGTGTCCCAGTCGGCGTTGGTCATCTTGAACAGCAGGTTGTCGCGGAGCACCCCGGCGTTGTTGACCAGCACCGTGGGCGCGCCCAGCTCGGCGGCGATCCGCTCCACGGCGGCCTCGACCTGGTCCCGGTCGGACACGTCGGCACCGACGCCGAGGGCCCGGCCGCCGGCACCGGCGATGGCGTCCACTGTCTCCTTGGTGGCCGCCTCCTCGATGTCGACCACGGCGACGGCCATGCCGTCGGCGGCCAGCCGGCGGGCGGTGGCCGCACCGATACCGCGTGCGGCTCCGGTGACGATGGCGACGCGGGGCTCCTCCGACATGATTACCTCCGGGTAACTTGGCTCGGTCGGTGGAGCTTAACCCGTCCCCACCGAGCCCCGACAGAGCCGGATCCAGCGGTAGCCGTAACCGGAGAGCTTGACCGCGCCGAGCTTGCCCAGCTCGCCGTAGCCGCGGTCGGCGAGCACGTCGTTCGGCAGGTCGGCCTCGGCCTCCAGGGTGCTCAGGTCCACCTCGACGTCGTCGGTGCCCAGGTTGTGCAGGAAGACCATCGTCCCGGTCGGACCGTCCGCCCGGTGCGCCAGCACTCCGGCCGGCGCGGGCACGTCGATGTGGGTGGTCGAGCCGGAACCGACCTCCGGTGCCTCACGCAGCGTCCGGATCATGCGCTCGAACCAGGCGAGCAGCGACTTCGAGTCACCACGCTGGGCTGTGACGTTGACCGTCTGGTAGCCGAACTCACCCTTGTCGATCACCGGGCGGACCAGCTTCTCCGGGTCCGCCGTGGAGAAGCCGGCGTTGGGCTGGTACGACCACTGCATCGGGGTACGGATCGCCTCCCGACCGGGCAGCGACAGGTCGTCCCCCATCCCGATCTCCTCGCCGTAGCGCAGCACCGGCGTGCCGCGCAGCGAGAACTGGAGGGCGTACGCCAGCTCGAGGCGACGCCTGTCGTTGCCGAGCATCGGGGCGAGCCGGCGGCGGATGCCCCGGTCGTAGATGCGCATGTCCTCGTCCGGGCCGAACTGCGCGTACACCTGGTTGCGCTGTTCGGTGGTGAGCCGGGACAGGTCGATCTCGTCGTGGTTGCGCAGGAAGGTGGCCCACTGGCCGCCGACGGGCAGCGTCGGGGTGTCCCGCAGTGCCTCGACCAGCGGCTCCGGGTCCTGCCGGGCCAGGGCCAGCATGAGCCGGCCGTTGAGCATGAAGTCGAAGAGCATGTGGATCCGGTTGCCCGAGCCTCCGGCGTCGCCGAAGAACGTCGGCAGCTGGTCCGGCTCGACGTTCGCCTCGGCCAGCAGGACCGCGTCGCCGCGCCGCCACTGCACGTGCTGGCGCAGCTCGGTGAGGAACTCGAAGTCCTTCGGCGAGTTCGGGTTGCCCGGCTCGGTCAGCTCGATGATGAACGGCACCGCGTCCATCCGGAAGCCGGAGACGCCGAGCTGGAGCCAGAACGACATGATCTTCTTGATCTCCGCCCGAACCTCCGGGTTGGCGAAGTTGAGGTCCGGCTGGAACTTGTAGAACCGGTGGTAGAACCATGCCTTGGCGGTGCGGTCGTAGCTCCAGGTCTCGTCCTGCTCGCCGGGGAAGACCATGCCCTGGTGCCGATCGTCCGGCTCGGTGTCGGACCAGACGAACCAGTCGCGGTACGGCGAGTCCGGCGACGAGCGGGCGGACTGGAACCACGGGTGCTCGTCGGAGGTGTGGTTGACGACCAGGTCGATGATCACGCGGATGCCCCGGTTCTGCGCCTGGTGCAGCAGCTCCGCGAAGTCGCCGAGGGTGCCGAAGCGCGGGTCCACGTTGTAGAAGTCGGTGGCGTCGTAGCCGTCGTCGCGGTTGGGTGACGGGTGGATCGGGTGCAGCCACAGGCAGGTCACGCCCAGCCGGGCCAGGTAGTCCAGCCGGCCGATCAGCCCGCGGATGTCACCGACCCCGTCGCCGTTGGAATCGGCGTACGTGTCGATGTCGAGGCAGTAGACGACGGCTTCGGAATACCAACGGTCACCCATGCCGGAGGAACTTCTCCGGTGGATCACCGCGGCAAACCCCCACGACGGGCGGCGGAGTCCGAACGGTCGCTTCCGGCCGGTACCGTGCCGGTCATGGAGATCGACCTCGTACCGCCGAGCGAACCGTTGGACTGGGCCCGGGGCGGCTGGCTGTATCCGCCGGTCCGCGCCGAGGAGGGCCCGGCCGGCGAGTTGGTCGTCGAACCGGCGGCGGAGAGCGACCTCTGGCGGCGGACCAGCTACGGGTTCGTGCACGACAACGGTCCCGCCCTGCTGGCCCCGCTGCCGGTCGGCAGCGCCATGGAGGTGAGTTTCCGGCTCGACCTCACCGGGCAGTTCGACCAGGCCGGTGCGCTGGTCCGGGTGGACGAGCGCACCTGGACCAAGGCCGGCGTCGAGGTGAGCGACGGCGAACTCCAACTCGGCGCGGTGGTGACCCGGGAGTTCTCCGACTGGTCCGTGGCACCGGTGCCGGAGTGGGCGGGCCGGGAGGTGACCGTCCGGGTCAGCCGGGCCGGCGACGCGCTGACCGTCCGGGCCCGGGTGGACGACGAACCGTGGCGGCTGGTCCGGCTCGCCCCGCTGGACCCGGCGGCCGAGGCCATGGCCGGACCGTTCTGCTGCGCGCCGGTCCGCGCCGGCCTCACCGTCGTGTTCACCGGCTGGCGGCAGGGGCCGGCCGACACCGCGCTGCACCCGGAGCACTGACCGGCACGGCCGGCATCGACCGGCACGGCTACGTGGCTACGTGGCCCGGCTCACCGGCGGGTGTGGCGGGACGCCGATCGGGTATGACCATCTGATCCCCGGCCGCCGACCCGGAAGGACGATCATGGCGCTCGCCCAGAATGTCGACCCGGCCAGGTTCACCGGGTTGACCGGTTGGGTGGCCACCGTGATCGAGGGGATGGGGCCGGTCGGCGTCGCGCTGCTGGTGGCGCTGGAGAGCATCGTCCCGCCCATTCCCAGCGAGATCGTGCTGGCGCTCGCCGGCTACCTGGCCAGCGAGGGCCGGTTCAACGTGGTGCTCGTGGTGCTGGCCGCGACGGTCGGCTCGCTGGCCGGCGCGCTGGTGCTCTACTGGCTCGGCGCGGCGCTGGGCGAGGAGCGGCTCAAGCGCTGGCTGGACCGCATCCCGCTGGTGGACGCCGACGACCTGGAGAAGGCCGACCGCTGGTTCGAACGGCACGGCCGGTGGGCGGTGCTGATCGGCCGCGTCGTGCCCGTGGTCCGCAGCCTGGTCTCCGTCCCGGCCGGGGCGAACCGGATGCGGCTGGGCGAGTTCATCCTGCTCACCACGATCGGCAGCGGGGTGTGGAACACCCTCATCGTCGGCTCCGGTTACGCGCTCGGCAGCCGCTGGCAGGACGTCGAGCGGTACAGCGACTGGTTCAACTACGCGATCGTCGCGGTCTTCGTCGTCATGGTGGTCGGCTGGGTGATCCGCAAGGTCCGCCGCCGCCGGACGCGCGACGACCGGCGGTCGGTGACCGCCGGTCGCTGATCCGCGGCTCCGCTCAGCCGAACTGGGCGGTGATCGAGGTGAACTCCCAGGTGCTCTGCGCGATGCCGGAGCAGTTGGACACCACTCCCCCGCCGGGGCACGGCCGGTCCCGGTTGACCGCCCAGAAGGTGAACCGGGACAGCGCACGCGCCTTCGCCCAGTCCCGGATCTGGGTCCAGGTGGCCGGTGTGGTGAGTTCCTGCTGGTCGGAGAGCCCGTTCATCCCGGAGATGCCCATGTGCGCGTACGCCGTCGCGTCGGACCAGCCGAAAGCGGTCTTCAGCGTGTTCTTCAGCCCCTCGGCGGCGTTGATCGTGCTCTGGTACATGTTGGCCCCGCCGCCGAAATCGAACGGCATGATGGTGAAGGTGTCGATGTTGGCGCCGAGCGCGGCGGCCTGGTTGATCAGCCGGGTGCCGTAGTACGACGGCCCGGTGGTAGTGGTGCCGAACGTGACGATGGTCTTCAGCCCCGGGTTGTTCTGCTTGACGATCTTGAGCGCGCCCAGGATCCGGTCCTGCACCACCTCGTTCTCGAACTCGTCGCTGTTCTCGATGTCGATGTCGATCGCCCGGAGTCCGAACGCGTTGATCACCTGCTGGTACGCGCCGGCGAGGGCGCTCGCGGAGGAGCAGTTCGGGCCGAGCTTGTTGCCGCTCCAGCCGCCGATGGACGGGATCACGTCGCCGCCGGCCGCCCGGATGGCCGCGATGGTGCTGGCGTGCGCGCCGCCGGCCAGCGGGCCGCCGCCGTCCCAGGCCGGGGTGCAGCCGCCACCGGAGAGCACGAACGCGATGGTGAACCACTTCACGCCGGTCGCCGACATGACCGTCGCCGGCGCGGGAGGGTCACCCCAACCCGGGTACAGGTAGGGCGCCGCGGCCATCGAACCGCCGCCGCCGGTGCAGCCGGTGGTGCTCGCGGCGACGGCCGCCGAGCGCGCCGACTCCCCGGACGAGTTGTACGCGGCGACCGTGTAACTGTGCGCCGAGCAGGCGGCCAGCCCGGAGACGGTGGCCGAGGTGCCGGTGACGGTGGCGCGGACGCTCGACCCCTCGTACACCCGGTAGCCGGTCGCCGTGCCGCCGACCGCGTTCCAGACGAGCGAGACCGCCGAGCTGGTGCTGCCGGTGACGCGCAGGCCGCCGGGGGTGGCGGGGGCGCCCGGCGGGATGGTCGGACCGCCCGCACAGGGCGAGCCGTTGACCGTGCAGTTGGTGGGATCACCGGTGCCGGCGACGATGAAGCCGAACGAGGTGCTCCCTCCGGCCGCCAGAGCGCCGTTCCAGGACTGGTTGCGGGCGGTCACGTGCTGACCGGAGCTGCTCACCACCGCGTCCCAGGCCGAGCCGACGGTGCTGCCGGCGGGCAGGTCGAACTGGACGTTCCACGAGGTGATCGCGGTGGACGTGTTGTTGGTGACGGTGAACTTGGCTTCGTACCCGCTGCTCCAGCTGGCTGTGCGGACGAAGGCGGCGGTGGCCGCCGACGCGGCCGGCGGCGCCACGACGGTGGCCGCGACCAGGGCGGCGGCCAGCGCGACGGCGAACGTCGCCGCGCGGGGGGATCGGAGTTTCACGGTGGCCTCCAGGGACCGGGGTGGTGGGGGTTCCGCCCGCCCGATCGGGCGACGCCGGCCGCGCGGGCGGGTGGTGCCGGCGCCCGCGCGGGCGCCGGGTGAGCATCCATGGACGTCAACGTGTGCTTATTATTAAGATAGTTAACTGTTTATGTCCAGGGGTCGACGCAGATAAATGGGTCGCCCGCCGCGACCATGCGGCGGGCGACCCGGACGGTCCGCCTCAGCGGCGGAAGGTGAACCAGTTGACGTTGACGAAGTCGTTGGGCTGCCCGCTGGTGAAGGTGAGGTAGACGGTGTGCCGGCCGGTCACCCCGCTGACGTTGCCGGGCACCGAGCGCCAGCTCTGCCAGCCGCCGGTGTTGCCGATCGCGAAGCTGCCGATCGGCGCGGCGGTCTGGCTGTCCAACCGCACCTCGACCAGCCCACTCGCGCCGCTACCCGCACCGGAGGCCACCCGGGCGACGAAGTCCCGGGGTCCGGCGGAGCCGAACTCGACGTTGTCGTAGCGCGCCCAGTCGCCGTTGCGCAGCGCGGCGATGTTCTGGCCGCCCTCCGCGCACGCCTCCACGAGCACCCCGTTCTGCCCGTTGAACGCCTCGGCCTGGATCTGCCCGTACGCGTCCCTCGTGCCGCCGGGCGGCGGGCTGGTGGGCGGCGGGGTGGTGGGCGGCGGGGTGGTTCCGCCGCCGCGGCGGTACACCGCCACGTAGTCGACAAGCATCGGCCGGCCGGGAACGGTCGCCGCGGTCGGCGTGCCGCCGCCCGCCACGCCGTTCGGGAACGCCCCGCCCATCGCCACGTTGAGCAGCAGGAAGTAGCCGGCGTGCGAGGTCATCTGCGACCAGGCGGGCTCGCCGACCCGACTCTGCGTAACTGTGTGGTACAGCTGCCCGTCGACGTACCAGCGCAGTTGCTGCGGGCTGATGGAGGCGTCCCACTCGAACCGGTAGGTGTGGAACGCGGACTGGCAACTGGCGCCCGGGCAGGCCCGGGACGCGCCGATGCCGTTGAACTCGTCGCACGGCCCGCCCGGGGCGACGCCGCAGTGCAGCACTCCCCAGACCGAGTTGATGCCGTTGACGTTCTCCATCACGTCGAACTCGCCGATGCCCGGCCAGTTCTGGTAGTTGCCCCGGTAGGGCGCGCCGAGCGCCCAGAACGCCGGCCAGTAGCCGGCCGCCGCGGCGCCGGTGACGTTCGGCATCTGGATCCGGCCCTCGATGGCCAGCACACCGCCGGCCGGGGCTTTGAAGTCGCTCCGTACGGTCTCGATCCGGGCGGAGGTCCAGCCGCCCCCGCCGTCGCGCAACGGCGTGATCCGCAGGTTGCCACCGCCGTCGTGGCTGACGTTGGCGGTGCTGGCGGTGTAGTTCTGGATTTCTCCGGTGCCCCAGTTGGCCGGGCCGCCGGGATAGTTGTGGCCGGTGTCGATGATCCAGTTGGCCGCCGACGGCAGGGTGCCGGCGGCGCCGGTGAAGTCGTCGCTCCAGACGGTGCTCCAGCCGGCCGGGGGTGGCGGTACTGCGGCCTGCGCGGTGACGGTGACGCCGGCCAGGGCGGTGGTGGTGGCGACGAGCAGGACGGACGCCAGCACGCGGCGTCGGACGGGCGGGGCGGCGGTGGCCGCCGGTGGAGGTGACATGGACGTGCCTCTCTGCGGGGACGGGTCGAGAGAGCGCTCTCTCAGAGTTGTACGTCCCCTCGGAACAGTTGTCAACGTCGATCTGTGTCGGCGCTCGCCGGAGCCGCCTGCGGCCGTCGGAGCACCACCTGCTCCAGGGCCGACCAGGCGGTCGTGGTCACCAGGTAGATGACCGCCGCGAGCGGCAGCACCAACGCCACCAGCACAGTCGTGAACGGCAGCAGGGGCAGCAGCCAGCCGAGCGTCGCCGCACCCGGCCCCTCGGCGGGCGTACCGGCCACCGTGCCGACCGCCGCCGACGCCCGGCGGGCCCGCCGCGACGACCACCAGGCCAACACCAGCAGCGCGGCCAGCAGCAGGGCGAAGAGTGGACCGGCGGCCCCGGCCAGCCCGTCGCCGAGGTGCTGGCCCAACGGCACCCCGGCCAACCGCTCCTGGAGCAGCCCGGTGCCGCCCTCACCTGTGGTGAACAGCCGGTACAGAACGAGCAGGAACGGCGCCTGGAGCAGCAACGGCAGGCAGCCGGCGATCGGGTTGGCGCCGGCCGAGCGGTACAGCGCGAACAGCTCGCTCTGGAGCTTCGTCGGGTCGTCGGCGTACCGCCGCTGGAGGTCACGCACCTGCGGGGCGAGCGCCGCGCGGCGCCGCTCCCCGCGGACCTGGGCGACGGTGAGCGGCGAGATCAGCAGCCGCACGGCGATGGTGAGCAGCACGATGGCGGCGGCGGTCGCCATGCCGCCGGCCAGCGGTTCGAGCAGATCGGTGAGCCAGGACAGCGCGGTGCCGGCGGCGCCGACCACGCCGTGCAGTGGTGCGAAGGCGAGCATGGGATACCCCTCGGTCCGATTCCGGTGGGTCCTCCCCCGGCGGCGTCCGCCCGACGGGAGAACCGATGGCGGCGGGATCGGCCGCGCGGCGGCGTGGCGCTACGCGACCGAGGGGTGCCCGGGCGCGCGGGGGCGGGGCCGGCCGGCGGCGTCCGGGTCGACCTGCCGGGGCACCCGGCGACCACGGGAGCGGGCTCGCAGACCGGTCCAGCGCCGGGCGACGCCCGGCACGCCCGAGCGGCCCGGCACCCGCGCCGCGAGCAGTACGGCCAGCAGCACCAGCGCGGTCAACGCGGCGCCGGCGAGCAGGTCAGCCGGGCGCACCGCGAGCAGGGTGAGCTGCGCGAGCACGGAGACCCACGCAACCCCGAAAAGCCCCAGCGGCACCGGCACGGGTCCAGCCTAGGACCCGGAGTCACGCCAACCGATCGAATCACCGCCAGCCGGGTCGGGCCGACACGCGGAGCGCGACGCGCGGTGCCGCCCGACACGCGGTGTCGACGCGCTGTCGCCACGTTTCCCGTCATCGCCACGGTGGGTAACCAAGCGGCCGACCGACGCGGACGGACCGCGATCGGCAGGAACGGACGGTGGTGTCGATGACCGGCCAGGTGGCGGAGGCGCCCAGCGGGACGACCGCGGGGACCGAATTGCGCACCGTGGGTGTCGAGGAGGAGTTCCTGCTCGTCGACCCGCACACCGGGGCCGCGGTACCCGCCGTCGACCTGGTCCTCGAGCAGGTGCCGGCGGAGCTGCGCGGGCAGGTGGAGCGGGAGTTCCAGACCAGCCAGATCGAGATCGGCAGCCCGCCCGGCCTCGAACTCTCCTCGATCCGGCACTCCCTCGCCGTGCTGCGCCGTGCGCTCGCCGACGCCGCCGAGCGGGCCGGCGTACGGCTGCTGGCCATCGGCACCGGGCCGGTGGACGGCCCGGTGCCGCCGGTGGTGGACAAGCCCCGCTTCGACCGGATGATCGAACGGTTCCGGCTGCTCGTCCCCGGCCCCGGCAACAACGGCATGCACGTGCACGTGGGCGTGCCCGACCCGGAGACCGGCGTGCAGGTGCTCAACCACGTCCGGCCCTGGCTGCCGATGCTGCACGCAGTGACGACCAACTCTCCGTTCGCCCGCGGTGAGGACACCGGCTACGCCAGCTGGCGGTCGGTGGAGTGGGAACGGTGGCCGTCGGTGGCGCCGACACCCTGGCTGGAGTCGCACGAACACTACGAGCGGCTGATCCGCCAGCTGATCGCCAGCGGGGTGATGCTCGACGAGGGGATGCTCTACTGGTACGCCCGGCTGTCGGCGAAGTACCCGACCGTGGAGCTGCGGATCGGCGACGTCTGCCCGTCGGTCGACGACGCGGTGCTGGTCGCCGCGCTGGTCCGGGCCCTGGTGGCCACCGCCATGGCGGACGTCGAAGCCGGCCGGCCGGCGTTGCGGACCGACCACCACCTGCTGGTCGGCGCGCACTGGCGGGCCGCCCACGACGGCCTGGAAGGTGACGGCGTCGACGTCACCACCGGCGAGCTGCGCCCGGCCTGGGAGCTGCTGGACCGGTTCGTGGAACGCATGCGACCGGCGCTGGAGCAGCACGGTGACTGGGCCGAGGTGACCGACCTGCTGAGCGGGCTGCGCCGGCACGGCAGCGGCGCGGCGCGGCAGCGGGCGGTGTTCGCCCGCACCGGGCGCCTCATCGACGTCGTGCAGGACGTGGCGCGGCAGACCCGCGGCTGAGCAGCGCGTGACAGGATGGTCCCGTGGCGCAACGGCTGATCGTCATCGGCGGGGACGCCGCCGGCATGTCGGCGGCGTCCCAGGCCCGACGCCGCCGTGGCCGTGACGATCTGGAGATCGTGGTCTTCGAACGCGGCCACTTCACCTCCTACTCGGCGTGCGGCATCCCGTACTGGATCAGCGGCCTGGTGTCCGACCCCGAGCAGTTGATCGCCCGGTCCCCGGAGACGTTCCGCACCGAGTACGCCATCGACGTGCGGACCCGCCACGAGGTGACGGCAATCGACCTGGAGCGCCGCGAGGTGATCGCCCGGGACCTGGAGCAGGGCGGCGAGGTCCGCGAGCGCTTCGACGAGCTGATGTACGCGGCCGGCGCGGTACCGGTGAAGCCGTCGTGGGCGGACACCGACGCGGGCGGCGTGTTCGGCATACAGACCCTCGACGACGGGGCGGCACTGCGCGACTGGCTGGACGGCGAGCCGCAGCCGCGCCGGGCGGTGGTCGTCGGCGGCGGGTACATCGGCGTCGAGATGGCCGAGGCCCTGATCCAGCGCGGCCTCTCCGTCACCCTGGTCGAGGCGGGCGCCCAGCCCATGGCGACCGTGGACGGTGACATGGCCGAGCTGGTCGCCGAGGCGATGCGCGGCCTGGGCGTCACGATCCGCACCGACCTGCGGGTGACCGGCCTGGAACAGCGGAACGGCCGGGTATCCGCGGTGGTCACCGCCGAGGGGCCGATCCCGACCGACGTCGTGGTCCTGGGTCTGGGCGTACGCCCGAACGCCGCGCTCGCCGAGGCGGCCGGGATACCGCTCGGGCCGACCGGCGCCGTCCGGGTGGACCGCCGGATGCGGGTGCCCGGTCTGCCCGGTGTCTGGGCGGCGGGCGACTGCGTGGAGACACTGCACCGGGTCAGCGGGATGCCGGTGCACATACCGCTGGGCACGCACGCCAACAAGCAGGGCCGGGTTGCCGGGATCAACATCGGCGGCGGGTATGCCACCTTCATGGGCGTGATCGGCACGGCCGTCACGAAGGTCTGCGACCTGGAGGTGGGCCGGACCGGCCTGCGCGAGCGGGACGCCACCGCGGCCGGCTTCGACTTCATCTCCGTGATCGCGGAGTCGACCAACCGGGCCGGCTACTACCCCGGTGCCCGGCGGATGACAGTCAAACTGATCGCCGAGCGACCGAGCGGGCGACTGCTCGGCGCGCAGATCGTCGGCTGGTCCGAGGCGGCCAAACGGATCGACACGCTGGCCGTGGCCCTGTGGAACGGCATGACGGTGGACGATATGACAGCGCTCGACCTGGGCTACGCTCCGCCGTACGCGCCGGCGTGGGACCCGGTGCTGATCGCCGCCCGAAAAGCCGTCGACGTGCTCGCCGCCGTCGACCGCTGACCCGCGCCGCCCGTGGAGGACCACCCCGTGACGCAGACCCCGACCCGGCCGACCACGCGCCGACGCCCGACCATGGTCGACGTGGCCCGGCACGCCGGGGTCAGCCTGAAAACCGTCTCCCGGGTGGTCAACGACGAGCCGGTGGGGCAGGAGCTGGTCGGCCGGGTGCTGGCCGCCATCGCCGAGCTGGGTTTCCGGCGCAACGACATCGCCCGCAACCTGCGTTCCCGGCAGCTCAACGCCACCGTCGGGCTGCTCATCGAGGAGATCGCCAACCCGTTCTACGCCACCATCGCCAGCGTCGCCGCCGAGATCGCCGCCGCGCACGGGACAATGCTGATCACCGCCTCCTCCGAGGAGGACCCGGAGCGGGAACGCGCCCTGCTCCAGGATTTCACCCAGCGCAGGGTCGACGGGCTGCTGGTGGTGCCGGCCGGCCCGGACCACTCGTTCCTGCGCCGCGAGGTCGAGCTGGGCATGCCTGTGGTCTTCCTGGACCGGCCGCCGCAGGGGCTGCTCGCGGACGCCGTACTGCTGGACAACCAGGGTGGCAGCCGCGCCGGGGTGAGAGCACTGCTCGACGAGGGGCACCGCCGGGTGGGTGTCCTGCTCGGTGCGCCGACCGTGCCCACCATTCGTGAGCGGCTGGCCGGCGCCCGGGCGGCGCTGGACGACGCCGGTATCGAGCCCGACGAGTCGCTGGTCCGCGACCGGCTCATCGCACCGGAGGAGGCCGGTCGGGCGGTCGCTGAGCTGCTCGACCTCGCGGACCCGCCCACCGCGTTCTTCTGCGGCAACAACCGGCTCACCGTCGGCGCCCTGCAGGAGCTGCACAGGCGGGGCAGCGACGCCGCGTTGGTGGGCTTCGACGACTTCGAGTTGGCCCACCTGATGCCCCGGCCGCTCACCGTCGTCGGCTACGACACCCGGGAGCTGGCCCGGATCGCCAGCGAGCGGCTGTTCCGGAGGATCGCCGGTGACGACTCCCCACCGTCGACCACCGTGCTCCCCACCCGCCTCCTACACCGCGGCCTGACCCCGCCGGCCGCCTGAGCGGCGTCGATCATGGAGTTGTGGCGTTTGGCGTATGCCGCGAAGTGCTGTCGAACGCCCACCACAACTCCGTGATCGACCCGCTTGCGGTCACGCCTCGAGCAGGGCCGCGACCTCCGCCCGGCGGGGCGGGTCGGCTCCGCGGCGGGCGCAGGTCAGCGCGGCCACCAGGGCGGCCTGCCGGGACACCATGGCCCACTGTGCCGGGGTCAGCGCGGCGAGCCGGTCGGCCGGTCGGTCACCGAGGGCGTCGAGATCGGCCAGCGCGGCCAGCAGGCCGCCGGTGAACGCGTCGCCGGCGCCGACGGTGTCGACCACGGTCGTGGGCACCGCCGGCTCCTCGTGCAGCGAGCCGTCCGGGGCGAGCAGCCAGGCGCCGTCGGCACCCCGGGTCACCACCGCGCAGCACACCCCGGCCTCGCGCCACTCGGCCAGCACATCGGACACCGTCCGATCCGGGTAGAGCCAGGCCAGGTCCTCGTCGCTGGCCTTGACCAGGTGCGCGAGGCGCACCTGGCGCCGCACCCGCGCCTGCTCCGCCGCCCGGTCGGTGACGATGCTCGGGCGCAGGTTGAGGTCGATCGAGACGGTGAGCCCGTCCCGGCGGCGTTCGCGGGCCAGCAGGTCCTCCAGGACCTGCGCGCCCGGCGCCAGCGCCAGCGCGAGTGACCCGGTGTGCAGGGCCGTCGCCGGCGACCCGGCCAGCTGGGGCAACTCCTGCGGCGTCCACTGCCAGTCCGCCGTGCCGGCCAGCCGGAACTCGTAGCTGGCCTGCCCGGTGGCGTTCAGGGTGGCCACCGCCACCGAGGTCGGCTGCTCGGCGCGGACCGCCCAGTCCAGGTCCACCTGATTGGCGCTCAGGTGCTCGGCCAGCTGCCGGCCGTACTCGTCGCTGCCGAGCCGGGCCAGCAGCCGCACCGGCTGCTCGAGCCGGGCCAGCGTGACCGCCACGTTCGCCGGCGAGCCGCCGGGCACCGCCCGCTGCCCCTCGGCGGTGACCACCAGGTCGATCAGCGCCTCACCCGCCACCACGATCACGCCGGCACCTCGCCCGGGGCGAGCGGGCCGGGGCCGCCGAGCGCGTCGGCCGAGCGGGACAGCAGCACGGCCTGGTACGCGTGGTAGACGTCCGGCCGGCCGTGCCAGACCGTGCCGGCGGGCTGGTTCCGCGGGTCCAACTCGTGCCGCCACCCGGCGTCGTCGATCAGGTGGTGGCGCGCGTACGCCCAGAACACCCGGTACCAGTCGGCGTAGACCGCGTCCCCGGTGCGCCGGTGCAGGGTGATCGCCGCCCCGATCGCCTCGGCCAGCACCCAGTGCATCCGGGAGCGGACGACGGGCCGGTCGTCCCAGTCGATGGTGTAGACGAAGCCGTCGGCGCCATCCACCGCCCAGCCCCGGCGTACGGCGGCGGCGAACAGGGCGCGGGCGTCGGCGAGCAGCCAGCGCGGCGGCTGCGGCAGGACGGCCTCCAACTCCAGCAGCAGCCGGGCCCATTCCAGCCAGTGCCCGATGGTCGAGCCGTACGGCCGGAAGGGGTCGGCGGGCCGGTCCCGGTTGTAGTCGGGGAGCGGAGTCCAGTCGGCGGTGAAGTGCTCGGGCAGCCGCCAGTCGTGCCGGGCGCCCTCGCCGTGCACCAGGTGGGTGCCGATCCGCAGCGCCCGGTCGGTCCAGCTCGCGTCGCCGGTGGCGGCCGCGGCGGCGAGGAACGCCTCGACCATGTGCATGCTGCTGTTCGCGCCCCGGTAGTCCTCGGTGACCGTCCAGTCCCGGTTCCAGGATTCGCGGACCGCGCCGACCTCGGCGTCCCAGAACCGGTCCCGCACCACGGCCAGGGCGTCGTCGAGGAGCCGGTCCGCGCCGGGCCGCCCGGCGCGCGCCGCGCCGGACGCGGCGAGCAGCACGAACGCGTGGTCGTACCCGGCCTTGCGCTCGTTGGTCGGCGTGCCCTGCTGGTCGACGGCGGCGAACCAGCCGCCGTACCGGTCGTCGCGCAGCAGCGTGCTGAGCGCGGCGACGCCGTGGTCGACCAGGGCGGCCGCCTCCGGATCGCCGTTGCGGTAGGCGAGAGCGGACACGTGGGTCATCCGGCAGGTGATCCAGGTGTGCAGCGGCTCGCTGCGGTCCGGGGTGCGGTCGTCGGTCAGCCACCAGAAGCCGCCCTCGGGCCGGACCGCCCGCCGCGCCGTGTCGAGCAGCGTGTGGGTCTGGTCGGCGAGGAACAGATCAAGGTCGGGCAGGTCGGGTGATCCTGCCGGAGCAGGGATCGATTCGGCTGCGGATCGGGGCACGTCGGTCATCTCAGCTGGTCACCGTCGAGTAGGGAAGGGACATATGGCCAGAGTCGGCGGGCGAGACGAATCATGGGTACCGTTTCCCCCATTTGCCCGTTGACATCGTTGTCTCACCTCCACCCTGCTCCGGCGGCCGGTCGGCTGTCAATTCTGCTTCGTCACACCGCCAACCGCGCGCCCGGCCCCGGACAGCGAGGTGCCGGCGGGTGATCCAGGATGACCGGATGGAACTGCCCGAGGGGCTCGCCTGGCTACGCCGGTCGCCGGATGGCCGGGCCTGGCTGGCCACGCTCCCCACCTGGCTGGCCGAGTGCGCCGAGCGGTGGTCGCTGAGGCTCGGGCAGCCCTTCGGGTACGCCTTCGCCTCCCTGGCGCTTCCGGCCGAACTGCCCGACGGTACGGCGGTGGTCCTCAAGCTCCAGTACCCCGACCGGGAGAGCCGGCACGAGGCCGACGCCCTGGCCCGGTGGGACGGCGACGGGGCGATCCGGCTGCTCGGGCACGATCCGCGGCGCCGGGCACTGCTGCTGGAGCGCTGTCGACCCGGCAGTCCGCTGCACGAGCTGCCCCCCGACCGGGCGCTTGACGTGCTGACCGGGCTGCTCCCCCGGCTCTGGCGCCCGGCCGGCACCCCGTTCACCCCGGTCGCCGAGGAGGCCGCCGGCTGGATCGACCGGATGCCCCGCAACTGGGAACGGGCCGGCCGGCCGTACGAGCGCCGGCTGCTCGACGCGGCGGTCGCCCTGCTCACCGAACTGGCGTCGAGCCAGGGCGAGCAGGTGCTTGTCAATCAGGACCTGCACGCCGGCAACGTGCTCTCCGCCGAACGGGAACCATGGCTGGTGATCGACCCGAAGCCGCTCACCGGCGAGCGGGAATTCTCGGTGGCGCCGATGGTGCGCGGCCGCGAGCTGGGCCACTCGCCGGCCGCCGTCCGGCACCGGCTGGACCGGCTCAGCGCGGAGCTGAGGCTGGACCGGGAACGGGTCCGGGGCTGGACGATCGGTCAGACGCTGGCCTGGAGTCTCGACGGCGACGCGGTCATCGGGCACCACCTCGAGGTGGTCCGCTGGCTGCTCGACGAGCGGTGACCGACCGCCGCCGCGGCCACCGGGCCGGTCAGGCGGCCTGGCAGGTACGGCACCAGTAGAGGTTGCGGCCGGCCAGCTCACCGCGACTGACCTCGCCGCCGCAGACGTGGCAGGGCGCGCCGGGGCGGCGGTAGACGTACACCTCACCGCCGTGCCGGTCCACCCGGGGCGGACGGCCCATCGCCTCCGGCAGGTGCGCGTCGCGCACGGTGTCGATCCGGCCGTGCTCGACCGCGAGCCGCATCAGCCCGACCAGATCGGCCCAGAGCGTGTCCCAACCGGCGCGGGTCAGCTGCCGGCCGGGCAGCGTCGGCGGCAACCCGGCCCGGAACAGCGCCTCGGTCACGAAGATCAGCCCGGTGCCGGCCACCACCGACTGGTCCAGCAGCAGGGCGGCCAGCGGCGTCGGGCTGCGGGAGATCCGGGCGTACGCCCGCTCCGGGTCGGCGTCGGGGCGCAGTGGGTCCGGCCCGAGCCGGGCACGCAGCGCGGACACCTCCGGCGGGGTGAGCAGCTCGCAGGCGGTCGGGCCACGCAGATCGAGCCAGTGCCGGTCGCTGGCCAGCCGCAGCCGTACCTGACCAACCGGCTCGGGCGGTTCCCCCGGCCCGTCGGTGAACTTCCCGTACAGCCCGAGGTGCACGTGCAGCGTCAGCTCGCCGGCGTAGTGGTGCAGCAGGTGCTTGCCGTACGCCTCGGTGTCCTCCAGGACGGTGCCGGAGAGCCGGGCGGCGCCGTCGGCGAAGCGGCCCTGCGGGCTGGCGGCGTGCAGCTTGTCCCCGGCGAACAGCTCGGCGTGCCGGGCCGCCAGGCGGTGGATCGTGTGTCCCTCTGGCACGGCTGCCAAGGATAGCCAACCGGGCCGTACCCGGAACTGGTGTCAGGAAACGCCCACCTGGGTACTTCGGGGCGGTACCGCGTGGGTGCCACCCGTTCCGTCGGCCACCACGCATTCATCAGGAGGTGTGTTGTGGTCAGGATTCCTTCGCTGTCCCGCCGGTCCGAGCCGGCACCGACGCGGGACGAGAACCTCGACGGCCGCATCGACGGCCGAGACACCCCGGTCACCGACCGGGACGCCGATCAGACGACGTACCGCAGTGCCGCCGCGCCCGCCGAGCAGGCCGGCGAGGCCGCCGAGCAGGCCGGCGAGGCCGAGCGGCGGGCGAGCGAGCGGGCGGCCGTGGCCCGCGCCGCCACCGCCCGTCCGGCAGAGACCGAGCCCCGAACCGGCACCGCCCCGGTGTCAGCCCCCGAGCGCACCGCCGACCGGGACGCCGAGCCCGACCGTACGACCCGTCGGTCCGACACGACGGACCGGGTCTCGACCGACCGGGCGGTCGAGCCGACCCCCGACCGGACCGCGCCGGAGGCGCCCGTGACGCGCGGCCCGAAGCCGCGGGCCAGCCTGCTCGCCACCCTCGGCCTGATCGTGGCGGTCGTCGGCGCGCTCTTCGTGCTGACCGGCACCCTGGCCGGGTACGGCATCGGGCTCGGCGCCCTCGGCGCGGTGCTTGCGGTGCTCGGCCTGATCGCCACCCGCCGCCGGCACATCGCCGGCAAGACCGACGCGCTGTTCGGCGTGCTGATCGGGCTGGCCGCGGTGGTGCTCGGCGTGCTGGCGATGACCGGTCAGTTCGACTGGCCGACCACCGACGGCGACTGGGTGCAGCGGTTCCGGGAGTGGCTCGACTCACAGTTTGTCGATCGTTTCTAGCGGGCACTGTCCCGCTCGCCGGTGGTGCACCGGCCAAAACCGGCGGTTCGCCGGCAGCCCGAACTTCCCGGTGGTTCACCGGCCGGGCGACACCCTTTCAGGGGCGGCGGTTCGCCGCCCCTGAAGTGCATCCGGGGTCCGGTTCGCCGGGCCCCGGGGCGTTTCCAGGGTCCATCCAGCCATCCACGCAACGAATCGCAGCGGCAGACCGGCCACACGCAACGAATGTTCGGCCCGCGCAAGCCTCGGTGGTGGATCCTGCCGCTGGCGCCGCATACCGTTGAGCAACGGCGCCAGCCCGTGGGCCACGGTGGCCGGGCGCGCCCGACCCCTGGGAGCACCACAATGACGATGGACGCCACCAGCCAGCGCCTGTTGATGTGCCGGCCGACGTACTTCGCCGTCGACTACGCGATCAACCCCTGGATGGACCCGAGCGCGCCGGTCGACGCCGCCCTGGCCGTCCGGCAGTGGGAGCAGCTGCGCCAGACGTATCTTGACCTGGGCCACACCGTCGAGGAGATCACTCCGGTGCCCGGCCTCCCCGACATGGTCTTCGCCGCCAACGGCGGCACCGTGATCGACGGCAAGGCGATGGCCGTGCAGTTCCGCGACCCGCAGCGCGCCGACGAGGCGCCGGCCTACCGGGCCTGGTTCGAGGCCGCCGGTTTCGAGATGTACGACCCGAAGCACGTCAACGAGGGCGAGGGCGACGTCCTGCTTGCCGGTGACCACCTGCTGGCCGGCACCGGTTTCCGCACCGCACACGCCTCGCACGCCCAGTTGCAGGAGGTCTTCGGCTACCCGGTGATCACCATGCAGCTGGTCGATCCGCGCTTCTACCACCTGGACACCGCGCTGACCGTGCTCGACGAGCGGACCGTGGCATACCTGCCCGAGGCGTTCTCCCCCGGCAGCCAGGCCGTGCTGCGCCGGCTCTTCCCCGACGCCGTGCACGCCACCATGGCCGACGCCGAGGTGCTGGGGCTGAACGCGGTAAGCGACGGGCGGCACGTGGTGCTGCCCGCGCAGGCCACCGACCTGGCCGCCAAGCTGCGCGACCGAGGCTACGAGACCATCGGTGTCGACCTGTCCGAGCTGCGTAAGGCCGGCGGCGGACCGAAGTGTTGCACGCTGCGACTCCGTCAGGGAAAGGCAAGCAAGTGATCGTGGATGACATCCTGCGGACGCCGGGAGCGGTCCGAGACGCCGAGCGCTGGACAGCGCACAACTACCACCCGCTGCCGGTGGTGATCTCGTCGGCCGAGGGCGCCTGGCTCACCGACGTGGACGGCCGGCGCTACCTGGACTGCCTGGCCGGCTACTCCGCGCTCAACTTCGGCCACCGCCACCCGCAGCTGATCGCCGCCGCGCACGCGCAACTGGACCGGCTGACGCTGACCAGCCGGGCCTTCATCCACGACCAGTTCGCCGACTTCTGCCGGGAGCTGGCCGAGCTGTGCGGCAAGGACCTGGTGCTGCCGATGAACACCGGCGCCGAGGCGGTGGAGACCGGGATCAAGGTGGCCCGCAAGTGGGGCTACCAGGTCAAGGGCGTGCCCGCCGGCCAGGCCAACATCGTGGTCGCCGAGGGCAACTTCCACGGCCGGACGACCACCATCGTGAGCTTCTCGACCGACGAGGACGCCCGCGCCGACTTCGGGCCGTACACCCCGGGCTTCACAGTGGTCCCGTACGGCGACCTGGACGCGCTGGCCGCCGCGATCGACGAGAACACCGTGGCCGTGCTGCTGGAGCCGATCCAGGGCGAGCAGGGCGTGGTGGTGCCGCCGGACGGCTACCTACCGGGCGTACGCCAGGTGTGCACCGATCGCAACGTGCTCTTCATCGCCGACGAGATCCAGTCCGGTCTGGGGCGTACCGGTGCGACCTTCGCCTGTGACCACGAGGGCGTAGTGCCGGACATGTACCTGCTGGGCAAGGCGCTCGGCGGCGGCATCGTGCCGGTCTCCGCGGTGGCCGCGAACGCCGACGTGCTCGGCGTGCTCAAGCCCGGCCAGCACGGCTCCACCTTCGGTGGCAACCCGCTGGCCTGCGCGGTCGCGATCGAAGTGGTCCGGCTGCTGGCCACCGGCGAGTTCCAGCGCCGCTCGGCCGAGCTGGGCGAGCGGCTGCGCGCCGGCCTGGAGGGTCTGATCGGCAAGGGCCTGGTCGGGGTACGCGTCCGCGGTCTCTGGGCCGGTCTGGACATCGACCCGGCGCTGATGAGCGGACGGGAGGCGTGTGAGCGGCTCGCCGAGCGGGGCGTGCTCGCCAAGGACACGCACGGCTCCACCATCCGACTCGCCCCGCCACTGGTGATCACCGAAGAGGAGATCGACCTAGCGGTAGCCCAACTCGCAGCAGTCCTCACCGCCTAACCCCCCTCCCCCCGCCCCCTCCCCCCCGTCCCCCCGCCCCCACCCCCGTTGATCTAGGGCATATCGTCGCGGTTGTAGATCAATCAGCGACGACATGCCCTAGATCGACGAGGCGGGGGCGCGGGCGCGGGGCGGGCGCGGGCGCGGGCGCCGGCAGGGGGCGCGGGGTTAGGCGCGGGGTAGGCGCATGGCCATCGTCGGGGCTTCGGCCATCACCGAGGTGGGGGTAAAGGGGGCGCCGGTCGGCAACTCCTCCGCGCGGCCGATCTGCACCCCGGGGTAGAGCTCCACCATGTCGTTCTCGCCCAACACCCGGGACTGCTGCGGCGCCAGGGGGATCCGGTCCGACTCGGACATCGAACCGGCCGGTCGGATGCCGGAGCCGTTGGTGCTCACGTCGGTCACGATGACCTCGCCGACCCGCAGCTCGAAGTGGACGTGACCCCGGCTGATCCACCGCCGGGCCTCGTCGTTGAGCCACTGCCCGAGCATGATCCCGCCGTCCTGCTCGGGTGCACGGCCGGCCACGACCGGCTGGTCCTCGGTCAGCACGAAGCGCCGCCGGACCAGGCCGCCGACCCGCACCGCGAGCACCTCGCTGCGTGGCCGGGGACCGCCGTCACCGAGCCGTACGCCGTGCCGGGGGCAGGTCGGTACGCCGCCGCGCAGCGCGGGCGGCGGCTGCCCGGCCGGGCTGCGGTCCGCCCCTCCGGCCAGGTCGGCGAAGGCGCCGCCCCCACCACCGCTGCCGAACAGGGCACAGCCCGACTCCGGGCAGCGCCACTGGCGGGCCAGCAGCTTGGCTCCGGTCGGCGAGCGCTTGCCCGCGACCGGCGCGTGCCCGCCACCGACGTGCGCGATGAACGCTGGCCCGCCGGCGCCGGGCACCGGGGCGAGCACCCGACCGGGCTGCTCGACCAACCACGGGAACCGCCCACGCAGCCCGTCGAAGCGGACCCGGCTGAGCACCGGCAGCCCGAGCAGGTCGGCGACCTCCAGCATCCGGTCGCCCGGGTTGTCGAGCACCTCGACGAGCCCGTCGTCGGCCCAGCGCCGGACCACCATCCGCTCGTTGGAGGTGAGGTCGGCGTCGGAGAGCAGGGCCCGGTGCACCACCGCGTAGACCTGGACGCTGTCCTCCTCCAGCTCACGGGAGAGCGCGTCGATGACCATGCCGAGCCGCAGCAGGCTGGCCGGCCGGCCGCCGTCGAGGTCCTGGTAGCGGATCACCTCCGCCAGGTCGAGCACAGCCCGGGCCAACGACGGGTCCGTGCAGACCCGGCCCTCGATGGCGTCCAGCACCTTGCTGATCTCGAATCTCATGCCGCACTCCGGAGGATGTCGTCGATCCGCCCGGCCAGCTCGATGTCACGGTGGGTGACCCCACCGGCCGAGTGCGTGACGCAGCGGAAGGTCAGGGTCCGCCATCGGATGTCGATGTCGGGATGGTGGTCGAGCGCCTCGGCCACCGTCGCCACCCGGTCCACCACGGCGATGGCCGCCGGGAAGCTGGGCAGCTCCACCGTGCGGGTGATCCCGGTGCCGTCACCGGACCAGCCCGTCAGCCCGCCCAGGTTCTCTCGCACCGCTTCCGCGGTGAGCAGGTCTGCCATGCGCCGACCCTACCGGGGCCGGCGAGCGGCATCGACCAGCGGTGGCGGGGTGTCGGACGGCCCGGCACGACGAAGGGGGCGGTGCCCTACGGCACCGCCCCCGCCAGGTACGTCGCTCAGCCGCGCAGCGGCTGGCCCACCTCGTGCAGGTGGCCGAGCGCCTGCCGGTACGACTCGACCAGCCCGGTCTCGGCGTACGAGATGCCCTGCTCGGCGCAGTAGGCGCGAACGATCGGCTGGGCTCGGCGCAGGTTGGCCCGGGGCATGTTCGGGAACAGGTGGTGCTCGATCTGGTAGTTGAGCCCACCGAGCGCGGTGTCCACGAACCGGCTGCCCCGAACGTTGCGGGAGGTCAGCACCTGCTTGCGCAGGAAGTCCAGCTCGTCCTCGGCGGTCGGCATCGGCATGCCCTTGTGGTTCGGCGCGAACGCGCAGCCCATGTAGAGGCCCCACAGCGCCTGGTGCACGGCGGCGAAGAGCAACGCCTTGCCCGGAGACATGACCGCCAGCAGCAGCGCCACGTAACCGGCGGTGTGCACGAGGAGCAGGCCGGCCTCGACCGCCCGGTGCCGCATCGGGGTGGCGTACCGGCCGTCCGGTCCCCGGCCGACGATCGCCCGGATGCTCGCCACGTGCAGGCTCAGCCCTTCGAGCAGCAGCATCGGGAAGAAGAAGTACGCCTGCCGCTTGGCCATCCAGCGGCCGAACCCGCGGGTCTCGAGCGCCTGCTCCGGCGTCCACACCAGGGCTCCCGCGCCGACGTCCGGGTCCTCGTCCTCATGGTTCGGGTTGGCGTGGTGCCGGTTGTGCTTGTCGACCCACCAGCCGTAGCTGATCCCCACCGCCATGTTGCCGGCGAACAGCCCCACCAGCTCGCTGGGACCGCGTCGACGGAACATCTGGCGGTGCCCGGCGTCGTGGCCGAGGAACGCGACCTGGGTCGTGGCGACCGCCATCACGGCCGCGAGCGGCAGCTGCCACCAGGAGTCGCCGACGAGGAACACGGCGACCCAGCCGGCCACGAAGGCGCCGAGGGTGAGCAGGATGCGGGCGACGTACCAGCCGGGGCGCCGCTCGAGCAGACCCGCCTGGCTGATCCGTCGGGACAACTGTGCGTAGTCACTGCCTCGCCGTCGTACCGGCGGTTCCGCCACCGCTCCGAGCGCCATTGCTGCTCCCGTTCCCGCTCACGCCCGTACCGGGGTGGCCCGGGCTCACTGTCAAGTCTCCCGGTATGGGTTGCTTTGAGTAACCCTGGCAACCCCCGAATGGGGGGTAGGGCGAGCCCTACCCCCCGGTCCACTCAGCCGAGCCGGGCCACCGCGTCGCGCAGCCGGGCCAGGTCGCGCCGCCGCCGCTCGTAGCTCGCGGCGAGCCCGATCAACGCCAGCCCGCCGACACCCAGGTAGATCCACCGGGGCAGCAGATCCCAGCCACGGGCCAGCTCGTGCAGCGCCAGCACCGCCAGCACCGCGCCGCCGAGCAGCACCGGGGCCTGCCAGCGGCGGGTGGCGCCGGCCAGCACCGCGCCCAGCGCTGCCGCGCCGAGCAGCAGCCGCCGCCACGGCTGCGGGTCCGGCCCGGCCAGCACCGACACCAGGCTCGGCAGCAGCGCCGCGACCAGCCCCGGCCCGAGCGCCGGCCAGCTGGTCAGATTGGACCGGGTGCGCATCGCCAGCAGGCCCGCGCCGAGGGCGAGCCCCGCGGCCGGCAGGGTGTACGCCTCCAGCACGGTCACCCCGCCGGCGGCCAGCAGCACCCATGCCGCGAACAACTCGCTGCCGCCGGCGATGGCGGCGAACGCCCACCGCCGGGCGACGGGCTCGCCCCGGCGCAGCAGCCGCAGCGCGACGGCGACACCCCAGAGCACGCAGATGGTGGCGACGTGCCGCGCCACCTCGACGGCGAGTAGCACCGCCACCAGCGCCACGGCCTGCGCGGCGGCATCCAGCACCCGCTCGGCCCGGGCCCGCGCCGACGAACCTCCACTGGCCGCCTCCGGCGGGCTCGTCGCGGCGGCGGTCGCCAGGACCAGCGCGGCCACCGCCAGCAGCGGGTACGCCGCCGCCCGGAGCGGCAGCCCTGCCGCGAGCGGGGCGGTCACCGCCAGCGCCGACGCGGCCCCCACCGCGGCGAGGCAACCAGTGAGGCGCACCTCGACGTTCCGCGCTCCGACGGCGACGACCACCGCCGCCGCCAGCAGCACACCCTCGGCGGCGAGGGTGCCGGCGCGGGTGACCAGCAGCCCCACCACGCCGGAGGCGGCCAGCACCACCCCCGCCGGCACGGCGATCGGCACGAGCGCCGGGCGGGGCACGGCCAGCGCGGCGAGCAGCAGCGCGGCCACCCCGGCGAGCAGGACGGCGGCCGGCAGCAGCGGCCAGGGCGCGCCGACCGCGACGAGCAGCACCGGCAGCGCGGCCGCGCCGAACGGCAGCGCGCGCAGCAGCGGCGGGTGGACCGCCCGAACCGTCAGCACGGCGGCCGCCGCCAACACGACCAGCGCCAGCGCGGCCGGGAGCGCCGTCGGGTCGGCGACGACCGTGGGGACTCCGGACCAGACCGGACCCCGGCTGCCGTACGGCGCGGCGAGCGCGGTCAGCAGCGCCGGCAGCGCGGCCAGCACCGCGACCGCCACCAGCACGACGCCGGCCACCCCCAGCAGGCTCGACGGGCCGGTCACCGGCGACGCCGCCGGGCTGGCCGGCTCGACCGGCTCACCGTCGCCGGCTACCGGCGCCCCCGCGGTGACCTGTTCCCGCGACCCGTCCGGTTGATCGCCGGTCGCCGGGCGGTCCCAGCGGGCGACGAGCGCGACGCACAGCGCCGCCAGCGCGGCGTAGGGCGCGAGCGGCTCGTTGCCCGCCACGACCAGCGGCGCCAGCCCGGGGACGCTCACCGCGACCACGGCTCCGCTCACCGCGTACCCGGTCAGCTCCACCCGGTGCCGACGCGTCGCGAGCACCGCGACCAGCGCAAGCCCGGCGGCGACCAGCGCGACCCGGGCCTGCCACCAGGGCGGCGCGCCCGCGGCGAACGCCGCCACCGCGGCGACCCCGGGCAGCGCGACCTGCCCGACCAGCAGACCGGTGCCGGCCACCCGCCGGTACGGCCCGGCGGCCCGTCGCACGGCCAGCGCCAGACCGAGCACGGTGATCGTCCCGAGCGCCACCAGGGCACCGGCGGGAGCGGCCAGGGCCACCAGCAGGCCGTGCCCGAGCAGGACGACGCCGCCGAGCGCGCCGGTGCGCAGCGTGGTCGGCCGGTGCGCCGGTCGGGCCAGCACGGCGAGCAGCAGCACGGCCCCACCGACCAGGTCCACTGCCACCACGGCCGGCCAGGCGACCGCCCAGCCGACCGGCAGGGCGAGCAGCACCACCGCCGCGCCGGCCATGGCGAGCGGCACCCGCGCGACCCGGGGCAGCAGGAGGACCGTCGCGCCGAGCGCCAGCGCCAGCGCGGGCGCCACCTGCCAGCCCCAGTCGAGCTCCGGCCCCGTCCCGGCACCGTGCCACGGCGGCAGCGATCGGCCGGCGGCGGCGACCGCCAGACCACCGGTGATCAGCACCGCGATCTGCGCCGTGCCCGCCGCGACCAGCAGCGCCCCGGCACGCGGGCCGGTCCGCCAGCCGACCGGCGGCAGCCGTACCGCGCCGGCCAGCCCGAGGGCCACCGTGGCCGCCGCGAGCAGCAGCAACGACGGCCGCAGCTCGGCCACCGGGCGCAACAGCGCGGCGGCGAGCACCGGCACCAGCAGCCCGGCGGCCACCGTCCGCAGCACCCGTCCCCCGACCAGCCCGGCCGCGCCGAGCCCGGTCAGCGCGACCAGCACCAGCGGCACCCCGGCCAGCAGCGGCGCATCCGCCGCCCGGCCGAGCAGCAGCGGCACCAGGGCACACCCAGCGGCACCGACCAACGCGGCGACGTGCCCGACCCCGGACAGCACCCGACCGGCCAACCGCGCCCGCCCTTCCCCGTCTCGTAGCCGGGCCAGCACAGCCAGGTCCAGCAGCGCCACCCCGAGCAGGACCAGCGCCCAGCCGGCCGGGCCCGGCCGCGCCTCCACGGCGAGCAGCGGCAGCACCGGTTGGGCGGCCAGCAGCGCGGCGAACCAGGGGCCCGTCAACCGACTCCACCGGGCGTACGCCGCGGCGACCGCCGCGCTGGCCCCCCCGACCAGCGCGGCGTACCTGCTGCCCGGCCAGCCGGCCACCCCCGCCAGGTCCACCGACCAGGCCGCGTAACCGTCCAGCACCATCAGCAGCAACCCCACCGCGGCGAACGTCTCCGCCGTGCCGCGCAGCCCCCGGCGCACCGCCAGCAACGGGGCGGCCAGGGCGAGCGCGGTGACCGCCGCCAGGATCAGCGCCCGGCCACCGACCCCCACCGCCGCCCAGGCCACCGCGGTGAAGACCACCGCCGCCGTGCCCAGCAGGAGTCCACCGAGGACGAAGAGCAGGCCCTGGACCGTCCGGGTCGACGTCTCCGCCGCGCCCGGCGCCGGGGCCCCCGTAGCGGCCGGGGCCGCCACCCCCGGCCCGTTGAGCAGCCCCGAGCCGCTGGGGCTCCGCGCCGCCGTGAAGGACGCCGGTCGCGCCGTGACGGACGCGGCCACTCCGGCACGAACGATCGCGGACAACTCGTCCCGGCGCCGGGAACTGGCCGCCAGCAGCCCGGCCAGCTCGGCGTACGTCCGTCGGGCCCGCTCCACCTCGGGCCCGAGCCGCGCGACCTCCCGGCCCAGCCGGACCACCTCGGCGGCGATCGGGTCAGGCGGGCGGCGACAGCCGCCGCAGCCGGAGCTCAGGTCTGCCGGGGCGCCGCAGGCCGGGCAGGGATAGCCGGTGTCATCCACGCGGTCATTCTCGAAGCCGCACCGCGACGGGGCCCAGAGTGCGCGTACTCAGGGGCGGGTGTGCTCGTGCACCCAGGTGGCGTAGCCGGGGTCGCCACTCTCCACCCTGGACACCAGGATCTCCGGGACCTCGTACGGGTGGCTGGCCCGGATCTGGTCCACGAGCGCGGAGAGGCGGTCGGGTGCGGTCTTGAACTGGACCGACCACTCGGTGCTGGTCTCCACCCCGGACCGCCACCAGTAGGTGCTGTCCACCTGGCCGCCGACCTGAGCGCAGGCGGCGAGCCGTCCGGCGACGGCCGCGGCCGCCAGCACGTCGGCGACCGATCGTGCATCCACCACCGTCGTCACCACGCAGATCTGGTCCACGATCGCACCCTACGCGGCGCCGTCCCGATTGGCCGCGATCCAGGCGTCGATCTTCGCCCACCAGTCGTAGAGCCAGTCGATGCGTTCCTGCCGTCCGGTCGGCACGTCCTCCGGTGGCACCGACCAGAACCGCATCACGATCCGCTTGTCCATCGGCAGTTCCCGCCACACGTCGGCGACGGTGAGCATCCGGTCCAGTCCGGTGTGGGCGACGAAGATGGCCCCGGCGTCCGGGGCGGCGTCCAACGCGGCGAGCATGCCGCCCGGCTGCGGGGCGAGCACGTGCCGCATCCGCTCCGCGCGCAGCGCCATCCGCTCCAGCCCGAGGGAACGCAGCCGGGCGATGGCACGCAGCCGACGCTTCGGGGTGAAGTTGCCGCCCTCCGGGAAGATCACGAAGGCGTCGTTGTCATCCAGGCCGGTGGCCAGGTGCCCGACCTGGCGCACCGTCTCCTCGCCGCGCTCCGGCGTCGGCGCGATGAACCGGTTGGGCAGCCGGTTGAGCAGCACGTCGATCGCCGGGTCCCACTGGAGGCTGTCCTTGAGCACGATCCGGGGCTCGCGGTTGAACCAGTTGACCAGACCGTGGATCAGGATGAACGAGTCGCCTGGCCCGGCGTGCCGGGAGAGCACCAGCTCGGGCCGGCCGGGCAGCGCGGTGTCCGGGTCGGTGCCGACCACGTCGATGCGCAGCCGCAGCGTCCAGCGTGCCTGCCAGAACAGCACCCGCAGGAACCAGCCGGCCAGCAGGTAGTGGGCGCGCTGGAAGGCCGGCGACCGGCTCCGCCAGCCGAAGCCGGAGGCGACCCAGAGCACGAAGAGCGCGAGCAGCGCGACGGCGTCCCAGACCAGGTAGACGCAGCCGATCCAGAGCAGTCGCAGCGGACGCAGCCGGCCCGGAACCAGCGGCGAGGCGGCCACCGCGAGCAGCGCCCAGACCGGCAGGGTGGTCACCACGGTGAATGCGAGCAGCACCACGCCGGGGGCGAGCAGCAACCGGCGCAGCCACCTGGGCGGCAGCGGCATCACCGCTCCACGTGGGTCGCGAGGTAGCGCCGGGAGGCGGTGTACGCGCGGCTGATCCGCCGCCCCACCGCCGCCATGTCGCGGTACGCCCACGGGGTGTCGTCACGCGGGTTCAGCCCACCCGTCGGCAGGACGTGCACCTCCACCCCCTCGGGCAGCGCCGCCAACTCCCGGAAGAACCGGTGCCGGCGGGAGATCTCGAACGCGACCTGCGCGATCTCCCACGGCCGCCGGGGCGGCGTCAGCTCCCGTTCGATCCGGCCGACCTGAAGGACGAAGATCCGCTTCGCGCCCACGGCCACCGCCTCGCCGATCGGTATCGAGTTGACGATGCCACCGTCCACATAGTGCGCGCCGTCGATCTCGGTGGGCGGGAGCAGGCCCGGCACCGAGGCCGACGCCAGCACGGCCGGCACCACGGGGCCGCTGTCGAACCAGTGCTCGGCGGCGCGCTCGATGTGCGCGGCGCAGCAGCGGAACGGCACCCGCAGGTCGGCGAAGGTGGTGTCCACACCCAGCTCGGATTCGAGCACCCGGCGCAGCGGCCTTGGCGAGTGCAGGTGGGTCCGGGCGGCGAAGCGGCGCAGCTGCCGGGCGACCGAGTCGCCGTACACCTCGCTGGCCTCCGGCGAGGCCCAGAGCCGGACCAGCCGGTCGGTCACCGCCTCCGACGGGTCGGCCGCGACCAGCGCGCCGTTGACGGCGCCGATCGAGGTGCCGAGCACCATGTCGGGTTGGATCCCGGCGCGGAACAGGGCACGCAACATGCCCACCTCGACCGCGCCGAGCACTCCCCCGCCCCCGAGCACGAACGCTACCGGTCCCCCCGCCATGCCACCCATCCTGGCACGGGCGTGCCGCCGACCGGTCGGCCACCGCCGGGCGATGGTGGACGCGCCCGACCGCCGCGGATCGAGGGGCGGACAGTGACGACCGTTGACAGCCACGACACATTCGCGCAACCTGATACCGCTCCCACCCCGAGGCAGGTGCGATCCGTGACGGCAGCACTGCACGCGGGCCGGTTGCTGGCCCGCAGGTACCGACTTCTCGACCAGATCGGCGCGGGCGGCATGTCGGTCATCTGGCGTGCACGGGACGAGGTGCTGGACCGGGTCGTCGCGCTCAAGGTGCTCGCACCGTCGCTGGCCGCCGACGCCCGCTTCCGGGACATGGTGCGCGAGGAGGCCAGAGCCGCCGCCCAGCTGGTGCACCCGCACGTGACATCGGTGCACGACTACGGCGAGACGGTCGCCCCGGACGGCGCCACCACCTCCTTCGTGGTGATGGAGCTGCTCAGCGGTGAGGAGTTGAAGCTGCGGCTCACCGAGGGCCCGCTGCCGTGGGCCGAGGCGGTCCAGGTCGGCGCGCAGGTCGCGGACGCGCTGGCCGCCGCCCACCGGCTCGGCATCGTGCACCGGGACATCACGCCGGCCAACGTGATGATGACCGGGGTGGGCGTCAAGGTGCTCGACTTCGGCATCGCCACCCGGATCGGCGCTCCCGACGAGGACGAGGACGGCGGCACCTTCGGCACCCCGGCGTACGTGGCCCCGGAGCGGCTCGACGGCGCGCCCGCCCAGCCGGCGACCGACGTGTACTCGCTCGGCGTGCTGCTGCACGAGGCGCTGACCGGCCGGGTCCCCTACCCCGCGGACACCTGGGAGCAGCTCAGCGACGCGCTGACCAGCGGCCCACCGCCGACGCTGGCCGGGCTGCCGGAGCTGCCCCCTGCGGTGGCCCGGATCTGCCTGCGCAGCCTGGCCAGGGATCCGGCCGACCGGCCGACCGCCCGGCAGGTCGCCACTGTGCTGCGTGCGCACCTGCTGCCTGCCGACACCACCCCGGTGCCCCCGCCGCCCCGGCCGCCGGCCACCCCCGTCCCGGCTGCCGGCGGCGAAGGGGCGGCGGGACCGGGTGGCGGAGCAGCCGTACCGGCCGACGCCGGGCCCGACCGCCGCCGACGGCCGCTGCTGCTGATCGCGGCGGTCCTGGCGGTCGGCGTGGCGCTGACCGTCGCGGCCCTGCTGCCCGAACAGCGGGCGACACCGCGGACGCAGCCCACCGCCGGTCCGGCGCCGACCGCGTCGAGTGGCCCGACGGTCACCGAGTCATCCCGTCCAGCCGCGGCACCGTCGGCACCGGGAAGCACCGGCTCGCCCCCCGCCGGGCCGGGCACGCTGATGGAGGCCGCCAACCGGGTCGACGGGCTGATCGGCGCCGGGTTGACCTCCGGGGAGATCCGCGCCGACGTCGGCCTCGACCTGCGCAACGAGCTGCATAACCTGACCGCCACTGTCGGCTCCGGCCGGAACGACCTGGCGCCGCCGGTGGCCCGGCTGCGCGAGAAGGTCACGGTCCGGCGGGGCGAGGGCGGCATCAGCCAGGCGTACGCGGAGCGGCTGGACGCCGCCATCGCCGAGCTGGGTGCCGCCCGGGTCTGATCCGGGCTCCGCCGACACGGAGCGCGCCGGTCAGCGGGCCGCCACCCGGACCGACTCGCGGACGTCGTGCCGGCCGGCGAGGAAGCGTCGGAAGATCTCCTCGTAGCCGTACGCCAACCGCTCGACCGAGAAGTTCTCCGCGACGTGCGCCACGCAGGCCGCCGGGTCGAGTCCCTTCGCCGCAAGCAACGCCGCGGGCAGCTCCTCCGGCTGCTCGCAGACCAGGCCGGTCACTCCGGGCCGGACCAGCTCCGGCACCGCACCACGGTCGAAGGCGACCACCGGAGTACCGGTGGCCATCGCCTCCAACATCACCATGCCGAACGGCTCCTCCCACTGGATCGGCATGATCAGGCAGCGGGCGTCGACCAGCATCCGAAGGGTTTCCGCGCGGTCGGCGTTCAACACGACTGTCACGTCGTCGCCGACGAGCGGCGCGACTACCTGCTCGTAGTACCGGCGCTCGGCCGGCTCGTTGCACTTGCCGGCCAGCAGCAGCGGCAGCCCGGCCGCCCGGCACGCCCGGATGGCGACGTCCGGGCCCTTGTCCGGGCTGAACCGGGCCAACCACAGCACCGGCCCTGGGCCGGGCGCCGTCTTGCGCGGAAACCCGCGCGGGTCCAGTGCGTTGTGCACCGTGCCGGCCCAGGGCAGGACCGGGTTGAGCCGGCGCTGGGCGTGCGAGATGGCCACCAGGGCGACCCCCCGGTCGACCTCGCTGAGCACGTCGCCGTACTCCCCCACCGGGTTACCGTGCACCGTCGCCACGGTCGGCACGGACCGGCGGCCGGCCACGAGCGGGCCGATGGTGGTGTGGTCGTGGATCACGTCGAAGTCGCCTGCCGTGATCATCCGATTCACCCGGGCCAGGTGGGCCAGTTCGGGCAACGACTCGCCGAGTCGCGCGTACTGGACCTCGGGAACGGTGGAGACGAAGCCGCCGGCGGCGGTGCCGTGGTGTACGCCGGCACCGAACAGGGTCACCTCGTGCCCGTGCCCGGTCAGCGCGTCCACCAGCCCGGCGACCACCTGCTCGAGGCCGCCGTAGCCGGGCGGCGGCACGGACAGCCATGGCGGCACCACCATCGCGATGCGCAACGGCCGCTCCGAGGCACGGGCGGCGGGCGGGTGGTTCACGGCCACGAGTCCTCCCCGTTGCTCCCCGGTCCGGTGTCGCCGCCGGTCGGAATGGTCCGCGGCGGTTTCCCCGTGTCGTCGGCGGTAAACCGGACAGGACGGACGATCACCCGCCGACCAGGAGCTGGTCGTGGACGATCCGCACCCCGGGCGCGGACCAGGCCACCCGCTCGACCTGGTCGCGTTCCCACCACGAGCGGACCACCCCGGCGAGGACCAGCGTGTCGCCGTCGACCTCGACCGTCACCCGGTCGGCGCCGAGCGTCCGCCGCAGCGCGCGCTGCACGTCCCGTCGTAGCCGGTCAGCGGCCGGTGGCGTCGGCGGACGCACCTCGACCAGGTTGGTGATCCCCCGCACGCCGTCCAACCGGCGTAGCTCCCCCTCGGCGGTGCGGCGCTGCCACCCGAACTCGACCTCACCGCGGAGCATCAGCCAGCCGTTGGCGACGGTCACGTCCAGCCGCTCGGCCGGCACGAAGCTGTCCCACTCCAGCGCGCGGCTGGCGGCGATGGCGATCTCCGCGTCGGTACGCCCCGGTGTCCCCGGCAGCCGCACCTCGATCTCGTCGGCCACCACCCGGACCCCGCGGACCCGCTGCGCGCAGCGGACCGCCGCCCAACCGCGGGCGGCCCCGTCCACGAACCCGGTGAGGGTGACCACACCCTGGTCGACGGTCACGCCGATCTCGTTCGGTTGCAGCCGCGCGTCCCAGGCCAGCTCGGCCAGGACGTCGCGCTGGATCCGCTGGTCGTCGCGGACATCCGTCGCCGTGCTCATGGCTTCACCCCCCGTACGTCGCCGGCTCGCCTGCCGAACGTGCCTGGCGTACGGGTGACGGCGGCTCACCCGGATCGGGTGAACCGCCGTCAGGGCGGAAAAGAGCGGCGGGTGACGGAGCCAACCCCCTTGGCCCCGCCACCCGCCGCCGGAGGGAGGAGGCAGGTTCAGATGACGGTCAGGACGTCTCGGCGAGCGTCACGGTCGCGGTCTTCTCGGTGCCGTTGCGCTTGAACTGCACCTGGACCCGGTCGCCGACCTTGCCGGCCTGCACCGCGCCGACCAGGTCGTCGGAGTCGTTGACGGCCTTGTCGCCGAACCGGGTGATCACGTCGCCACGCTGGAGGCCGGCCTTCTCGGCGGCGCTGCCCGGAGTGACCGACGCGACCAGGGCACCGCCGCCCTCGGCCTGGTTGACGCCGACCCCGAGCGACGGGTGGCTGACCTTCTCGCCGCGCTGGAGCTTGCCCGCGACGTCCTTGGCCTTGTTGCTGGGGATGGCGAAGCCGACGCCGATGTTGCCGGTGCTCTGCCCGGAGGTGGCGATGGCGGTGTTGATGCCGATCACCTCGCCACGGGTGTTGACCAGGGCGCCGCCGGAGTTGCCGGGGTTGATCGGGGCGTCGGTCTGGAGCAGGCCGGAGATCGAGCTGACCGCCTGGCCCTGCTGGTTCGGGTCCTGCGGCTGGCCCTCGCCGGCCCGGATGGTGCGGTCGCGGGCGCTGAGAATGCCGGAGGTCACCGAACCCTGCAGGCCGAGCGGGCTGCCCAGGGCGAGCACCTGGTCGCCGACCTGCATGCCGTCGCTGTCGCCGAAGGTGGCCGGCTTGAGGCCGCTCACCCCGTCGGCCTTCACCACGGCCAGGTCGGTCTTCGGGTCGGTACCGACGATCTTCGCTTGCGCGTTCTTGCCGTCGGCGAAGACCACCTGCACTGTGTCACCGGCGGCCGAGGCGACCACGTGGTTGTTGGTGAGCACGTAGCCGTCGGCGCTGAGCACCACGCCGGAGCCCTCGCCGCTGGTGGTGGCGATGGAGACGACGCTGTCCTGCACGGCGGCGGCGATCTTCGGCAGGTCGGCGCTGTTGAGCACCGGGGCCGCGGAGTAGGTGCGGGTGACGCCGCCACCGTCGCCGTCGAGGGCGAGCGCGAGCGCGCCGCCGGCCACACCGGAGCCGAGCATGAGGGCGAACACCGCGACGCCGGCGCCGGCGAACTTGGCGATCCGACCGGGCCGGGGCCCGGTGCCGGGCGGCGTGGCCTGCGGGCCCCAGGGCGGCACGGGCTGCTGGTGCTGCCCCGGGTGCTGCTGGTGCTGCCCCGGGTGCTGCTGGTGCCCCGGGTGCTGCTGGTGCCCCGGGTGCTGCTGGTGCCCCGGGTGCTGCTGCTGGTACGCCACGCCCGGCTGACCCCCGGCGGCCCAGCCGGACTGCTGCCCCGGGTACCACGGCGCACCGGGGTACCCGGCGGCGGTCGGCTGCGGGTAGCCCGGCTGGCCGGTCGCCGGGTGGCCGGTCGCCGGGTGGCCGGAGACCGGGTACGGCGGCGCGGAGTGGGTGCCGGCGGGGGGCTCGTACCCGGTCGGCTGCGCGGCGGCCGGCGGAGCGCTGGCCTGCTGGCCGGCGTACCCGGAGGACACCGTCGGCTCGGCGGGCACGGCCGGGTTGGCGGCGGTGGTCGCCGCGTCGTCGCTGGTCGAGACGACCGGTACAGGGGTGGTCGGGGAGTCGGACTGCGCGCGCTCGTCGCGCGGCAACTCGGCGGTGGGGTGCGACGGCTCGGCGTCGGTGGGGGCCGGCCGGCGCTGCGGGTCGGACTCGAACTCGGTCATGGAACTACCTTCTCCCCGGCCACTGCGACCAACCTGGAACCGTCCTGGAAGTTGCCTGAAAAATCATTCGCCCGCGTCGTCCGCCTGAGGCACCTGCGGCAGCCGGACCCGGAAGGTCGCGCCGCCGCCCGGAGTCTCCACCACCTCGACCGCGCCGTGGTGGGCGGCGACCAACGCCGCCACGATGGCCAGGCCCAGGCCTGTGCCGGTGTTGCCGTCGGCCCGCCGCGTCCGCGCCGCGTCGGCCCGGTAGAACCTCTCGAAGACCCGTTCCGCCTGCTCCGGGGAGAGCCCCGGGCCGGTGTCGGACACCTCCACCACGGCGAGGTTTCCCGGCTCGGCACGCAGCCGCAGCGTGATCTCGGCGTCCGGTGGGGTGTGGGTCAGCGCGTTGGTGACCAGGTTGCCGATCACCTGACGCAGCCGGGCATCGTCGGCGAAGACGACGAGAGGACCCGAGCCGGGCTCGATCTCCAGCTCGATCCGCCGGTCCGGGTCGATCGCCCGGGCGGCCTGCACCGCGTCGGAGGCCAGCACCGGCAGCTCGACCGGGGCCAGTGAGAGCGGCCGTTCCCGGTCCAGCCGGGCGAGCAGCAGCAGATCCTCCACCAGCAGTCCCATCCGGGCCGCCTCGTCCTCGATCCGGCGCAGCAGGCCGGCGGTCTGCTCCGGCGCCCGGGCCGCGCCCTGCCGGTACAGCTCGGCGAAGCCACGGATGGTGGTCAGCGGGGTTCGCAGCTCGTGCGAGGCGTCCGCGACGAACTGCCGCATCCGTTCCTCGGAGCGCCGGGCACGCGCCTCGGACGCCTGCGCGGCGAACGCCGCGTCCCGGGCGGCGCTCTCGGCCGAACGCGCGGCGGTCTCTGAGGCGGCCCGGGCGGTGAACGCCGCCTCGATCTGCGTGAGCATCGCGTTCAGGGCGCGGGAGAGCCGGCCCAGCTCGGAGGTGGGATGCTCCTGCCCCTCCTCCGGGTCGGGCACCCGGCGGGTCAGATCGCCGCCGGCGATGGCGCCGGCGGTCCGTTCGATCTCCACCAGCGGTTTGAGGCTGGTCCGCACGATCGCCGCGCCGACCGAGGCCAGCATGATCAGCACCGCGCCGCCGACCAGAAGGTCTATCCAGACGAGCTGCTTCACCGCCCGATCCACCTCGGTCAGCGGCTGACCCACGGCGAGCACCGAGCCGTCCGGCTGGGCCGCGTAGTAGACCCGCCACCGGGTGAAGCCGTCATGAGACAGGACGGTCCGCGGCTCCCCCTCCAGGTCCTCGAAGCCGTCACGGCTGTCGGGGAAGGTCGGCAGCTGCTCGGGATCGAGACTGATGTCGTCGTAGATCGCCCGGTAGACCCGCTGCTCGTCGGCCAGCGACACGACGTAGTCGCTGGGCAGCATGGCGTTGATCTGCCCGCTGCGCAGCTTCGGGAGCAACTGTCCGAGGCCCTGGGCGGTCGACCTGATCTGCCCGTCCACCTGGCCCTGCAGGTAATTGCGAAGGAAATAGGCGGTCAGCGAGCTGATCACCAGCAGTGCGACGGCGACCAGCGCAAGCACCGAGGTGACCAGCTTCACCCGCAGCGGAACGCTGCGAACCCGTCCCTTCGCCTGCTGGACCGCGTTCACGCCGCCGGCTTGCGCAGCACGTACCCGACGCCACGAAGGGTGTGGATCAGCCGGGGCTGGGTGGTGTCGACCTTGCGCCGCAGGTACGAGATGTAGGACTCGACGATGTTGTCGTCGCCGCGGAAGTCGTAGTTCCAGACGTGGTCGAGGATCTGCGCCTTGGACAGCACCCGGTTGGCGTTGAGCATCAGGTAGCGCAGCAGTTTGAACTCGGTCGGCGAGAGCTGCACCCGCTGCCCGGCCCGGTGCACCTCGTGGGTCTCCTCGTCCAGCTCCAGGTCAGCGAAGGTGAGCCGGGACGGGGCCTGCTCGCCGGTGGTGGTGCGGCGTAGCACCGCGCGGATCCGGGCGGTCAGCTCCTCCAGGCTGAACGGCTTGGTGACGTAATCGTCGCCGCCCAGGGTCAGCCCACGGATCTTGTCGTCGGTGGCGTCCCGGGCGGTCAGGAAGACCACCGGGGTACGCGTACCGCCCTCGCGGAGGATCCGGATGACCTCGAAGCCGTCGAGGTCCGGCAGCATCACGTCGAGCACGACCAGGTCGGGTCGGTGGTCCTTCGCGGCGTTCAGGGCCGCGCTGCCGCTGGTCGCGGTGGCCACGTCGAAGCCCGCGAAGCGCAGGCTCGCGGAGAGCAGTTCGAGGATGTTCGGGTCGTCCTCGACGACGAGCAGTCGCGCCTCGGTCTGGGTAGCGGGCATGTGCCAATCATCGGTGACCTCACTGCACCGGCGCTGGATGCTTCCTGCAAAAATCCTGTGAGTCGCCGGCCGCCCCGATCGTGCGGGCGGCGCCGGTCAGCGCAGCAGTCGGCGCAGCCCGTCCAGCGCGCCGTCGAGCAGTCGGATCGCGGTGCGCAGCTGGGTGTCGCTGAACTGCCGGGCCCGCGCCAGCCGGCCGACCTCCGTGGTGAACGCGGCCAGCCGCTGGTCGAGCTCGTCGAGCAGTCCCGCGCGGGTGCCGTTCGCCGCCGCCGGGCCGGGCGTCGGGGCCGGACCGGGCGTCGCGGGCGGAGGCTCCCAACGGGTCCGGCGGGTCTGCCGGGCCGCCGCACTCAGCTCCCGCTTGAGGTCGCGCACCGAGCCGCTCACCTCGCTGCGTATTTCACCGGCCAGGGTGGAGAGGTCCGCCACCGAGGCGGCGATGTCCGCCTCCAGGGTGCTCAGTTCGCCGGCCCGTTGGCGCAGCTCATCGCGGCCGAGGTCGGTGATGCCGTACGTCTTGCGGCCTCCGGCGGCGGTGTGGCTGACCAGCCCTTCGGCCTCCAGCCGTTGCAGACGGGGGTAGATGGTGCCGGCGCTGGGCGCGTAGAGCCCGAGGAACCGGTCCTCCAGCAGGCGGATCAGCTCGTAGCCGTGCTTCGGACCGTCGTCGAGGAGTTTGAGCAGGTAGAGCCGGAGCCGGCCGTGGCTGAACACGGCGGTCACGGCAGCTCCTCCTGGTCGTCGTCCACCGGCCGGGCGAGTAGCGCGATGCTCCCCGAGGTCGCGGACGCCCAGAGCTTACCCTCGCCCGCGCCGAGCACCCCCGCACTGTTGGCCAGCGGGAACGTCGAGGTGCGCAGCTGGGGGAACCCGCTGGTGATCCGGCCCGACGCGGTGTGCAGCCGTACGTCGAGGTCGCTGTCCTGCCGGATCCGGACGGTGATGCTGCCCGAGATGGTGGTGAGCCGGATCTCGCTACGGCGGGGGTTGTCCAGGTCGCAGGTGATCGCTCCCGACACGGTCTGCGCCCGCACCCGGTCGGCGGCGCTGTCGGCGAGGATCACCTCACCGGAGACCGTCTCGAGACTGAGGTCGCCGCCCACGCCGAGCGCCTCCACCGGGCCCGAAGTGATCTTCGCGAAGGTGCTGCCCCGCAGCCCCATCAGGGTGATCTGGCCGGCGGTCACATCGACCGTGGTCTGCTGGCGCAGCCCGGAGGCGACCAGCGAGCCCGCGACCAGACCCAGGTCGGCGACGACGTCGGCGGGCACCGCGACGGAGACGTCCACCCGCGGGTACCGCGTGATCGACCGGAGCCAGCGCAGGGCGTCCGCCCAGCCCCGGCCGCGTTCCTGGCGGATGGTGAGCCGACCATCGGAGTGGGTGACCAGGACGGGGCGGCGGCCGACACGGGTGACGTCGATCCGGGCCGGGCCGTCGGTGGCGACCACGTTGAGCCGCCCGCTCACCAGGCGGACGTCGAGCCGGGTGACCGGGCCGTCCACGGTGAGCCGCTGCGGGCTGTCGACCGTCCATCCGGTCATGGCGTCCTCCCCTCGACGACGCGCCGACGCGCGTCCGACGAGAGGAACAGTAACGCGATACATCGCGACAGCACAAGACTGTCGCGAGTCCGCGCGGCCGCTCCCCTCAGGCCGCCAGGTCCGGCCCCCGGCCGTCGGCCGGCGACGACACGGGAGCCGTCGGGCTCGTGGTGCGCACCGGACGCCGCCGGGCCCACGCCCCGGCACCGGTCGGGGGAAGCAGGTGTACGGCCGACTCGGCGGCCCGCGCCAGCAACCGCCGGTCGGTGTCGCGGGCCGGATGCAGCGCGGCACCGACCGTCACCATCACCACCAGCTCCCGCGCCGCCACCACCCGGGCGACCGAGCGCAGCAGGGTGTCCGCACCGAGGAAGGCGCCGGCCGTGGTGGCCGTCCCGGTGGCCTCGCACAGGTGAACGAGTCGCAGCGGCACCACCGGGCTGCCGGTGTCGATGGCCGCCTGGAACGTGGCGGGTCGGAACCCGCCGCCGGGGCGGCAGTCAACCGCGCGGTCCCCGGCGCACCAGGTCGTACCCTCCGGAAAGACCGCGACCGACCGGCCGGCGCGCAGCGCGTCGCCGACCCGGCGCACGGTGCCCGGCAGCGCCCGCGGCCGGGACCGGTCCACGAAGACGGTGCCGGCCGCCGCCGCGAGCAGGCCCACCACCGGCCAGGAGCGGATCTCCCGCTTGGCCACCATCCGCGTCGGCGCGACCGCCAGCACCGCGAGGATGTCCAGCCACGAGACGTGGTTGGCGACCAGTAGCGCGCGCCGCCGGGGCGGTCGGCCCCGGATCACCAGTCGGACGCCGAAGGCGCGCGCGGTGCCCCGGGCCCAGCCGCGGACCGCCGCCTGCCGCTCCGGTGCCGGCAACAGGGGCAGCAGTACCACCAGGCCCACCCCGGCCAGCAGCATGCCGGCCGCCGCGACCAACCGGAGCACCCGGCGGGCGACCGGCACCGTGGGCACCTCGCCGGCCACCGGCAGGCACTCGTCGTCGCAGCCGGACGAGGGCCGCCAGAGGTCGTGCGGCGCGGCGGTCACCGCTCCGCCCCGCCCAGGAAGTGCCGCAGGTAGCGCGGGTTCATCCGGTCCAGGGAGAACAAGACGTAGAAGTCCGCGACCTCGAAGTCGGGGTCGTACGACGGCTCGCCGCAGATCCATGCGCCGAGCCGCAGGTAGCCACGCAGCAGCGGCGGCACCGCTGCGCGGCCGACCGGATCGACGGTCATCATCGGAGCCGCGGCGGCGGCCGGCTCGGCGAACCAGGGCCGCAGCGGGCGGACCCGCAGCGGGGGCGGCGCCAGGTGCCGGGCCCGGGCCTGCCCCCATACCTCGGCCACCGCCCGGCCGCCGTCGGCCACCGGCACCGAGGCGCAGCCGCCGAGCCAGCGTGAGCCGCGCAGGTGCAGGTACCGGGTGATGCCGGCCCACATCAGATTGATCACCGCGCCCGAGCGGTGGACCGGGTGCACACAGGACCGCCCCGCCTCGACCAGATCGTCGCGGAGTGGATCGAGCGCGGCGAGGTCGAACTCGCCCTCGGCGTACCGCCGGTCGGTGCGGCCGGGCGGCAGCAGCCGGTACGTACCGACCACCTCGCCGGTGCTCTCCTGGCGGACGATCAGGTGGTCGCAGTGGGCGTCGAAGGGGTCCACGTCCATCCCGGCCCCGCCCGGGCGGAGGGTGGCGCCGAGCTCGGTGGCGAACACCTCGTGACGCAGGCGTTGCGCGGCCGCGACCTGGGTCGGGTCGTCGGCGATCAGCAGGGTGTATCCGCTGGTCGTCAGGGGTGCGCCAGCGGCATGCAGAACAGCCATGGGACCTGTGTAGGTGCCCGGGGTTGCCATCGGCGGTGACCACCGGTGTCGATCGGGTGAACGCCGGCCGGCGGATGCGCCCGACGGCGGCCGTGCGAGGCTGCCGGACGGACCCGGCGACGTCGCCGGCACGCCCCACCGGAGGTCGACGATGCGCATCGAGTCTCGCTACAACGGGCCGTCCGGCTCCGGCAACGGCGGCTGGAGCGCCGGGGTCTTCGCCGCCTCGGCGGGCGGGCCCGGCCCGGTCGAGGTGACGCTGCGCCGGCCACCGCCGTTGGAGACGGCGCTGACGATGGTCGACGGCGAGGTCCGTGACCCGGCCGGCGAACTGGTGGCCGAGGTGCGCCCGGTCGGAACGGTGGACGCCGTCGTACCGCCGGTCGACAGGGACACCGCGATCGACGCCTCGACCCGCTACCCCGGCCTGGTCGAGCACCCGTTCCCCGACTGCTACGTCTGCGGTCCGCACCGGGCCGACGGGCTGCGGATCTTCCCCGGCCGCCTGCCGGACGGCCGGACCGCCGCGCCGTTCCGGGCGCCCGAGCAGGTCAGCGACGCCACGGTCTGGGCGGCGCTGGACTGTCCGGGCGGCTGGACGGTGCTGACGCCCGGTCGCCCGTACCTGCTGGGCCGGATCGCCGCCGTGGTCACCGCGTTGCCGTCGCCCGGTGACGAGTGCGTGGTGACCGGCGCGCTGATCCGCGCCGAGGGGCGCAAGGCCCTCGTGCACACCAGCCTGTACGGACCGGACGGCGCGCTGCTCGGCGCGGCCCGGGCCACCTGGATCGCCCGCTGACCCGCTCCGTCGTCCGCAGGGAGGACCCGCCTCCACCCCCAGGCGGACCACGCCGTACGGACCGCGCCTGATTGACCTTGTTGCCCGGGGCCGTCACGCTGTGCCACGGCGTACCTCGACGCCGCACACGGGAGGAGAACGATGACTGACGGGCAGCGAAGCCCCACCAGTGACGGTCAGATCGTGGTGTCCGGTCTGACGAAGCAGTACAAGAACGTCCGGGCGGTGAACAACCTGTCCTTCACCGTCGCGCCAGGGCGGGTGACCGGCTTCCTCGGCCCGAACGGCGCCGGCAAGACCACCACGCTGCGCATGTTGCTGAACCTGGTCACGCCGACCGCCGGTACGGCCACCATCAGCGGTCACCGGTACGCCGACCTCACCGACCCGCTGCGGCACGTCGGCGCGATCCTGGAGGCGTCGAGCGCGCACAAGGGCCGCACCGGCATCAACCACCTGCGGGTGATCTGCGCGGCGGCGGGGCTGCCCAAGCAGCGGGCCGACGAGGCGCTGGCCCTGGTCGGGTTGACCCCGGCGGCGAAGCGCAAGTTCAAGGGCTACTCGCTCGGCATGAAGCAGCGGCTCGGCATCGCCGCCGCGATGCTCGGCGACCCCCGGGTGCTGATCCTGGACGAGCCGGCCAACGGGCTCGACCCGGAGGGCATCCGGTGGATGCGGGGGTTCCTCAAGAACCTCGCCCACGAGGGCCGCACCGTGCTGGTCTCCAGCCACCTGCTGTCGGAGATGCAGTTGCTCGCCGACGACGTGGTGATCATCGCGGCCGGGCAACTGGTCCGCCAGGGACCGGTCGACCAGGTCCTCGGGTCGATGGCGCAGGGCGCCCGGGTCCGGGTCCGCACCCCGCAGGCCGAGACGCTGATCACCGCGCTGAAGGCGCTGTCGGCCACCGTCGACACCGACGAGCAGGGCGTCCTGCTGGTCGGCGGGGTGGACGCCCCGACGATCGGCCGCGCCGCCCTGGCCGCCGGGGTCGAGCTGCACGAACTGACCACCGAACGGCCCGACCTGGAACGGGTCTTCCTGGAGCTGACGGCCGGAAAGGCGGGCATCCGATGAACCTGATCCGAGCCGAGTTGCTCAAGATCCGCACCACCAACACCTGGTGGATCTTCGCGCTCATCAGCCTGCCGCTCTGGGCGCTCACCCTGCTCATCAACTGGTTGCAGGCCGACGCCCTGACCAGCAACAACATCGGCGACCTGTCGTCCGAGCAGGCGGCCCAGTTCGAGGCCGCGGCCAGTCCGGACGCACTCTCGTCGAACCTGTTCACCACCGGGCAGTTCTTCGGCCTGCTGATCGTGATGCTGCTCGGCATCATCGTGGTGACCAGCGAGTTCTTCCACCAGACGGTGACCACCACGTTCCTCACCACGCCGCACCGCACCGCGGTGATGAGCGCCAAGCTGGCCGCGGCCGGTGTGCTGGCGCTGCTGTTCTGGCTGGTCACCACCGCGCTGAACCTGATCGCCGGCGCGGCGGTGCTGAACGCCGTGGGGGTGGGCTCGCAACTGGGCAACGACGCGGCCTGGCGGGCGATCGGGTTGAACCTGCTCGCGTACCTGCTCTGGGCCGTGTTCGGCGTCGGCATCGGGGTGCTGATCCGCAGCCAGATCGGCGCCACCGTGACCGGCATCCTGCTCTACCTGGGTGGCTCGATCGGCGCGATCGTGGTGATCAGCATCCTGGCCGCCCGCTGGGGTGACTGGATCAACAACCTGCAACTGCTGGTGCCGTCGCTCGCCTCGTCGCTGATGGTCACCGGGGCGGACATCCCCGGCAACCCGCCGCGCTGGGCCGGCGCCCTCGTGCTGGTCGGGTACGCGGTGATCACCGGCCTGGTCGGCACCCTGCTGATGCGCCGGCGCGACATCTCCTGACCCGGACCGTCCCGGGATGGCGGCGGCTCGGTCGCCACCCCGGGGCGTCTCGGTCCCCCGCCACCGCGGCTCGGGGCCCGGTCGACTTCACCCGCCCGGGCAGCCCCGGCCGCCGCTGACCGGAACGCAGTGGCCGACCGGCGGGTCCGGCTCCTGGTCGGCCGGGGTGTGCCCGACCAGGCTGCTGGTCGCCATGCTGCCGGCGAGCGCGACCGCCAGATAGAGCAGCGCCATCCCGCCGAGCGACCAGCCGAAGTGCCGCCGCCAGCCCTGCTCCCCCGCCCACCCGGCGAGCACCAGGCCGACCAGCGGCAGCGCCGCGTTCAGCACGAGCCCGGCGGTCAGCAGGGCGTCGGTCGTCGCGCCGAACGCCCGCGCCATGTCCTGGGTCGGCGTGTACGGCGTGGACGTCCGCCGGATCAGCCCCACCACGAGCAGGAACGGCACCCCGTAGAGCCAGGCGAAGAAGAGCCCACCGAGGCCCAGGCGCTTCACGAGCGGCCCAGGTACGCGGCGGCCACGACCGCGCAGATCGCGACGCTGACCGCCACGGACAGGGTGCCGGCCAGCACAGCCGAGGTGATCCGGCGGACGACCAGCGCGTCAACCACCGCCGTGACGATCAGCAGCCCGAAGAGCACCGGCCCGCCCCAGACCAGTCCGGCCAGCGCCAGTGACTCCGCCGGAGAGAGGCAGCTGAACATCGCCGAACAGTCCTGCCGCGGGGCGCTCGGCACGCTGGTCGTGCCCACCACCACCGCCGCGATCACGGTGGCATACCAGCCGAACGCGACCGCCATGCTCCTGCCGTACCGCTCCCGTACCCCCGTGCCATCCACGCGGCCGATCCTGCCGGGGAGCGCCGTGGCGGACATCCGTACAGGTACTCAGGCGCCGACGCCGGCCGCCCTAGCAGCCGTCGGAGCGACCCGCAGCGCTTGCTGGACTTCTGGCATCTTCTGTGAATCGGACCACGCCACCGAGGCGGAAATGCCTGCGCGATCGGTACGGCGTAGCCTGGGAGCCGTCCTGTCCGTGCTCCGAACCGGGCGCGACGGACACCGCGTGACACACAAACCCGCGTGAAAGAGGCGATTACCGGCCGTGTCGACCCAGCAGACTTCGCAGGATAACCCACTGGCGGGTTTCGGCCCGAACGAGTGGATCGTCGAGGACATGTACCAGCGCTACCTCGCCGACCCAACGAGTGTCGATTCGGCCTGGCACGACTTCTTCGCCGACTACCGACCGGCGCCGGGTGCCGCCACCCCGCGCGGCGGTGAGTCGACGGGCACGCCGGCAGCACCGGAGCCGGACGGCCAGCCCGAGGCGGCCGCGTCGGTCAGCCAGCCCAGCGCCCCGGCGAAGCCGGCGGCCGCCAGCAAGCCGGCCGTCGCCCAGCCGGCGCCGGCCAAGCCCGCACCGGCGAAGGCCGCCGCGCCGGCGAAGGCCGCACCGGCCAAGCCGGCCGAGAAGGCTGCCGCGCCGACCGCCGAGGGCCCGCAGACCACGCCGCTGCGCGGGGTCGCCGCGAAGATCGTCCAGAACATGGACGCCTCGCTGAGCGTGCCCACCGCGACAAGCGTGCGCGCGGTCCCGGCCAAGCTGCTGGTGGACAACCGCATCGTGATCAACAACCACCTCGCCCGTGGGCGCGGTGGCAAGGTCAGCTTCACCCACCTGGTCGGCTACGCGATGGTCCGGGCGCTGGTCCAGCACCCGGAGATGAACAACTCCTTCGCCGAGGCCAACGGCAAGCCGGCCGTGGTCCGCCCGGCGCACGTCAACCTCGGCATCGCCATCGACCTGGCCAAGCCGGACGGCACCCGCAACCTGGTGGTCCCCTCCATCAAGGGCTGCGAGCAGATGGACTTCCGGCAGTTCTGGCAGGCGTACGAGGACGTGGTCCGGCGGGCGCGGCGCAACGAGCTGACCATGGAGGACTACTCCGGCACCACGATCTCGCTGACCAACCCGGGCGGCATCGGCACAGTGCACTCGATGCCGCGGCTGATGCAGGGGCAGAGCGCGATCATCGGCGTCGGCGCCATGGAGTACCCGGCGCCCTACCAGGGCATGTCCGAGGCCACCCTGGCCGAGCTGGCGGTCAGCAAGATCATCACGCTGACCAGCACGTACGACCACCGGATCATCCAGGGCGCGCAGTCCGGCGAGTTCCTCAAGGTGATGCACGAGCTGATCCTGGGCGAGCACGGCTTCTACGACGAGATCTTCACCTCGCTGCGGATCCCGTACGAGCCGGTCCGCTGGGTACGCGACGTCGCGGTCAACTCCGAGGGCCAGATCAACAAGACCGCGCGGGTGCACGAACTGATCCACGCCTACCGGGTGCGCGGGCACCTGATGGCCGACACCGACCCGCTCGAGTTCAAGATCCGCAAGCACCCGGACCTCGACGTACTTCAGCACGGGCTGACCCTGTGGGACCTCGACCGCGAGTTCCCGGTGAACGGCTTCGCCGGCCGGCAGCGGATGAAGCTGCGCGAGATCCTCGGCGTGCTGCGCGACTCGTACTGCCGCCGGGTCGGCATCGAGTACATGCACATCCAGGACCCGGAGGAGCGGCGCTGGATCCAGGAGCGGATCGAGCGCAAGTACGAGAAGCCCTCCCCGGACGAGCAGAAGCACGTGCTCAACCGGCTCAACGCCGCCGAGGCGTTCGAGACCTTCCTGCAGACCAAGTACGTCGGCCAGAAGCGCTTCTCGCTGGAGGGTGGCGAGTCGCTGATCCCGCTGCTCGGCGAGGTGCTGGAGTCCTCCGCCGAGAACGGGCTGGACGAGGTCGTCATCGGCATGGCGCACCGGGGTCGGCTCAACGTGCTGGCCAACATCGTCGGCAAGCCGTACGAGAAGATCTTCTCCGAGTTCGAGGGTCACCTGGACCCGCGCTCGACGCAGGGCTCCGGCGACGTGAAGTACCACCTGGGCCAGAACGGCAAGTTCACCACCCCCAACGGCGAGCACGCGGTCAAGGTGTCGGTGGTGGCCAACCCGTCGCACCTGGAAGCCGTCGACCCGGTGCTGGAGGGCATCGTCCGGGCCAAGCAGGACCGGATCGACCTCAAGCTGGAGGGCTACACCGTGCTGCCGCTGGCGGTGCACGGTGACGCCGCGTTCGCCGGGCAGGGCGTGGTCGCCGAGACGCTCAACCTCTCGCAGTTGCGCGGCTACCGCACCGGCGGCACCGTGCACGTGGTGGTCAACAACCAGGTCGGCTTCACCACCGCCCCGGAGTACAGCCGGTCCAGCCTCTACAGCACCGACGTGGCCCGGATGATCCAGGCGCCGATCTTCCACGTCAACGGCGACGACCCGGAGGCCGTGGTCCGGGTGGCCCGGCTGGCCTTCGAGTACCGGCAGGCGTTCAACAAGGACGTCGTGATCGACATGGTCTGCTACCGCCGGCGCGGGCACAACGAGGGCGACGACCCGTCGATGTCCAACCCCCAGATGTACAAGATCATTGACTCGAAGCGCTCGGTCCGCAAGCTCTACACCGAGGAGCTGATCGGTCGCGGCGACATCACCGTGGAGGACGCGGAGGAGCTGCTGCGCGACTACCAGGCGCAGCTGGAGAAGGTCTTCAAGGCCACCCGGGACGCCGCGTCCGCGCCGCGCCAGCTCAACCGGCCGCGCCGCGAGGAGGAGCCGGAGCCGCAGGTCGACACCGCCACCGACGCCTCCGTGGTGAAGGCGATCGGCGAGGCGCACATCAACCTGCCGGAGGGCTTCACCCCGCACAAGCGGATCCAGCAGCTGCTCGACAGGCGGGCCAAGATGTCCGTCGAGGGCAACATCGACTGGGGCTTCGGCGAGATCATCGCGCTCGGCGCGCTGCTGCACGACGGGATCACCGTCCGGCTCGCCGGTCAGGATTCACGTCGCGGCACCTTCGTCCAGCGGCACGCCTCGGTGGTGGACGCCCGCACCGGCGACGACTACCTGCCGCTGAAGTCGCTCACCGGCGATGGCGAACGCTCCCGCTTCTTCGTGCACGACTCGCTGCTCAGCGAGTACGCCGCGATGGGCTTCGAGTACGGCTACTCGGTGGAGAACATCAACGCGCTTGTCGCCTGGGAGGCCCAGTTCGGCGACTTCGTCAACGGTGCCCAGTCGGTGATCGACGAGTTCATCTCCTCCGGCGAGGTGAAGTGGGGTCAGCGCTCCGCGGTCACCCTGCTGCTGCCGCACGGCCACGAGGGCCAGGGCCCGGACCACACCTCCGGCCGCCCCGAGCGGTTCCTGCAGATGTGCGCCGAGGACAACATGCGGGTCTCCATCCCGACCACCCCGGCGAACTACTTCCACCTGCTGCGCCGCCAGGCCCTGTCGCCGAAGCGCAAGCCGCTGGTGGTCTTCACCCCGAAGTCGCTGCTGCGGCACAAGCTCTGCGTCTCGTCGGTGGAGGACTTCACCACCGGCACCTTCCAGCCGGTGCTGCGCGACACGGCAGCCCCGGCGCCGGAGGCGGTGAAGCGGGTGCTGCTCTGCTCGGGCAAGATCTACTACGACCTGTTCCAGGCCCGGCAGGAGCGCGGCGTCACCGACACCGCGATCGTCCGGATCGAGCAGCTGTACCCGCTGCCGGTGGAGGAGATCCGGGCCGCCCTGGCGCAGTACCCGAACGCTGAGGACTTCGCCTGGGTGCAGGAGGAGCCGGCCAACCAGGGCGCCTGGTCGTTCGTCGCGCTCAACCTGCTGGAGCACCTCACGGACGTCCGGCTTCGGCGGATCTCCCGCCCGGCTGCGGCCGCCCCGGCGGTCGGCTCGGCGAAGACCCACGAGGTCGAGCAGAACGCCCTGATCGAGGCGGCACTCCCCCGCCCCTGAGCTCCACCCATCCCTGCGACACCCCGGTCCCGCCCGCTCCCCGCGGGCGGGACCGGCGCCCTTTCCCACCGCCGCGATCTAGGGCTTATCGTCGTGAGTCGATCTCGAATCGCGACGATAAGCCCTAGATCGACGCAGCAGAGATCGACGCAGCAGAGACGCACGCACCAGAGACGCACGCATCAGCGAGGAGCGAGGACGTTCCGATGTACTTCACCGACCGCGGTATCGAGGAACTGGTTGAGCGCCGGGGTGACGAGCAGGTGACCCTGGAATGGCTCGGCGAGCGCCTGCGTGATTTCGTGGACCTCAACCCCGACTTCGAAACCCCCATCGAGCGCCTGGCCACCTACCTGGCCCGCCTCGACGACCCCGACGACGAGTAACGCCCCCCCCCCGCGCGTTGATCATGAAGTTATTGCCACGACTCGCCGGCAACACGGGCAATAACTTCATGATCAACCGAGAAAGCCGCGGGGGTGGAGGGGGCGGAGGGCCCGGGTCGGGGGGTGCGCGATCTTCTAGGGTGGGGACGTGGCCCGGAGCGTGTATCTGACGAGTGTGGGATCGGGCGGGGGTAAGTCGACAGTCGCCCTCGGGCTGGCCGAGTTGCTGTCCCGCCAGGTCGGGCGGATCGGCGCGTTCCGGCCGTTGGTCGCCGACTCCGGCCCGGACCCGATCCTCGCCCTGCTCAGCGAGCGTTACCGGATCGAGCAGCCGCTGGCCGAGCTGGCCGGGATGAGCTACACCGAGGCCACCGCACTGGTCGCCGACGGCCGGCGGGAGGAGCTGATCTCCGCCATCGTCGAGCGCTACCGGGCCGTGGAGCGGCAGTGCCCGGCGGTGGTCGTGGTGGGCAGCGACTTCGACGACCCGGGCGACCCGGCCCGTCCCCGGGAACTGGCCTTCAACGCCCGGCTGGCCACCGAGTTCGGCAGCGTGGTGGTGCCGGTGGTGGACGGCTTCGGGCAGGAGCCGGCGGCCGTCGCGGCCGCCGTGCGGGGGGCGTACCACGATCTGGCCGACCTGGGCGCGACAGTGCTCGCGGTGATCGCCAACCGGGTGCCCGGGCCGATGAGCCTGCCCGAGTTGCCCGTGCCGGCGTACGCCATCCCTGAGGTGCCGAGCGTGTCGGCGCCGACGGTGGCCGAGGTGGCCGCGGCCCTCGACGCCACCCTGCTCGCCGGGGACGACGCCGCGCTCGGGCGGGACGTGCTGGACTTCGTGGTCGGCGCCGCACACGTGCCCACCCTGCTGGACCACCTCACCGAGGGCGCCCTGGTGATCACCCCCGGAGACCGCGCCGACCTGCTCGTCGCCGCCAGCGCCGCGCACGTGGCCGGGCAGGTGTCGGTGGCCGGGCTGGTGCTGACCCTCGGCGAGCAGCCCGACCCCCGGGCGATGCGGCTGGTGGAGGGGCTGAACACCGGCTTGGCGGTGCTCTCCGTGCGCAGTGACAGCTACGACACGGTGGCCGCGTCCAGCCGGATCGAGGGCCGGCCCAGCGCGGCCAACCCGCGCAAGGTGGAGGCCGCGCTCGGCGCGTTCGAGCGCTGTGTGGACACCGACGACCTGGCCCGCCGGCTGCGCGTCAGCCGGTCGACCCGGGTCACCCCCCTGATGTTCGAGAACGAGCTGATCGACCGGGCCCGGTCGCAGCGCCGGCACCTCGTGCTGCCGGAGGCCGCCGACGAGCGGATCCTGCGCGCGGCGGAGATCCTGCTCCGTCGCGGGGTGGTCGAGCTGACCCTGCTCGGCCGGCCGGACGACGTCGCCCGGCGTACGCGTGAGCTGGGCGTCGACCTCGGCGACGCGCACGTGGTCGATCCGGTCACCAGCGGGTGGCGGGACGAGTTCGCTGTCGAGTACGCCCAACTGCGCGCCCACCGGGGCGTCACCGCCGAGTTGGCGCACGACATCGTCGCCCAACCGAACTACTTCGGCACCCTGATGGTGGCCACCGGACGGGCCGACGGCATGGTCTCCGGCGCGACACACACCACCGCCGCCACCATCCGGCCGGCGTTCGAGATCATCCGAACCGTGCCGGAGGTCTCGGTGGCCTCCAGTGTCTTCTTCATGCTGCTCGCCGACCGGGTGCTGGTCTACGGCGACTGCGCGGTCAACCGCGACCCGGACGCCGCCCAGCTCGCCGACATCGCGATCTCGTCCGCCGACACCGCCGCCCGGTTCGGCATCGAACCCCGGGTGGCGATGCTGTCGTACTCCACGGGCAGCTCGGGCGCCGGCGCGGACGTGGAGAAGGTCGCCGCGGCCACCGCGCTGGTCCGGGAGCGCCGGCCCGACCTGCTGGTCGAGGGGCCGATCCAGTACGACGCCGCGATCGACCCGGCGGTGGCGGCGGCCAAGCTGCCGGGCAGCCCGGTCGCCGGCCACGCCACGGTCTTCATTTTTCCCGACCTCAACACCGGCAACAACACGTACAAGGCGGTGCAGCGCTCCGCCGGGGCGGTCGCCGTCGGCCCGGTGATGCAGGGCCTGCGCCGGCCGGTGAACGACCTGTCCCGGGGCGCGACCGTGCCGGACATCGTCAACACGGTGGCGATCACCGCCATCCAGGCGGCCACCGAGGAGGCCTCGTGAGTCGGGTGCTGGTGCTCAACTGCGGGTCGTCGTCGGTCAAGTGGCGCCGCTACGACGGTGACCGGGTGCTCGGCCAGGGCACCGTCGAGCGGGTCGGTGAACCCGGTGGCGGCCCGGCGGACCACACCAGCGCCGTCCGGCAGATCCTGGCCGGGCAGGACCTGAGCGGACTGGCGGCGGTCGGGCACCGGGTGGTGCACGGCGGGCGGACGTTCACCGCGCCGGTCCTGGTCGACGACGCGGTGCTGGCCGCGATCCGGGACCTGGTCCCGCTCGCCCCGCTGCACAACCCGGCCAACCTGGCCGGCATCGAGATGGCCCGCGAGACGCTGCCGGACGTTCCGCAGGTCGCCGTCTTCGACACCGCGTTCCACCACACCCTGCCGGAGGCCGCCGCCACCTACGCGATCGACCGGGACACCGCCGAGCGGTACGCCATCCGCCGGTACGGCTTCCACGGCACCTCACACGCGTACGTCTCCCGGCGCACGGCCGAGCTGCTGGGCCGCCCGTACGAGCAGCTCAACACGATCACCCTGCACCTCGGCAACGGGGCCAGCGCCTGCGCGGTGGCGGACGGCCGCAGCGTCGCCACCTCGATGGGCATGTCCCCGTTGCAGGGGCTGGTGATGGGCACCCGCAGCGGCGACCTGGACCCGGCCGTGATCTTCCACCTGCGCCGGGAGGGTGGGCTGTCGGTGGACGAGATCGACGACCTGCTCAACCACCGCAGCGGCCTGCTCGGGCTGACCGGCGTCAACGACATGCGCGAGGTGCTCCAGCGCCGGGCGGCCGGGGACCAGGCGGCGGAGCTGGCCTTCGACGTGTACTGCCGGCGGATCACCGGCTACGTGGGCGCGTACTACGCGCTGCTCGGCCGGGTCGACGCGATCACCTTCACCGCCGGGGTGGGCGAGCACGCGGCGCCGGTGCGGGCCGCCGCGCTGGCCGGGCTGGACCGGCTCGGCATCGTCGTGGACCCGGCCCGCAACGCCGGGAACGGTGACCGGGTGATCTCGCCCGAGGGCGCCGAGGTGACCGTCTGCGTCATTCGCACCGACGAGGAACGGGAGATCGCCCGGCAGGCACGGGCCGTGGTCGAGGCCGGCTGACGCCACTCCGGCCGCTCGTCACGCGGGCGCCTCGCCCGCCGGTCACACCCGGCCGGACCGGCAGGCTCAGCCCAGCGCCAGCCAGGCGACGAGGGCAACCAGCAGCACGACGACCACCGCCGCACCGATGATCAGCGGCAGGCGGGACGGGGACTCCGCCGGCGCGCTGGCCTCCGGCGTCTGGGTGAACGCGCGGAACGCCTCGGTGTTACCGCTGGGGTCGGTGTAGTTCTCAGGCATGCCGGTGACCCTAGCGAAGCCGGTCGCGGCGCACCGCCCCCCGCCCATGGCACCCGGTGGTGTCGACCCGGCCGGCGGAGCTGACCCGACCCGGCCGGCGGGTGCAGCCGGACCGGACGGCGGGGTCGCTGCCCACACCCGGGCACCTACCGTGGAACGATGGGGTCGGGGCGGCTGATCGCCGTGCTGGTGACAGCGCTGCTGGCCGGTTGCGCGCCGGCCACGGCCGTGGCGGGCGGGCCCACCGCCGCCCCGGACGGGCCGTCGGCGCGCCGGGCGCCCGAGGGGTCGTACGTCGTCGGCGTGCGTACGCTCACCCTCGATCCCCGCTCGGCGCGCCCCCTGCCGGTGACCATCTGGTACCCGGCGTCACCCGACGGGGTGGCCGCCGGGCGGTTCCCGGTGATCATCTACAGCCACGGCCTGGACAGCCGGCCCGGGCTGCACGCAGGGCTGACCAGCCGCTGGGCGGCGGCCGGCTTCGTGGTGGCGGCTCCCGCGTTCCCGCACACCCGGCGCGGTGCCGCCCGGTTCACCCGGGCCGACGTCCGCAACCAGCCGGCCGACTGCTGGCGGCTCATCCGGCACCTGAGCCGCCTCGACACCGATCCCGCTGATCCGCTCGCCGGTCACCTGGCCCTGGCATCGATCGCCGCCGCCGGTCACTCGGCCGGCGGCTTCACCACGGCCGGCATGTTCAGCGAAGGCCATCCGGCCCGGCTGCGCGCCGGGATCGTGATCGCCGGGGGCGGACTGCCCGGCAGCTTCGCCGGGCCGGCCGCGCCCCTGCTCTTCGTGCACGGCACGGCCGACCCGGTGGTGCCGGTGGCGGTCGGCCGGGCCGCGTACCGGCGTACCCCCGGGCCGGCCGCCTTTCTCAGCCTGCTCGGCCAGGACCACGGTGCGTACCTCGTCCCAAGCAGTCCGGGGTTCGCCCCGGTTCTCGCCACCACCACCGACTTCCTCCGCTGGACCCTCTACGACGACAGCGCGGCCGGCGCCCGCCTCCCCGCCGACGCCCGCGCCCCCACCCTGACCAGCTACGAATCCCGCCCGGCCCGCTGACGACCCCGCCACACCCGCCCGCCCGGATGTCGGAGCGGGCAGCCCGGATGCCAGCGGGGACGACGCCGGTACGGTGGCGCGGTGGACGAACTCGCGCGCCGCCAGTTGGCGAGCATCGCCGAGGTGATCGCGGTGACCGGGTCGGCCGCGATACCGGTGTGGCTACGGGGCGGCTGGGCGATGGACTTCCACCTCGGCTCGGTGACCCGCCCGCACGTCGACGTCGACTGGTACTGCTGGCGGGGCGACGCGGAGCGGCTGGCCACCCTGCTGCTGGCCCGAGACTGGCGGCCCGATCCCCGGATGCCGGTGGAGCAACAGCTCGACCTGTACGCCGGCGACGTGGAGGTCAGTTTCGCGTACCTGGGTCGGGATCGGGCCGGTCGGCCGACGGTGGGAGCCGGATCGTGGGCCGGCACGCCGCTGCCGGCCGGGATGCTGGACGCGCCGCCAGGCCGGATCGGCGCGCTCACCGTGCCGACGATCTCGGTGGCAGCCCAGATCGAGTTCAAGCAGATGTACCCGATCTGGATGCCGGAGCGTCAGCGCCGGCCGAAGGACGCCGACGACCTGGCCCGGCTGCGTGCCACCGTCCCGCCGCCTCCGGAAGGCTGAGCGCTGGGTGAGCGGGTGACCACGCCACGCCGAACCCGGCCGATCGGGTCAGCCGGGCAGGGCACAATTGGATTCATGTCCCGTCGCGTCACCCCCGCGCTGCTGGCCGGCGCCCTGCTCACTGCCGGCCTGGTCGGCTGCTCCGCGGACGCCCGGAAGGCCGAGAGCGGGCCGGCACCGGTCGAGCCCTCCGCCGTCGCCTCGGCGACGCCGCGGGTACCCGCCGGGACCGCGCCACAGCGAGCCTTCGCCGTCGGCGTACGCCAGCTCAAGCTGAACCGGGACGGCCGGGCGCTGCCGGTGACGCTCTGGTATCCGGCGGCCGGGGAGGCCGGTGGGGCGGCCAAGCGGTCGGCGGCGGCAGCGGCTGGCCGGTTCCCCGTGGTGATGTTCAGTCACGGCCTGGGCGGGCGGCCGGACGACTACGCCACGCTGCTGACCCGGTGGGCGGCGGCGGGCTTCGTGGTGGCCGCGCCGGCCTTCCCGCACACCTCCCGGGGTGCCGACGGCAATGTCCTCGACGTGCTCAACCAGCCGGCCGACGTGTCCTACGCGCTGACCAAGGTGCTGGCGCTCGACGGCGCGGCGGGCGACCCGCTGCGCGGCCGGCTGGACGCCGAGCGGGTGGCCGCGGCCGGGCACTCGGCCGGCGGGGTGACCACCATCGGCCTGTTCACCGCCAGCCGGGACGAACGGCTGGACGCCGGCGTGGTGTTCGCCGGCACGGCCCTCGGCGTGGGTACGGCGTTCGCCGGCGCGGCCGCGCCCCAACTGTTCGTGCACGGCGAGCTGGACGAGGTGGTCGACTACGCGGCGGGCCGGGCCGCGTACGACAAGGTGCCCTGGCCGAAGGCGATGCTGAGCCTGCCGAAGGGTGACCACGGGCGGGCGCTGCTCAGCGACGGCGCGGCGCTGCGGGTGGTCTCGGACACCTCCGTCGAGTTCCTCCGCTGGACGCTCTACGGCGACCCGGCGGCCAAGAAGCGCATCTCCACCGACGCGACCCGCGGCGACATCGCCACCTTCGACGACCACCTGTAGGTGGCCGGGCGAAGGCGGATCATGAAAGCGACGCCGCGGACGGGTCAGGCGGTGTGGTCGACGACGACCTTGCCGAAGGCGTCACCGGAGTGCAGCCGGGCGAAGGCGTCCTCGACCCGGCTGAACGGGACCACGCTGTCCACCACCGGGCGCACGTCGCTGTCCGCGCAGAACGCCAGCAGCTCGTACAGCTCGCCGGGGGTGCCCATCGAGGTGCCCAGGATCTCCAGCTGCATGGCGAAGATCCGGCGCAGGTTGACCGACGGTTCGTGACCGGCGGTGGCGCCGGAGACCACGATCCGGGCCATCGGCGCGGCCGACTTCATCGAATGTTCGAAGGTGGCCGCGCCGACCGTCTCGATCACCACGTCGACCCGTTCCGGCAGCCGGGCACCGGGTTCCACGGCGGTGGCGCCGAGGGCGGTGATCCGCTCCCGCTTGATCGCGTCGCGGCTGGTCGCGTACACCCGCTTGCCCATCGCGACGGCGAGCGCGACGGCCGCGGTGGCCACGCCGCCGCCCGCGCCCTGCACGAGCACGCTGTCGGCGTCCTCGACGCGGCCCTTGGTGGTCAACATCCGCCACGCGGTCAGCCAGGCCGTCGGCAGGCAGGCCGCGTCGGTCGCCGCCATCCCGTCGGGCAGCGGGACCAGGTTCGACCGGGGTACGGCGACCCGCTCGGCGAGGGTGCCGGGGAAGTGCTCGGAGAGGATGGAGACGCCGCGCGGGTCACCCCGGGTGACCACCACCGGGTAGACGACCACCTGGTTGCCCTCCGGGTCCACGCCGACCGCGTCGCAGCCGAGGATCATCGGCAGCTGGGCCTCGGTGAGCCCCACCCCCCGCAGTGACCAGAGGTCGTGGTGGTTGAGCGAGGTGGCGCGCAGCTGCACGGTCACCCAGTCGTCGGCCGGGTGGGTCGGCTCGGGCCGCTCACCGACAGTGAGCGCGGCGAGCGGATCGGCGTCGTCGAAGCGGGAGGCGAAGGCAGCACGCATGATCGGCACGGTAACAAGCCGAGCGCCGGTTAAGAAGAGACCCTTCCACACACCCAGCGTTAGGAAGGGACCCTTCCTATGCACCAGGCGTTAAAAAGGTGCCCTTCCTTACCGGCGGGCGACGCCGTCACGGCGGGCCGCCTCGGCGACCGCCTCGGCCACCGCCGGGGCGACCCGGGGGTCCAGCGGCGACGGGACGATCGCCTCGGCGGTCAGCGACTCGGCCACCACGCCGGCGATCGCGTCCGCGGCGGCGACCTTCATGCCCTCGGTGATCCGGGTGGCCCGCGCGTCCAGCGCGCCCCGGAAGACACCGGGGAAGGCGAGCACGTTGTTGATCTGGTTGGGGTAGTCGCTGCGCCCGGTGGCGACCACCGCGACGTGCCGGGCGGCCACCTCGGGGTGCACCTCCGGAGTCGGGTTGGCCAACGCGAACACGATCCCGCCGGGCGCCATGCCGGCGACCGCGGCCTCCGGGATCTGCCCGCCGGAGACGCCGATCAGCACGTCCGCGCCGCGCAGCGCCTCGGTGATGTCGCCCTGCCGACCGTCGGCGTTGGTGCTCGCGGCCAGTTCGGCCTTGGTGCCGGTCAGCTCGGTACGGTGCCGGCCGATGATCCCCTTGGAGTCGCAGACCACCACCTGGTCGGGGTTGACGCCCCCGGCGACCAGCATCTTCGTCACGGCCACGCCGGCCGCACCGGCGCCGCTCACCGCGACCCGCAGGTCACCGAGCTTGCGGTTGAGCAGGGTGGCGGCGTTGCGCAGCGCGGCGAGCACCACGATCGCGGTGCCGTGCTGGTCGTCGTGGAAGACCGGGATGTCCAGCGCCTCGTCGAGCCGGCGCTCCACCTCGAAGCAGCGCGGCGCGCTGATGTCCTCCAGGTTGATCCCGCCGAACGAGGGGGCCAGCGCCCGCACCACGGCGACGATCTCGTCCACGTCCTGGGTGTCCAGACAGACCGGCACCGCGTCGACCCCGGCGAACTGCTTGAACAGCACCGCCTTGCCCTCCATCACCGGCAGCGCGGCACGCGGGCCGATGTTGCCGAGCCCGAGCACCGCCGAGCCGTCGGTGACCACCGCGACGGCGTGCGACACCCAGGTGTAGTCGTCGGCCAGGTCGGGGTCGGCGGCGATCGCCTCACACACCCGGGCCACCCCCGGGGTGTACGCGAGGGAGAGGTCCTCCCGGCTGGTGAGCGGCACCGTCGAGGTGACGGCCATCTTGCCGCCCCGGTGCAGCTGGAAGACGGGATCAGCGGGGTCCACGGTGGACGAAGGCATGGCGGTGACTCCAGGATCTGTCGAGCAGACGGGGCGGCCGGCCCGGCCGCGAGGTGGGCGGCGAGCGGTGGCACGCGGTGCGGGGGGTCACCCGGGCACTTTCCGAGCATAGTGTCGACACTGCCCCTCGGATGTGAGCAGGGTCATAACGGCCGACGCGGGACCCGTCCGGGGCGCGGCCAGTAGCGGGCCACCACCCGCCCCCGCACGTCGGCCACCCCGTACGCGCGGGAGTCGTCGGTGACCAGGTCGTTGTCCCCCCGAAGCCACCAGCCGCCGTCCTGCGCCCGGACCACCCGCTTCACCACCAGCAGCTCGGGGCGGCTACGGAAGACCGCGACCACCACGTCACCGGGGCGGATCGGGCGACCGTGGGGGCGGACCAGCACCGCGTCGCCGTGCCGCAGCGTCGGCGCCATGGACGGACCGGTCACCAGGACGGCGGTCAGCGGCCCGCGCAGCCGGGGAGCCCCCGCCGAGTGATCGGCCCGCACTGGTTTCACCTCCACCCGCTTCGGGGAGCATTCCCAGGAGTAATGTCGCCTTTGATCATCGCAAACTTCCCATGGAGGATCCCGATGCGACTTCCACGCATCCTTGCGCCCCGCGTCACCGCGAGCGCTCACTGCGACCTGCCGTGCGGCGTCTACGACCCGGCCCAGGCCCGGATCGAGGCCGAGTCGGTCAAAATGATCTGCGAGAAGTACCAGGCGAACACCGACCCGGAGTTCCGCACCCGGGCGGTCATCATCAAGGAGCAGCGCGCCGAGCTGGTCAAGCACCACCTGTGGGTGCTCTGGACCGACTACTTCAAGGCCACGCACTTCGAGAAGTACCCGCAGCTGCACCAGATGTTCAACGAGGCCACCAAGCTCGCCGGCGCCGGTGGCGTCAAGGGCAGCCTCGACCCGGCGACCGCCGACAAGCTGCTCGCGAAGATCGACGAGATCTCGAAGATCTTCTGGGAGACCAAGAAGGCGTGACCTCACCCGTCACCCCGACGATCCGGCCGGCACGTCCCGAGGATGTGCCGGCCGTCGTCGCCATGGTTCACGAGCTGGCGGAGTACGAACGCGCCCCCGACCAGTGCCACCTCACCACCGAACAGTTGACCTCGGCCCTGTTTTCGACTGCGCCGGCGCTCTTCGGCCACGTCGCGGTCGACGAGCACGACCAGCCGATCGGCTTCGCGCTGTGGTTCCTCAACTTCTCCACCTGGGCCGGCGTGCACGGCATCTACCTGGAGGACCTCTACGTCCGACCGTCCGCCCGGGGCACCGGCGCGGGCCGGCTGCTGCTCGCCACCCTGGCCGACATCTGCGTACGACGCGGCTACCGGCGGCTGGAGTGGTGGATGATCGACTGGAATCCGGCCGCCGGGTTCTACGCCTCGATCGGCGCGGAGCAGATGAGCGAGTGGGTCCCCTATCGGCTCAGCGGCGACGCGCTGCGCGACCTCGCCAGCCAGGCCGCCGCCGCCGGCACGCGTCCGGGCGACTGACCGGGTAGAGTCCCCGACCGGGGGGATGAGGCGTGACTCAACTGACCGGCCAGCCAGCGACCGACGACGACGTGGTGCACCTCACGGTGCCCGCCGACGGCGGTTACCTCGGCGTGCTCCGTACCGCCACCGCCGGTCTCGCGGCCCGGTTGCAGTTCGCGCTCGACGAGATCGAGGATCTGCGGATCGCGGTCGACGAGGCGTGCGCCATGCTGCTCGCCATCGCCACCCGCGACGCTGAGCTGGAGTGCCGGTTCTCGGTCACCGAGGACGCCCTGACCGTCGAGGTGACCGTGCCGACCGTGCGCGGCGCCACCCTGCCCGCCGAGTCGTCCTTCGCCTGGAAGGTGCTCACCGCGCTGACCACGTCGGCGTCCGCCACGGCCGCCGACGGCCGGGCGACGATCTCGTTGCTGACCCGCCGCTCCAGCGGCTACTGACCGATCCGTCGCCCGGTCGGGCGCGGAGCCAGGTCACTCGAAGCCGAGCGCCCGGGTCGTCGGGGGGCTCACCAACAGCCAGCTGACGCCCAGGCCCAGTGCCATCAGCGGCACGCCGAGCCAGCCCATCCCGGCCTGGATCATGAACCACCCGATCGGCAGCAGCATCAGCTGAAGCACGATCGCGGGGGCGCGCGCGCCGGCCTGGCGGCGCAGCAGCGCGCGGCCCAGCGCCCACAGCGCGACGGCCGCGCCGAGGGCGAACGCGGTCACCAGCAGACCGGACAGCAGATCGCGGGTGGGGGCGGTGAGATCGGCCCAGACCAGCCAGACGGCGATCAGCCCGACGGCGACCGCCTCCGCCCACAGCAGACGCACCGCCCAGCGGAGCGTGACGGGAATCGGGGCCGAGTCGATGGTCACGCGCGCCACGATACCCGGGCTACCGGGAGGTACAGTGCCGCCCATGCGGGCCGTCCTGGTGGTCAATCCGAAGGCCACCACCACCAGCGAACGCAGCCGGGACGTGCTTGTCCGGGCACTGCGCAGCGAAGTCGACCTCAGCGTGCGCTACACCCGCCGGCGTGGGCACGCCATGGCGCTGGCCCGGGAGGCCGCTGCGGAGGGGGTCGATCTGGTCGTCACCCTGGGTGGCGACGGCACCGTCAACGAGGTGGTGAACGGCCTGATGACGGCCGAGCCGCCGGCCAGCGCCGATGGGGCCACGCTGGCGGAGCGGCTGCCCGCGCTGGCGACCGTTCCGGGTGGCTCGACCAACGTGTTCGCCCGCGCGCTGGGCCTTCCCCGGGAGTGGCCGGAGGGGACCAGCATGATCCTCGAAGGGCTGCGTCTGGGTCGGCACCGGACGATCGGGCTGGGGCGTGCGGACGACCGCTACTTCACCTTCTGCGCCGGGTTCGGCCTGGATGCCGCCGTGATCCACCGCGTGGAGCAGGCACGCCGTCGGGGTCGCGTCTCCACTCCGGGTCTCTACCTGCGCTCGATCATGAACCAGTACTTCCTCGCCTCGGACCGACGGCACCCGGCGATCAGGTTGGAGCGTCCCGGTGAGTCCGCGGAGGGTGAGCTGGCCACCGTCATCATCCAGAACACGGCGCCCTGGACGTACCTCGGCGACCGGGAGATCAACCCGAACCCGGAGGCGTCGTTCGACCTCGGGCTGGACGTGCTGGCGCTGCGTCAGCTGCGGGTGGCCAGCACGACACGGACGGTGACGCAGTTCCTGTCCCGCCGGCCGGATCCACGCGGCCGGCAGGTGTTACGACTCCATGACACGGCGGAGTTCACGCTGCTCTCCAACCGTCCGCAGGCGTTCCAGCTGGACGGTGACTACCTGGGCGAGCGGGAGAAAGTCAGATTCACATCCGTTCCCGCCGCACTGAGAGTAATCTGCTAGGTCTCGGGTACTGCCCTAGGTCGACGCGGCCACCACTGCATCGACGCGGTCGCCGCCACACCGAGGGGCAGGTGCCGGAAATGTCAGCAATGTCACGCGGACTGTACTATATTGATCCTCGGCTGTGGCACGGCGGGTAACCAGGAAGGCACTGGAACCCGGACAAATAGGTTGTGGGCTTGCTCACCGCCCGGAGTTTTTCCGAGCGTCACCCTTGACATCGCGAGTGTTCGTGAAAGTATTCACAAGCGAACTTGAGTTACCGGGACATTGCCTGGATATGCTCGTCAGGTTGAGCTGTTCCAGCAGGTCCCCAGGGCTAACCGCCTGCTCACGCACTGCCGAATGGACCGACGCGAACTGTCACCATCGGCACTGCGGATGCATATAGGAAAAGCACTACAAGCAATAATTGCCACCCCATCCAGAATGAGGAGTGTTGCCGCCATGGACTGGCGTCACCATGCTGTCTGCCGCGACGAGGACCCGGAGCTGTTCTTCCCTATCGGGACGTCCGGACCGGCTCTCCTGCAGGTCGAGCAGGCCAAGGCCGTCTGCAGGCGCTGCTCCGTGACCGACCAGTGCCTGCAGTGGGCGCTCGAGTCGGGTCAGGACGCCGGCGTCTGGGGCGGAATGAGCGAAGAGGAGCGGCGTGCTGTCAAGCGTCGCGGCGGCCTCCGGGTCCTGCGCGCTCACTCCGCCTGATCCCACGACACAGCTGAACGCCCTGGCGGGTCCGCCCGCCGGGGCGTTCCGCTTTCCCACCCCCGCTGGCCCGCACCGCTGATCATGCGCAGCCGGCGACCTCGATCACACCGCCGGCGCCAGGACTCTGCCGGACCGCTCGTCGACCCGTCGCAGCACCAGCTCGACCAGCTCCGGGGCGTCGGTCAACGGATCGGCCACCGCCACCGCGCCGGCCGTCCGGGCCGCCTCGGCCACCGCGTCGTGAAAGAGGCCCGGCGCCAGGAAGTATCCGGCGACCGCCACCCGGCGAGCGCCGGCCGCCCGTAGCCGGGCCACCGCGACACCGGTCTCCGGCGGGGCCGCCGAGGCGTACGACACCCGGCAGGGCACCCCGAACTCCGCGCCGAGCGCGTCCGCCACCAGGCCCACCGAGCCACGCGCCCGCGCGTCCCGGGTGCCCGCCGCCGCCAGCACCAGCGCGTCGAAGCGACCCGTCCAGGACTCGCCGAGCCGGCGCCGCAGCCCGGCCAGCAGAGTCGTCTCCACCGTGCCGTCCGCCGGGCCGAGCACGTCGGTCACCCGTACCTCCAGCGAAGGCCCGGCCCGCGTCGCGGCGGCGACGGCCGCCGGGATGTCGACCCGATGGTGGTACGCGGCGGTCAGCAGCAGCGGCACCAGCACCGCGCGGCGGTGGCCGGCCGCCGCCAGCCCGCGCAGCACCTCGGTCGGCCCCGGCTCGGTGTGGTCCAGCCAACTCGTCCACACCGGGGTGTCCGGACGGGCGGCCGACACCGCCCGGCCCAGCGCCCGGGTGGCCTCGGCCGCTCGGGGATCACGGCTGCCGTGCGCGACCAGCACCACCGGATCCGCCCCGCCGGCCGCACGGCGGCCGGTCGGGGTCGTCACCGAGGTCAGCCGTGCAGTCCGCACTCGGTCTTCTCGAACATGGCCCACCGGCCGGCCCGCGCGTCCTCGCCGGCCTTGGTCCGGCGGGTGCACGGCCAGCAGCCGATCGAGCCGTAGCCCTGCTTGAACAGCTCGTTGACCGGCACGTTCCAGCGGGCGATGTAGGCGTCCACGTCGCCCTGCGACCAGGCCGCGATCGGGTTGACCTTGACCTTGCCCCGCCGCCCGTCGAAGGTCACCACCGGCGTGTTGGCCCGGGTCGGCGACTCGTCCCGGCGCAGGCCCGCGGCCCAGGCGTCGTACCCGGTCAGCGCCCGCTCCAGCGGCTCCACCTTGCGCAGCTGGCAGCAGTCGTCGGGTGACTTGTTGAACAGCCGAGGACCGTACTGGCCGTCCTGCTGACCGACGGTGAGTCGAGGGCGGATCGACCGGACGTTCACCGGCAGCGTCCGCGCCACCTCGTCCCGCACCCGGAGGGTCTCCGGGAAGTGCAGGCCGGTGTCGAGGAAGACCACGTCCACCCCCGGGGCCACCCGGGACACCAGGTGGGCCAGCACGGCGTCGGCCATCGAGCTGGTGACGCAGAACCGGTCGTCGAAGGTCTGCGCCGCCCAGCGGGCGATCTCCAGCGCCGGAGCGCCCTCCAGCTCCCGAGCAGCCTGCTCGGCCAGCGCCCGCAGCTCGTCGGGGCTGCGACGGGCCGGATCGGCCGGGGTCGGACCGCCCGGACCCACCAGGCCCAGGCCGGCGGCGGAGACAAGGCTCACCGGTTCACCGCCCGCGAGAGCAGCCCGGTGAACTTCACCGAGAAGACCCGGGCGCAGGCGTGGCACTCCCAGGCGCCGTGCCCCGCCTCGTGCGGCCGTAGATCCTCCTCGCCGCAGTACGGGCAGTACAGAGGTGCCGCTCGGTTCTCGCTGCTCATCGCAGTTCCTCCTCGTCGACTCTGATCACCCAGTTGGCGAACGTCTCGCCCTCGCTGCGACCGGCCAGGTAGCGCAGGGCCAGTCGTTCCACGTACTCCGGAAGCTCCTCGGCGGTGGTCTTCAGGCCACGCAGCTTGCGCCCGAAGCCGGCGGTCTGCCCCTGCGCCATGCCCAGGCCGCCACCCAGGTGCACCTGGAAGCCCTCGACCTGCCGACCGTCCGGGCCGACCACCAGCTGGCCCTTGAGCCCGATGTCGGCCACCTGTGTGCGGGCGCAGGCGTTCGGGCAGCCGTTGATGTGGATCGAGATGTCGGCGTCGAAGTCGCGCAGCCGCTGCTCCAGCCGGGCCACCAGCTCCTCGCCGCGAGCCTTCGTCTCGACGATGGCGAGCTTGCAGTACTCGATGCCGGTGCACGCCATGGTGCCGCGCCGCCAGGCCGACGGCCGGGCCTCCAGGCCGATCGCGCGCAGGGCGTCGACCAACGACTCGGTTCGCTCCGACGGCACGTCGAGCACCAGCAGCTTCTGGTACGGGGTGAGCCGCACCCGGTCACTGCCGTGCGCCTCGACCACGTCGGCCAGCTGGGCGAGCTGCCCGCCGGAGACCCGCCCGACCACCGGGGCGGCCCCGACGTAGTGCCGCCCATCGGCCTGCTCATGCACGCCGACGTGGTCGATCGGCTTCGCCGGCAGGTCCGGCGCCGGGCCGTCGAGCAGCGTCCGGCCGAGGTAGTCCTTCTCCAGGACCTCGCGGAAACGCTCGATGCCCCAGTCGGCCACCAGGAACTTCAACCGGGCACGGTTACGCAGCCGCCGGTAGCCGTAGTCGCGGAAGATCCCGACCACGCCGGCCCACACGTCCGGCACCTCGGCCAGCGGCACCCAGACGCCGAGTCGCTGCGCCAGCATGGGGTTGGTGGAGAGGCCACCACCGACCCAGACGTCGAAGCCGGGGCCGTGTTCGGGATGGTCGACGCCGAGGAAGGCGATGTCGTTCGACTCGTACGGGGTGTCCACCAGCCAGGAGATCGACGTCTTGAACTTGCGGGGCAGGTTGGAGAACTGCTTGTCCCCGACGTACCGGGCGACGATCTCGTCGATCGCCGGCGTGGGGTCGAGCAGCTCGTCGCGGGCCACCCCGGCGACCGGGCTGCCCAGCATGATCCGGGGGCAGTCGCCGCACGCCTCGGTGGTCTGCAGGCCGACCGACTCCAGTCGGCGCCAGATCTCCGGCATGTCCTCGACCCGGATCCAGTGGTACTGGATGTTCTGCCGGTCGGTGATGTCGGCGGTGTCCCGGGCGAACTCCCGGGAGATGTCCGCGATGACCCGCAGCTGGGCCAGGCTGAGCTGACCGCCGTCGATGCGGACCCGGAGCATGAAGAACTCGTCCTCCAGCTCGTGCGGCTCCAGCACGGCGGTGCGCCCACCGTCGATGCCGGCCCTGCGCTGGGTGTAGAGGCCCCACCAGCGGAACCGGCCGCGCAGGTCCTGGGGGTCGATGGAGGCGAAGCCGCGGTGCGCGTAGATGGTCTCGATCCGGGCCCGGACGTTGAGCGGGTCGTCGTCCTTCTTGATCCGCTCGTTGGGGTTGAGCGGCTCGCGGTGCCCGAGCGCCCACTGACCCTCACCCCGTGGCCGGCGCGTCACCGCCCGGGCGGGGCGGGTCGTCGGGTCCTCGGAACGGGCCGGCATGCTGCTGACCGCCATCGCGGCGTCCTCCGTTGTCTGCTGTGCCTCGGGGCGGGCGCGGGGCGCGGCGGCCGGCCCGTCGAGAGCGGGCGGGACAACGGTGTCTGAGACAGCCGGCGCGGAGCGCGCCCGAGACAGATGGGTCGGGCGTCGTCAGTTGGCCGGACAGATCGCGCTGCGCACGCGGCCGTAATCAACGTGGCGACGAGCCACGAAGCGGCGGACGACAGCGGCGGTCATGGGCTCATGCTGCCACACCGCACGGGGGCCGGCCAATGAGCGCGTGCCGGATCCCACATCACGGGCCGGGCCGGCCGTGACAGGCTCGGGCCGTGGGCATATTGTCCGAAAAGTCACCCGGGGTGGTGCGGAGTCGGCTGCACCGCGTACCGGTCTGGCTTCCTCCGGCGGGGCTGACCCTGGTGGTCACCGGCACCGGACTGGGCTCGGCCCAGCTCTGGCGCGACGAACTGGCCACCTGGAGCGCCGCCACCCGGTCACCCGGCGACCTGGCCCGGCTGGCCGGCACCATCGACGCCGCCACCGGCCCGTACTACCTGCTGATGCACGGCTGGCTCGCGCTCGTCGGCGACTCCACGGTGGCCCTGCGCGCGCCGGCGGCGCTGGCGATGGCCGCCGCCGCCGGACTGCTCGCCCTGCTCGGCGCGCGGCTGGTCGACGGACGTACCGGTCTGTTCGCCGGGCTGCTCTTCGCGCTGCTCCCCGGCACCTCCCGCTATGGCCAGGAAGCCCGCCCGTACGCCCTGGCGACCGCGCTCGCGGTCCTCGCCACCCTGCTGCTGGTGACCGCGCTGCGCCGGCCCGGCTGGGCGCGGTGGGCCGGGTACGCCGCCGCCGTGGCCGCGCTCGGGCTCACCCACCTGATCGCGCTCACCCTGCTCGCCGCGCACGCGCTGGTCGTGCTGGTCACCTGGTGGCGCGGCTCCGCCGCAGCCGGGGTGATCGAGTCGGACGGGACCGGCGAGGCGGGTCGGTCGGACCGACGGGTGTGGCGGTGGGTGGTCGCGCTGGTGCCGGCCGCGCTGCTGGTGAGCCCGCTGCTGCTGAAGGCCGGCACGCAGCGTTCCCGACAGTTGGACTGGGTCGCGTCGGCCCGCCTGGACGACCTGAGCGCGCTGCCCGGTGGGGTGGCCCAGAGTTCCGTGGTGGGTGGGTTGCTGGTCGGGATCGCCGCGCTGGGTGCGGCCCGCCTCGGCCGGCGGGCGCTGCTGCCGGTGGGCGCGGTGCTGCTGCCCGTGCTGCTGCTCTTCGCCGCCGGCACGGCCGTGCCGCTGTGGGTACCCCGGTATCTGGTCTTCGTGGTGCCCTTCGCCTGCCTGCTGGCCGGCGCGGCGCTTGCCGGTGTGGCCGTCCCGGCCGCGCTGGCCGTGGTTGTCCTCGCCGGGCTGCTCGGCCTGCCCGACCAGGCGGCGCTGCGCCGGACCCACGAGTGGCCGCGCACCGCCCCGGTGGACTACGCGGGCGCCGCCCGGGTGATCGCCGACGGGCAACGGCCCGGGGACGCCGTGGTCTATTCGCCCCGGGACAGTTGGCTCTTCCTCGATCTCGGCGTCGATTACCACCTGGGGAACCCGCCGCGGGACGTGCTGGTCACCGAGGACGAGGTCCGCCGGGGCGATCTGTGGGCGGCCGAGTGCCCGCGACCTGCGCAGTGCCTGGCCGGCACGCCACGGGTCTGGCTGGTGGTCGCCGGGCGGCACGCCGACCCGCTGGCCACGGTGGCCGGCGCCAAGGGCGAGGCGTTGCGCGCGGACTTCACCATCGCGCGGGTCTGGCAGCGCCCCGGCCTGACCGTCGCCCTGCTCACCGGCCTCCCCGGCCGCTGACCTGGCCGCCGGCGCGCGCCGGCTGTGGGTCGTCGGGTCGTCTCACCCTGGTGAGCGTGATACCTCTGAGGAATATTTATGACTCACAGGTATCGCGCTCGTCCGCACGTCCGCGCCCGGAGCCGACCCGCCCGGGCCCGGAACACCCGCCGCGGCGGCAGGGGCTGGTAGGTCAGGGTTGCGAGCGGCCGTCGGGCCCGCTGCGGGCCAGCGGTACGACGAGCACCGCCTCGGTGCCACCGTTGACGCCGGCGCGCAACTCGATGGTGCCGCGCAGCTCGCCGGTGACCAGCGCCCGGACGATCTGGAGGCCGAGCCGGCTGCCGCTCTCGGCGTCGAAGTCGGGTGGCAGCCCGCGCCCGTTGTCCGCCACCGAGACGTGCAGCATCTTGCGGAACCGGTGCGCCGAGACCACCACCTCGGGTCGCAGCGACGGGTCGACCTCAGGCGCGGCGACCGGCACCATGCCGGAGGCCGCCGGTACCGGAACCTCGTCCGCCTCGTCGGCCGGTGGGAAGCCGTGCTCGACGGCGTTGAGCAGCAACTCGTTGAGGACCATCACCAGTGAGGTGGCGATCTCCGCCGGCAGCACGCCGAAGCTGCCCCGCCGGCGCATGCCGACGCTCACCTCGGTCGCCGCGACCTCGGTCGCCGCGCTCGCCACGCGGTCGACGATGCCGTCGAACTCGACCGCCTCGTCGCTGGACATGGAGAGCGTCTCGTGCACCAGGGCGATCGAGGCGACCCGGCGGACCGACTCCTCCAGAGCGACCCGGGCCTCCGGCATGGCCACCCGGCGGGCCTGCAACCGCAGCAGCGCGGCCACCGTCTGGAGGTTGTTCTTCACCCGGTGGTGGATCTCCCGGATGGTGGCGTCCTTGGTGATCAGTGCCCGGTCCCGGCGGCGGACCTCGGTGATGTCCCGGACCAGCACCAGCGCGCCGATCGGCACCCCGGCGGGCATCAGCGGCAGCGCCCGGGTGAGCATCGTGGCGCCCCGCGCGTCGATCTCCCGCCGGGGCGGCGCCTCGCCGCGCAGCGCGGCCAGGATCCCGTTCGCCGCCTCGGTGCCGTCCAGCGGGTCGCCGGCCAGTCGGCGGTGCAGCGCGGCCAGATCCTCCCCCACCAGGTGGGAGGCGTAGCCCAACCGGCGGTACGCGGACTGCGCGTTCGGGCTGGCGTAGGTGACCTTGCCGCCGGCGTCGAGCCGGACCAGGCCGTCGCCGACCCGGGGCGCGGAGGTGGTCTCGCCCGGGTGCCGCGGCGGCGGGAAGGTGCCGTCCGCGATCATCTGGGCCAGGTCGTCGGCCGTGGTCAGGTAGTTGAGCTCCAGCTGGCTGGGGGTACGCGCGGTGGAGAGGTTGGTGTCCCGGCCGACCACGGCGATCACCTCGCCGGCCTCCCCCTCGGCGGTGCGCAGCCGGACCGGGATCGCCTCGTGCCGGGCCGGTACGTCGCCGTACCAGACCGGGTCGCCCTCCCGCCAGATCCGGCCCTGGGAGTAGGCGACACCCAGGTGGGCGACCTCCGGCCCGCCGACGATCCGTCCCACCTGGTCGTCCTGGTACGCGGTGGGCGCGGTCGTCGGGCGGACCTGGGCGACGCAGAGGAACGTGCCGTCCGTGTCGACCGGCACCCAGAGCAGCAGGTCGGCGAAGGACAGGTCGGACAGCAGCTGCCAGTCGCCGGCGATCCGGTGCAGGTGGTCGATGTCGGCCGGACGGAGACGGGTGTGCTCCTCGGCGAGGTCGCGCAGCGTGGACACGGTGACCAGCGTGCCACGCCGCGTCTCACATCGTCGCGGTGACCTTCTTCAGCCCGCGCGGCGCGTCCGGATCTTCGCCCCGGGTCAGCGCCAACGCCAACGCCAGCCGCTGCAACGGCAGGATGTCCAGCAGCGGGGCGTACCGCTCGTCGACCTCGGGGACGGCGAGTCGGGTGGCGCCCGGCACGTCGGCGGAGCCGACCACCACGACGTCGGCGCGGCGTTCGCCGAGGCGGGGCAGCACCTCGCCCATCGACCGGCCGCCGGGGCCGGAGCCGACCACGGCGAGCACCGGGACCTCCGGGTCGGTCATCGCGAGCGGGCCGTGCAGCAGGTCGGCGCCGGAGAAGGCGAGCGCCGGCAGGTACGAGGTCTCCATCAGCTTGAGAGCGGCCTCCCGCGCGGTCGGGTAGGCGTACCCGCGCCCGGTGGTGACCAGCTGGCGGGCGAAGCGGTAGCGCGGAGCGAGCTGGGCCGGGGTGTCGTCGGCCAGGGTGCGGGCGGCCAGCTCGGGCAGCGCGTCGAGCGCCTCCCGCTCGGCCGCCGGGAGCACGCCGTCGCCGGCACGGATTCCCTCGACGAGCATCAGCAGAGCGAGCAGCTCGGCGGTGTACGTCTTGGTGGCGGCCACCGCCCGCTCGTGCCCGGCGGCGATGTCGATGCTCAGCTCGGCGACCTCGACCAGCGGGGACTCCGGGGCGTTGGTCACCGCGAGGGTCAGCGCGCCGGAGGCCCGCGCCGCGCGCAGCACCTCGGCCAGGTCGGGTGAGCCGCCGCTCTGGCTGACCCCGACGACCAGCGCGTCGGACAGGTCGGGGCGGGCGCCGAACAGGGTGACGACGCTGGGCGAGGCGAGCCCGGCGGGCAGCCCGAGCCGGATCTCGGCCAGGTACGCCCCGTAGAGGGCCGCGTGGTCGGAGGTGCCCCGGGCGGTGAAGACCACGTGCCGCGGCCGGCGCTCGGCGACGGCAGCCGCCACCCGGGCGATCTCCCCGGCGTTGGCGGTGGAGAGCAGGCGCGTGTAGCCGGCCGGCTGCTCCTCGATGTCGGCGGCCATCCCGGCCCCTGCACGCGTCACGGACACTCCCCTCTTGCGCGGTTCCCGCGCGTTTCCTGCTCAGTCTTGCAGCTTTCAAAGTATCTGAACAACCGAACGAGCAGCACTGCGCAGTTGATCACCGAATGATCTCAATATCAACTAGGCTTGTCCCGCTTCAACAGGTGTCGCTGCGACGGAAGGACGATGTGCCCGAGGGAAGGGACGACCACGCGCTCTCCGCGACGGAGGAGCTGGCCCTGGCCCGGCTGGCACTGGACGAGGGTGACCTCCACCACGCCGCCGGCCACCTCGCCGGCGCGCTGGCCCGGGCGCCGACCCTGCCCGAGGTGCACGAGACGTTGGCCCTGCTGGCCGCGGTCGGCGGGGGCGGGCTCGACCTCTTCCCGATCAACCACCACACCTTCGTCGGCGCGGTCGTCGCCCGCGCCCACCTGCTGGCCGCCGCCGGCCGACCGGCCGAGGGGCTCGACCTGCTGGCCGCGGCCACCGGGTACGCGCCCGGCACGGAGTGGGCCGGCGTGCCGTGGGTGATCGCACCCGAACTGGCCGAGCGACTGGACCCGGAGCACATCGCCCGGATCCTCATGCAGGTCTGCGGCGCGTTGCCCGACCCGGTGCCACGCGCCGGCCGGGGCGCGCTGGCGCCGTACCTCACGCTGGCCCGCAACGCGGTCACCGTCCGCCCCGAGCACGGTCTGCTGCTGGGCGCGGCGTCCGCGCTGGCCAGACGGCTCGGCGAGGTCACGCTGGCGATCCGCTGGGCCACCCGCGGCGTACGGTCCCAGCCGTCGAAGATGGGCGAGGTCTGGCTGGGGTACGCGTACCGCAGCGCGGGCCGCACCCGCGAGGCCCTCGCGGCGCTCGGCCGGGCCGTCGCGCTGGACCCCGACGACCTGGCCATCTACGCCGACATCGCCGGCACCCTGGCCGAGACCGGCCGGCTGGACGAGGCGTTGGAGTGGACCGAGCGGGCGCTCGCCCGGGACCCGTCGTTCGACTGCGCGGTGCACACCGCCCACCGCCTGCGGCACCAGCGCGACGGCGACCTCGCCCACCTGGTCGCGCTCGCCGACTTCGTGCGTGACCACCCGGACGACAGCCACGAGCACGGCGACCTGGCCCAGTGCTGCCGGGGCCGGCCGTGGCTCGGCCAGCTGACGCCGGCCGGCGGCCCGCTGGTCGACGCTCTGCGCCAGGCGGTGGCCGACGACGACAACGGTCTCGGCACTGCCGTACGCCTGCCGGCGGCGGCCCCGCCGAGCGCCGTGCGGACGGCCACGTCGGCAGCACCCGGGCTGCGGATCGAGGTCACCGGCACGGTGGAGCCGGACCCACGAGAACCGCGACGGGCGTCCACCCGACGCCTGTGGCACTACGCGGACACGCTCCCGACGCCGGCGCTGCCGGCACCCTCGGCGGCGGCGGTCGAGCGGATCCGTCAGGTTGCCCACCCGGCGTGGCCGCACCCACCGGCGGCCTACGACGCGGCGGTGGGCCTGGCCGGCCTGGACGTGGCCGACCTGCTCGGGCTGCTGGTGCATCCGCCGGCAGCGCCGGCCAACGCGCTGGGCCGGCTCCTGGCCGCCCAGGACCCGTCGGTCTGGGTACGCGGCGTGCAGGTGTGGGCCTGCCTGGGGCTGCTGCACCACAGCACCGACGAGCCCTGGGAGGACTCGACCCGGCGCCGGGTGCTGCTGGACCTGGTCTGGGGCGTCGAGGACTGGGTGACCGAGGCGGCACTGTTCGCCCTGGTCACCGCCGCCTGGGTGGACCCGGGGGTGCGATCGGACGTGGCCCGGGTGGTGGCCGAGCGGCTGGCCGACGCGGCCGCGGTGGCCCGGTCCCGGCCGGTCCCAATCGCCGTCTCACTGGCCCACCTGGCGCTGGCCGCTCCGGCACTGGACCCGGCCACCGCCGCGCTCGCCATCGAGTTGCTCGGCGACCCGCCGCCCCGGCTCCCGCGTCCCCGCAACCCGCTCCGCCGCCTCTGGCGACGCCTCACCGCGCGCCGCCGTCCCTGAGCTTCACCCCCGCGATCCGGTACGACGACGCGCCGCGCCGTCCCTGGAGGGACGGCGCGGCGTGGGTGGGTGTCGGGGTCAGGCGACCGGGGCCTTGCCGAGAGCGATCTCGGCCTCCTCCTCCGGGGTGGCCTGCGCCGGCGCCTCGTTCGCGGTGCGCAGTGGGATCTCCTTGATGAACCAGGCGAGCACCGGGATCACGATGGTGAACAGCACCGCCCAGAGGAAGACGTGCGAGATCGCGTCGGCGAGACCGCCGAGCACCAGTTCGCGCGCCTGGGCGGGCAGTTCCTTGAGCTTCTCCAGGTCCATCCCGCCGCCCTCGCCGCCGAAGGCGCCGCCCGCGCTGGAGCCGGCCAGCCGACTGGCGAAGATCGCGCCGAACAGGGAGATGCCGAACGAGCCGCCGATCGACCGGAAGAAGGTGGCCGCGCCGCTGGCCGCGCCGAGGTCCTTCTGCTCCACGCTGTTCTGCGCGATCAGCATGGAGGTCTGCATGAGGAAGCCCATGCCGGCACCCAGCACGACCATGTACAGCGAGGACTGCAGCTTGCTCGTGTCGGTGTCGAGCATGGTCAGCAGCCCCATGCCCGTGGTCATCACCACGCCACCGACGATCGGGTACGCGCGGTACCTGCCGGTCTTCGTGATCGCCCGCCCGATGACCAGCGAGACGACCAGCATGCCGAACATCAGCGGCAGCAGCAGCAGGCCGCTGTTGGTGGCCGAGGCTCCCTGCACGGTCTGCTGGTAGAGCGGCAGGAAGTTCATCGCGCCGAACATCGCGAAGCCGAGCAGGAAGCCGATCAGCGAGATCAGTGCGAAGTTGCGGTTGGCGAAGAGGGCCAGCGGGAGGATCGGCTCGGCGACACGGCGTTCGACCAGGCCGAATGCCACAAGCGCGAGCACGGACAGCACGGCCAGGCCGAGGATCTGCGGTGACGACCAGTCGTACTCGTTGCCGCCCCAGGTGGTGATCAGCACGATCGCGGTGATGCCTACCGAGAGCAGCCCGGCGCCGAGCCAGTCGATCCGGTGCTCGGTGCGGTACTTCGGCAGGTGCATGGTGGTGATCAGCAGAAGTAGCGCGACACCGCCCAGCGGCAGGTTGACGTAGAACGCCCAGCGCCAGGAGAGGTGGTCGGTGATGAAGCCGCCGACCAGCGGGCCGGCCACCATGGCGATGGCCATGATCCCGGCGATCATGCCCTGGTAGCGCCCGCGCTCGCGGGGCGGGACCAGGTCACCGATGATCGCCATCACGCCGACCATGAGGCCACCGGCGCCCAGACCCTGCACGGCCCGGAAGGCGATGAGCTGGACCATGCCGTCCTGGGGACCGCCCAGCATTCCGGAGCCGGCCATGCCGCAGAGCGCCGAGCCGAGCAGGAAGATGCCGACAGAGGTCAGGAAGACGGACTTGCGCCCGTAGAGGTCACCGAGCTTGCCCCAGATGGGGGTGGAGACGGTGGTGCCGAGGACGTACGCGGTGACCACCCACGTGAAGTGGTCGAGACCGCCGAACTCGCCCACGATGCGTGGCAGCGCGGTGCTGACGATCATGTTGTCGAGCATTGCGAGCATCATCGCGATCATCAGCCCGAACAGCACGACCCGTACGTTGGGTCGCGCGCCGGCCTGGGTTGCCTGAGTCATGGGTAAGCTCCCCCCGAGGATTGCCATACTTACTTGCCGCCCGGCTAGTCACCTTACTAGCCGCACGGTAAGTTGGGCGGCAAGTGACGGTCAAGCCAATTGGGGGGCGTGGGTGAGGGAGAGCACAGGCGGCACCCGTGAGCGGATCAAGGCCGTCGCGCTGGAGCTCTTCACCGAGCAGGGGTACGAGAAGACCTCGCTGCGCGAGATCGCCGAGCGGCTCAACGTCACCAAGGCCGCGCTCTACTACCACTTCAAGAGCAAGGACGACATCGTCGCCAGCTTCGTCGAGGACCGGCTGGAGCGGATGGACGCGCTGACCACCTGGGCCGAGTCGCAGCCGGCGACCCTGGCCACCCGGCGCGCGCTGATCTCCCGGTACGCCGACACGATGTTCGCCGGCGACCAGCCGTCGGTGATGCGCTTCTTCGAACAGAACCAGACCGTGCTCAAGAGCCTCGCCTCCGGCCAGCAGATGCGCGGCCGGATGATGCAGCTGGCCAACGCGCTCTGCCGGGGCGACGACTCGCCCACCGCCCAGCTGCGCGCCGTGCTGTCGCTGTTCGCTGTGCACAGCAGCTGGTTCGCCGTCCGGGCGCCGAACATCACCGACGACGAACGCCGCCGGATCGCGCTGGAGGTGGCCGACGAGCTGCTGGCCGCGATCGGCGCGGAGCCCGACGAGAGTGGGACGGCGATCGCCTCGGCAAGCTCGCAGGGCTGACCGGCCGGCGGCTCAGCCCCGGGGCAGCTCCAACCGCAGGCCGAGCAGGTCCACACCCGGCACCGGCGCCCAGTCCTTCTCGGGAAACCGGACGAAGCCGAGCCGCTCGTACAGCCGGTGGGCCGAGACGGCCATCCCCGCACGGACGCAGATCACCACGGCCGTGCAGCCCAGCTCGGCCGCGCGGTCGACGCACGCCTCGGCCAGCGCCGCGCCGACGCCCCGGCCCTGCGCGGCCGGGTCGACCGCGAGCATCCGGAACTCCGCCTCACCCGGGCCGGACAGCTCGGCGAACGGGGTGCCCGGCAGCACGAAGGTGACCGAGCCGAGCACCGCGCCGGTCGCCTCGTCCACCGCGACCAGCACCTCACCACTGGTGGCCCGGGTCGACACGTCGGCCAGCACCGCGCCGTACCCGTGCTCGCCCTTGAGCTGGCCGTCCGCCTCGTACGCGGCCACCGTCAGCCGGGCCACCGCCGGGAAGTCACAGGGGTCGGCGCGCCGGACCAGCAGGCCGCTCAATCGATCACCGCGATGAGGTCGCCGTCCTGCACGACGTCACCCTCGTTGACGGCGAGTTGCTTGACCACACCGTCGGACTCGGCGATGACCGGGATCTCCATCTTCATCGACTCCAGGATCACCAGGGTGTCGCCCTCGGACACGGTGTCGCCGGTCGACGCGACGACCTTCCAGACGTTCGCCACCATCTCGGCGCGGATCTCCTCGGCCATGTCCAGGCCCTCCCTTTTCCCGATGTGCCTGCCGACGTATCCAATCATGCGGCGGCCGACGGCGGGCCCGGAGCGGTGCGGCCCGGGTGCCGCGACCGCCCCGGCGGAAGGCGTCGGGTGCCGGCCGCACTACCATCAGCGGGTCGGACCCGACGCCGGGCGGCCGGTGGGTACACCGGCGCCGAGGCCGCGCGCAGGGCGGATCCGACCCATCACGAGGAGGTCAGCATGGCGAAGAAGTCCCGGAAGAAGAAGGCACGGAAGAAGAACGCCGCCAACCACGGCAAGCGTCCCAACTCCTGAACGGGCCGACGGGCCGACGGCCCGTCACCGGTCAGCCCCACCCGGCGGACGCCGGGAACGCCGGTGGCCCGGGTCGAGATCGACCCGGGCCACCGGTTTCGTTCGTCACGCCGACGGTCAGTCGGCCAGTTCGCGGGAATCGCTGGTCTCGAAGACCACCAGCTCGGTGAGCTTGACCCGCAGCCGCTCGCGCAGCTCGTCCGGCGCGGTCTCGTTGCCGCAGCAACGCGCCACCAGCGCCCGCACCTCCTGCTCGAGCCCGTACTCGCGCAGGCACGGCCCGCACTCGTCCAGGTGGTGCCGGATCAGCGTGCGCCGCTCGTCGGCGCACTCCAGATCCAGGTAGAGGTAGACCTCCGCGAGCACCTCACGGCAGTCCGTCTCGTGCGGCTCCCCACAGCTCACGTCACACCTCCCGGCCGGCAGCGGCAGCGGTCGAACCCTTCGAGGAGCGGGCCGCACTGAAGCCCCGTTCCGCGGCGTACTGCTCGAGCAGCTTGCGCAGATTACGACGGCCCCGGTGCAGGCGCGACATCACCGTGCCGATCGGCGTACCCATGATGTCGGCGACCTCCTTGTAGGAGAAGCCCTCGACGTCCGTGAGGTAGACGGCGAGCCGGAACTCCTCCGGCAACTGCTGGAGGGCCTCCTTGACGTCGCTGTCCGGCAGCCGGTCCAGCGCCTCGGTCTCCGCCGAGCGCAGCCCACTGGAGGTGTGCGACTCGGCCTCGGCGAGCTGCCAGTCGGTGATCTCCTCGGTGGGCGCCTGGATCGGCTGGCGCTGCCGCTTGCGGTAGGAGTTGATGTAGGTGTTGGTCAGGATCCGGTAGAGCCAGGCCTTCAGGTTTGTGCCCTGCTCGAACTGGTGGAAGGCGGCGTACGCCTTCAGGTAGGTCTCCTGGACCAGATCCTCGGCATCCGCCGGGTTACGTGTCATCCGCAGCCCAGCAGCGTAGAGCTGATCGACGAATGGCATCGCGTCCCGCTCGAAGCGGGCCCTGCGCTCGTCCGTCTTCTCGGTGGTCAACCGCACATCCCCTCGCGTCGGATGCTTTCCCGCCGAGGATACGCGCACGGACCTGCCCACAGATTCACTTCCGGCCGGTGTGCCCGTGCTCACCACACCCACCCCGCCCGGTCCCGCCGTCGCGGGCCAGTCCGGGCCATCCAGCAGCTGCTTCAGCTGCCGGGCGTTCCGCTCGTCCCGTTCCCGGCTCCGTGTTTCGGTCGGCACCGGCCACCCCCTCGCAGAAAAGTCGTCCGCGGGTAGTAACGCGAGAAGACGGGTGGGGCATTCCGGCCGGCCCTCCCGTTCCTGGTCCCGGCCCCGGCGGCGGCCGGCGCTGGGACCAGGAAGGGCCTGGGAGGATTTGGCCCCGCCCGTCCGAATCCGGTAGGTGGCACCATCGGATGCAACGACCCGCGCCCGCCACCGGACACGGTTCGCCCGGCCGACCCGGGCCGCCGTTCAGCCGGCCGCCCAGCCCTGGGCGCGCAGCCAGTCCCGTACCACGGCTGCCGTGCCGGCCGGATCCTTGCGCAGGTCGTGCGTCTCCCCCGGCCGGGTCACCACCCGCACGGCCGGCCCCGGCTCCGGCACCCCGAACGGATCCCGGTCGCCGTTGACCACAAGCGTTGGCAGCCCGGTGGCCAGCTCGGCGGCCCGGGAGCGCTCCGGCCGCCCGGGCGGGTGCAGCGGAAAGGCCAGCGCGACGACACCGGCCGCGCCCACCGCGCGGGCCGTCCGACAGGCCACCCGAGCGCCGCTGGAGCGACCGCCGACCAGCAGCGTCGGGACGTCGGGCTGCCGGTCGCGCAGCCCGCCGAGCACCGCCGTCCAGGCCTCGTCGAGATGCCCGGCGGGAGCTGGGGCGCGGCGGCCGGCGACCCGGTAGGGCTGGGTCACCCGCACCACCGCCAGACCGGCGGCGACGGCCGCGTCGCGCACCGCCAGCAGGTCGGGGGCGTCCACGCTGCCGCCCGCCCCGTGCCCGAGCACCAGCAGGGCGGCGGCCGGCCCGACCGGCAGGTCCGTGTCGATCCGCGCCGGACCGCGCGGGGTCCCGATCTCGTCGCTGGGCAGCACCGATCCATTCTGCGCCGCCCCGGTCGGCACCCGGGACGGGACCGGTGGTCAGCTCAGCGGGACCAGGGTGAGCAGACGGTCCCGCACCGGCGGGCCCGCCTCGTCCACGGCGTCCGGATCCGGTTCGACCTGGCCACGCCAGGCCACCAGCATCGCCCGTCGCTCGCGGGGCGTCGTGGCGCCCCACACGCCATGGCAGTCACCCACCTCCAGCGCCCAGGCCAGGCAGGACCCCTGGACGTCGCAGCTGCGGCACAGCGCGACTGCGGCGTCCGCCGGCTCGTTCGGCGCCGGAAAGAACGTTTCCGGATCGACGCTCTGACATGTCCCTCTGGTGCGCCACGCGTCATCCTCTCGGCGTTCGCGCAAGGCCCGCAGCAGTCGCGGATCTCGCCGCGCCGCGGCCACCTCATGCGGGCGGGGCATACGCGCCCGTGTCATCCACCCACCTCCCCCGTGGGACCGGCAAGATCGGTGGATGTCGTCCGCCCCGTGCGAATCGACACCCACTACCGGCGCTGTGTTCTATCGCACTTACGGACACCGAGACAAGGGCCTGCCGGGAAGATGACTGAACAGCCAGGCGACGAATCGCGCGCAACCCCGCCAAATCGGCGCTCGACGATGCGGACCGCCTCAGAACAGGGTCAGCTCCTGCGCTGCCACCGTCGGCGCCAGCGGCACCCGGGCGATCAACTGCGGCCCGTCGTTGCGGACGTCACCCACCGCCGGCCCGACCGGACGGATCTCCAACCGGGACAGCTGACCGGTCGCCGGCGGGGCGAGCAACCGGTCCGGCTCCCCGGTCGGCGCCAGCCACGACGACCAGCGCTCGGGCGGCAGCAGCACCGGCATCCGGTCGTGCACCTCGGCCAGCTCACCGAGCGCCGCGGTGGTCAGCACGCTGAAGGTGAGCCGGGTTTCGGCCTCGGACTCCCAGACCGACCAGATCCCGGCCAGGGCGAGCACCGAGCCGTCGGCGGGGGTCATGTAGTACGCCTGCCGCCCCCCGTTGGGTTGGCGGACCCACTCGTACCAGCCGTCGGCCGGAACCAGGCAGCGGCGACGGGCGAACGACCCGGCGTACGCCCGGCTGGTGGCGACCGTCTCCGCCCGCGCGTTGATCATGCGGGCCGCGCCGGCGGCCGACCGCGACCAGTGCGGCAGGAGGCCCCAGCGGCCTACGCAGAGACTGCGGTGCCCCTCGGGAGTGACCCGGACCAGCGGCACCGGGTCGGTCGGCGCGACGTTGTGGTCCGGCCGGATCCGGCCGTCGGTGTCGTCGGAGGACTCGAACAGCGCGCTCAGCTCGCCGGAGCTCCGGGTCGTCGCGTACCTGCCGCACATGGGCACACGCTAACCCGTCTGCGACCCGCCGGCTGTCCCGCCAACCGGGAGTAGGACCGCCGGTCACCGCCGCCCACCGGCCGACACGGCAGAATGTAACCGTGGGGAACCTGACAGCGACCCGGCCGCCTCAGCCGTGGACCGCACCGACCGCCTCCGATCCGGTGGCGGCCACGCTGCGCCTGCCCGGGTCCAAGTCGATGACCGCGCGCGCCCTGGTGCTCAGCGCGCTGGCCGCCGGCCCGTCGACGCTGGCCGGGCCGCTGCGCGCCCGGGACACCGAACTCATGGCGGCCGGCCTGCGGGCGATGGGCGCGCACATGTCGATCAGCGACGACGAGCGCTGGCTGGTCCGGCCACACCCGCTGGTCGGCCCGGCGCACGTGGACGTGGGGCTGGCCGGCACGGTGATGCGGTTCGTGCCGCCGGTCGCGGGGCTGGCCGACGGCCGGATCACCTTCGACGGCGACCCGCACGCCCGCACCCGGCCCCTCGGCCCGCTGATCGGCGCGCTGCGCTCGCTGGGCGTCCGGATCGACGTCACCGGCACCGGCAGCCTGCCACTGACCGTGCTCGGCGCCGGCCGGATCACCGGCGGCGAGGTGGTGATCGACGCGTCCGCGTCCAGCCAGCTGGTCTCCGGGTTGCTGCTGGCCGCCCCGCGCTTCGACCGGGGTGTCGTGGTGCGGCACGTCGGCCCGCCGGTGCCGTCCGCGCCGCACCTGCGGATGACGGTGCAGATGCTGCGCGCCGCCGGCGCGGCCGTCGACGACACCACCCCCGACGTGTGGACCGTCGAGCCCGGTCCGCTCACCGGCCGCGGCTGGGAGATCGAGCCGGACCTCTCCGGCGCGGTGCCGTTCTTCGCCGCCGCGCTGGTCACCGGCGGCGAGGTCACCCTCCAGGGCTGGCCGCGCAGCAGCGCCCAGCCGGTCGAACAGCTGCGCTCGCTGCTGCACCGGATGGGCGGCGAGGTCACCCTCTCCACCACCGGGCTGACCGTCCGGGGCTCCGGCGTGGTGCACGGCCTGACCGCCGACCTCTCCGACGTGAGCGAGCTGACCCCGGCGCTGACCGCGCTGGCCATGCTGGCCGACTCGCCGTCGTTCTTCACCGGCATCGGGCACATCCGCGGCCACGAGACCGACCGGCTGACGGCGCTGGCGCGGGAGTTCGCCGCACTCGGCGCCGATATCACCGAAACGCCGGACGGGCTGGAGATCCGGCCCCGACCGCTGCGCGGCGGTGTGTTCCACACCTACCACGACCACCGGATGGCACACGCCGCCGCGGTGGCCGGGCTGGCCGTGCCGGGCATCGAGGTCGACGACGTCGGGTGTACCTCCAAGACCATGCCCGAGTTCCCGGCACTATGGTCAGCGATGGTGACCGGCAAGAGCTGACGCGAGAAGAGGACAGGTCCTGGCGACCAGACGGCGGGAGTACGACGAGGACGACGTACGGGTTCGACCCGGGAAGTCCTCGCGCCCGCGTACGCGCACCCGACCCCGGCACGCCGACGCGGTGGACGGCTTCGTCATCGCCGTCGACCGGGGGCGCTACACCTGCGTGCTGGCCGGGGCCGAGCACGGCGTCGTCGGTGCCGAACTGCCCACGGTCACCGCGATGCGGGCACGTGAGCTGGGTCGCAAGTCGGTGGTGGTGGGCGACCGGGTCAACCTCGTCGGGGACACCTCCGGCGCGGAGGGCGCCCTCGCCCGCATCGTCCGGATCACCGAACGCCGCTCGGTGCTGCGCCGCACCGCCGACGACGACGAGACCACCGCCGAGGGCCGGCTGGAGCGGGTGGTGGTGGCCAACGCCGACCAGATGGTGATCGTCAGCGCGCTGGCCGACCCGCCGCCGCGCACCGGGTTCATCGACCGTTGCCTGGTGGCCGCGTACGACGCGGACGTCGAGCCTCTGCTCTGCCTCACCAAGGCCGATCTGGCCGGCCCGGAGGAGGTGCTGGGCTACTACACCGAGCTGGAGCTGCCGTACGTGCTCAACCGCCCCGACTCCGACCTGGACGCCCTGCGCGCGCTGCTCGCCGGGCGGGTGTCGGTGCTGGTGGGGCACTCCGGGGTGGGCAAGTCGACGCTGGTCAACCGGCTGGTGCCGGAGGCCGCCCGAGCGGTCGGCGTGGTCAGCGCGATCGGTCGTGGCCGGCACACCTCCACCAGCGCGGTGGCCCTGCGACTGCCCCCGATACACGGCATCGACACCGACCCGGGGTGGATCATCGACACCCCGGGGATCCGCAGCTTCGGGCTCGCCCACGTCTCCGCCGACAGCCTGCTGCACGGCTTTCCCGACCTGGTCGAGGGGACCGTCGACTGCCCGCCCAACTGTCCGCACACGGCCGAGGAGGCCGACTGCGGGCTGGACGCCTGGGTCGCCGCCGGCAAGGCCGATCCGCGCCGGCTGGCCTCGTACCGCCGGTTGCTCGCCTCCCGTGCCGGCGAGGGTGACCAGCGGGGCGAGATCGACCAGCGCGGTCCCGGCGAGGGTGACCGGCGCGGCCCGGACGAGTGAGCCGCCGGACGTCGGCTAGGTTGCCGGCATGACCGGGTACGCCGATGACCTCGACCTCGCCCACCTGCTCGCCGACCGGGCCGACGCCATCTCCACGGCCCGGTTCCGCGCGCTCGACCTACGGGTCGAGGCGAAGCCCGATCTGACCCCGGTCTCCGACGCGGACACCGCCGTGGAGCGGAAGATCCGGGCGCTGCTGGCCGAGCACCGGCCGGCCGACGGGCTGCTCGGCGAGGAGTACGGCGACCAGCCGGCCAGCGCCCCGGACGGTCGGCGCTGGATCATCGACCCGATCGACGGCACCAAGAACTTCGTCCGCGGTGTGCCGATCTGGGCCACCCTGATCGCGCTCTTCGACGCGGACCGGCCGGTGGTCGGCGTGGTGTCCGCTCCGGCGCTGGGCCGACGCTGGTGGGCGAGCCTCGGCGCGGGCGCGTACGCCGGGCCGGGCCCCGCCGCCGGCGAGCCGATCGGGGTCTCCGCCGTGCGGCGGCTCGGCGACGCCAGCTTCTGCTACTCGTCACTGACCGGCTGGGAGCGCGCCGGGCGGCTCGACGCGATGCTCGACCTGATGCGGTCCAGTTGGCGCAGCCGGGCGTACGGTGACTTCTACGGCTACATGCTGTTGGCCGAGGGCGCACTGGACGTGATGGTCGAGCCGGAACTGTCGCTGTGGGACATGGCGGCGCTGGTGCCCATCATCACCGAGGCGGGTGGCACGGTCACGGATCTGGACGGTCGACCGGCTCCGGCCGGCGCGCCGGGCACCGAGAGCAGCCTGGTGGCCACCAACGGTGTGCTGCACGCCGACATCCTCGCCCGGCTCGATCGACCAGCCGCGCGCTGACCCCCGGCAGCCTCTATCCTCGCCAGGTGGTCTCCTCCGGCTGGTGCTTTCTCGCGGCGATGATCGTCGCGTACGGCGTCGCCAACCTGCTTCAGTCGGTGGCCGCGGCCCGCACCACGGTGCACCACACCTTCGATCCGGGCCTGCTGCTGCGGTTGGCCGGGCACCGGACGTATCTGGTCGGATTGAGCTGCCAGATCGGCGGCTTCGTACTCGCCTTCGTGGCCCGGCGTGACCTGCCGCTGTTCCTGGTCCAGGCGAGCGTGGCCGCCGGGCTCGGGGTGACCGCCATCCTCGGCGTGCTGGTGTTGAAGTGGCGGTTACCGGTGGCCGAGGTGGCGCTGCTGGCCCTGCTCTTCGCCGGGATCACCGCGCTGGTGCTGGCCGCCCGGCCGGCGCCGTCCCGGCAGCTCGGCACCGCCGGCTCGGTCGCCCTGCTGGTGGCGCTCGGCGTGATCGCGGTGCTCGGCTTCTTCGCCGTCCGGCTGCACGGGGCGCCCGGTTCGGTGGCCCTCGGCTCGCTGGCCGGGCTGGCGTTCTCCTCGGCCGCGGTGGCCGCCCGGCCACTGGCCTCCGCGCCGTCCGCCGAGGCGTTCCTCGCCGACCCGCTGCTCTACCTGCTCATCGTCCACTCGATCGTCGGTCAGCTACTGCTCGGCCTGGCGATGCAGCGCGGCTCCACCACCGCCGCGGTCGCCGCGATGGACGCCGCCGGGGCGGTGCCGGCGGCGATCGTCGGCCTCCTGCTGCTCAACGACAAGATCTGGCCGGGTCGGGAGTGGCTGGCCGCGGTCGGCTTCCTGGTCACCCTCGCGTCGGTGATCGGGCTGACGCGGTACGCGGAGCCGCAGCACCACCACGCGAAGGCGCGCCGCCGCGACCGAGCCATGGTGGGCGTCGGCCAGCCCGGCTGACCAGCACACACCCGGCGTCCGGCGCGGCGCTCAGGCCTCGACCGGTTTGCGGCGGCTCACCACCCGCTCGTAGAGACGCTCCAGCGCGCCAGCGGTGCGTTCCCACGTGTAGCTGCTCCGGACCCGGTCCACCGCGGCGTGGCCGTACGCGAACCGCCCGGCGTTGTCCGCGAGCAGCCGGCGCAGCGAGACCCCGAGGGTCCGTACGTCGCCGGGCGGCACCAGCCGGCCGGTGACCTCGTCGACGACGGCGTCCGCCAGCCCGCCCATCGCGTAGCCGACCACCGGCACGCCGCAGGCCATCGCCTCGAGCGAGACCCGCCCGGCCGACGAGTAGTGCGGCGTGCAGGCCACCACGTCCGCCGACCGGTACCAGGTTGCCATCTGGTCGTGCGGCACCGCGCCGACGAGCCGTACCTGGTCGGCCACCCCGACCTGTTCGGCCAGCTCGTGCAGCCGGCGCGCCTCGGTGTGGTTGGCCAACTGGTCGGCCATCGGCCCTCCGGCGATCACCAGCTCGGCGTCGCCGACCAGTCGCATCGCCCGGATCAGGTCGTCCTGGCCGTGGCCCGGGGAGAGCCCGCCGACGGAGAGGATCCGTGACCGCTGCTCGCGGGGCGCCGCCTCACCGTCGGGGTGGAACTGCTCGGTGTCCACCCCCGCCGGCACCATCGCCACCGAGCTGCGTTGCAGGCCCATCCGGGTCAGCTCGTCCACCTCGTCGTTGCACTGGGCGACCGCGATGTCCACCGCTCGGGTCAGCGCGCGCTCCAGCGGGATCCGCTCCCCCGGCCCGTCGTACCGGCCGCCCAGGTGGCGCAGCTGCTCGACGCCGAGCGAGTGGAAGGTCTGCACCACCGGGATGTCGGTCTCCCGGACCGCGTGCGCGGCGGCCAGGCCGCCGACCCAGTAGTGCCCGTGCACCACCTCGGGCCGCCAGGCGCCGGCCCACTCGTCGGTCAGCCAGCGGCCGAACTCCGTCACGTGGGGGATCAGCTCGGCGGTGCGCAGCGGGGTGGGCGGGCCGGCCGCGACCCGATGCACCTGGTAGCCGTCGACGTCCGTCGTCACCGGCAGCTTCGGGTCGTCCCGGCGCTCGTAGAGCCGGACGTCGTGGCCTCGACCGGCCAGCTCGGCGGCGACCCGCGCGATGTGCTGTTGGGTGCCGACGGGCGGGCCGTCGGCGTGCCGGTACGAGCTGGTGTGCGCGCAGACGAGGCCGACGCGCATGGGTCACCTCCCTGCGATCTTTCCTCGGCGGTGGTCCTCCCGGTCAGAGCGTCCCATTAACCGGGTGACCGGGAGCCGAAACCTGGCAGATCGGAACAGCTCCCCACAGCTGCCACCGACACTTGCGCCACGACAATCACGAGAGCCTCGCCCCGCCCCGCGGCGATCCTGCTGATCGACGACCGGCCGCTGGTATGACCAGGCCTTACCGGGGGTACGGCTCAGGAATGCCGCTGACCCGCAGCCTCGACGACTCGACCGTGGTGATCACCGGCGCCTCCAGCGGGATCGGCACGGCCACCGCGTACGCGCTGGCCCGCCGGGGCGCCGCCGTCGTGCTGGCCGCCCGCAGTGAGCCGGCGCTGCGGCAGGTCGCACAACACTGCCGGGAACTGGGCGGCCGGGCGCTGGCCGTGCCGACGGACGTGACCGACCTGGAGTCGGTGCAGCGGCTGGCCGATCGGGCTGCGGCCGAGTTCGGGCGGATCGACGCGTGGGTGAACAACGCCGCGGTAGGGGTCGTGGGGCTTTTCGACGAGATCCCGGTCGCCGAGTTCCGACGGGTGGTGGAGGTGAACCTGCTCGGCGCGGTGCACGGCATCAAGGCCGCACTGCCGCACCTCGGCGTGGCCGGCGGAGGGGTGCTTGTCAACAACGCCTCGGTGCTCGCCGAGGTGGCGATGCCGTACCAGTCGGCGTACAACGCCACCAAGCACGGCATCCGCGGGTTGGCCGACACCGTCCGGCAGGAACTGCGGGTCACCGGTCGGGGGCAGATCTCCATCTGCACCGTGCTCCCGGCGACCATGGACACCCCGTTCTTCCGGCACGCGGCCAACCACAGCGGCCGCGAGCTGCTGCCGCCACCGCCGGTGTACCCGCCGGAGGTGGTCGCCGAGACCATCGTCCGGCTGCTGCGCCGGCCCCGCCGCGAGGCGTACGCCGGCGGCGCCGCCCGGCTGCTCGGCCTGCAGTGGCGGCTCGCACCGGCGCTCGTGGAGCGCACCCTCGGCTGGTACGCCCACCGGACCCAGTTCGGCCCCGGCGCGCGGATGGACAGCAGCGGCAACGTGTTCCACGCCGATGCGGAGGGCCGCCGGAACGGCGGGTGGCACGGCCGGCGTCGACAGCTGGTACGAATCACCGCCGCGTTCGGCCTCGCCGCCGCCGGCACAGCGGTCGGCACGATGGCGGCGATCACCCGCCGATCCCGGTTGACCCGCTGATGACGGGTATCGGGCGGCCGGATGCGACTTCTGTCGCCCGGGAGCACACTGGGGCGATCATGCCGACCGATGCGCGTTGTCTGGTGGAGATCGACGAGGCGTCCGGGGTGGTCCGGCTCACCGGAGTGCTCGACGCGGCCGGCGCCGACACCGTCCGGGCCGCGCTGCTGACCCGCCTCTGCGACCGACCCGGCACCGTGGTGGCCGACGTGACCGGGTTGCGGGTCGCCGACCCGGTCGGCCGGAGCGTCTTCGCCGAGATCCGCCGGGAGGTCGCCGACTGGCCCGCCGCGGACCTGCTGCTCTGCGACCCGGCGACCTCCGGACCCGGCGGCGCCGACGCCGCACCGACCGGCGTCCCGGCCTGGCCGACCCTGGACGGCGCCCTGGCGGCGGCGCCGCTGGCGGCGGTCCTCACCGCTGAGCTCGCCCCGACCGTCGGCGCCGCCCGGCAGGCCCGCGAGCTGGTCGCCACCGGCTGCCAGCACTGGGACGTGCGGACCCTGGCCGAACCCGCGAGCCTCGCGATCACCGAGATGGTCAACAACGTGGTGGCGCACGCCCGAACCCCGATGACCATCCGGCTGGCTCCTCAGGCCGGCACCCTGCGCGTGGCGGTTCGCGACCACTCCCCCCTCCGGCCCGCGTTCGCGGGGCCGGCCCCACCGACCCGGGCCGGCGGGCGGGGCCTGCTGCTCATCGACACGGTGGCCCACCGGTGGGGCAGCAGCCCGGTTCCGGACGGGAAGGTCGTCTGGTGCGTGCTGCACCCCGATGACGACACCGACCCCGTCGACTGACGGGCGGTTCCCGCCCCGGTGTCCGGCTCTCCACCACACGGCCGGCGGCCCCCGGTTACGGCGGCAGGGCAGCGGGTAGTGATCAGACATGCGCGACAACGAGTACCCGACCCCCGTGTCCGACACCGAGGCGGACGGCCTGCCCGGCACCGCCGACGACGACTCGACGGCCAACGACGACGTGCTCACCGGGCGCGAGGCGGACGGGCCGGACCCGGCCCAGCTGCCCGGCGACCGGACGCCGGTGGCGGTGGACCGGTTCGGGACCACCGCCGAGGAACAGCTCGACGGTGAGTCGTTGGACTACAAGCTCCAGCGGGAGAGCTTCGAACGCCCGGTGGACGATCCGCTGGCCGGCACGATCGATCCGAAGATCGCTTTCGAGGCGGACAACCTGGAAGCCGCGGCGGAGGCCCAACTGGACGCCGACGTGATGGATCCCGGCCCCACGTCCGACCCGAAGTCGCCGGTCTCCCTCTACGACCACGGCCAGCTCGGCACGGTGGCCGACGCCACTGTGGGCCGGCTGGTGGAACCGGACGAGGGGGCGCACACCGACCAGGAGACCGACTCCGTGGCGTACGACGCCGGTTCGGCGGGCGGCGGGGCGAGCGCCGAGGAGCTGGCCATCCACGAGACGGAGCCGCCGCGCTCGGTCTGACCGGGTTCAGTCGTCCAGGCCCCGTTCGATGGCGTACCGGGTCAGCTCGACCCGGTTGTGCAGTTGCAGCTTGCCCAGCGTGTTCTGCACGTGGTTCTGCACGGTGCGGTGCGACAGCCCGAGCCGCTGCGCGATCTGCTTGTACGACACCCCCTTGGCCACCAGGCGCAGCACCTCCGTCTCCCGGTCGGTGAGACGCGGCGCCCCGGGCTCCGCGCCGCCGGCCGACCCGGCGTCCGACGCCGGCCCGGCGGCCAACCGGCGGTACTCACCGAGGACCAGTCCGGCCAGGCCGGGGGTGAACACCGGATCGCCGGCCGCCGTGCGGCGCACCGCGTCGAGGAACTCGGCCGGCGCCGTCGACTTCACCAGGTACCCGGTGGCCCCCGCCTTGACCGCGTCCAGCACGCTCTGCTGCTCGCCACTGGCGCTGAGCATCAGCACCCGCACGTCGGGCAGCGCCACGCGCAGCCCGCGGACCACCTCGACGCCGGAGACATCGGGTAGTTGCAGGTCGAGGACGACCACGTCCGGCCGGGCGGCGGGGGCCACCCGGATCGCCTGCCGCCCCTCGCCGCTGGTGGCCACCACCAGGAAACCGGCCTCGGTCAGGTCACGGGCCACTCCCTCGCGCCACATCGGATGGTCGTCGACCACCATCACCCGCACCTGGCTCACTGCTCCGCCCTCGGCACGGTCAGCTCGATCTCGGTGCCGGCCTCGGGGGCCGACACGATCCGGACCGTTCCGCCGAGGTCCACCATCCGGCCCCGGATCGACTGCGTCACGCCGAGCCGCCCCTGGGCGGCCGCCTCGGTCAGCCGGCCGTCCGGGATGCCCGGCCCCTCGTCACGGATGGACACGGTCACGGTCGCCCCCTCGTCCTCGATCAGCACCCAGGCCCGCCCGTCGGCGTGCCGCCCCACGTTGTCCAGCGCCGCGCCTGTCGCGGCGGCCAACTCCCCGGCCACCTGCCGGGGCAGCGGCACCGGGGTGGCCGGCGCGGAGAGCGACACCGCAGGTGAGGCGTACCGGCCGAGCAGCGTCCGAAGATCCACCGTGCCGGCGGCGTCCGGGGCGGTGGCGCCGGCCGGGGTGGCGCCAGCGATCAGTGCGCGCAGCGCGGCCTCCTGCTCGCCGGCCAGGCGGGCCAGCTCGCCGGCCTCGCCGGGCAGGTCGGCGCCGCGCCGCTGCACGAGTGCCAGCACCTGGAGAACCGAGTCATGGATGCCCCGGGCCAGCCGCTCCCGCTCCCGGGTGGCCGCCTCCAGCTCCACCGCGCGTTGCAGCCGCTCCTCGGCGGTCGCCGCGAGCCGGGCGACGTGCCCGACCACCACTCCGGCGAGCAGCATCAGGATCACCCCGGTGAACGAGGACTGGCCGATCCGTTCCCGGGTGGCCAGGTCCGCGCCGGCGACCAGCAGCGCGGCCACGGTGCCCCGCCGCCGGCCACCGGAGACGGCCCAGGCCAGGACCGGGCCCGCCATCCAGGCCACCCCCATGGTGGGCACGCCGGTGGCGAGCGCCGCCCGGCCGACGACCCACGGGGTCGCCAGCACGATGGCCATCACCACCGCGAGGTCGGCCAGCAGCAGCGGCCAGCGCCGCCAGGCCGGGCGGGCGTAGCCGATCGCGGTCGCCACCGTCCAGGCGATCATCACCAGGACCATGGCCACGACGACGAGCGGGTGGGCGTACCGGTCGGCGTCGCGTACCGCGAGCACGCAGACGTACGCCAGGGACGCGAACCGGAACACCGCGAGCGCCCGCCAGAGCGGCACCTCGAATCCACCCGATGGCGACGGCATGGCGGTCAGGATGCCACAGTCCGACCAGCGGGGCGGCCGGCAGCGAGTGCGGTTCGGGAAACCCTGACGTACGGTGGAAAAGCCGCGAAATTCTCCGAGATCCGCCGCCGGGACGGGCCATGACGAACGCAGATCCGCACGCACCGCGTACGGTTGTGCCCATCGAACCTGCGCTCCTGATCGCCAAGGCCTTCGACCAGGCCCAGGTGACCGAGATCCGACACTCGGTCACCTCCTGCGCGCACGCCTGCGGGTTGATCGGCCAGCGGCTCGACGACTTCGTACTGGCGGTCAACGAGCTGATCACCAACGCCGTGCGGCACGGTGGCGGGCGAGGGTGGCTGCGGCTCTGGCAGGAGCCGGGGACGCTGGTCTGCGAGGTTGCCGACCACGGGCACGGGATCAGTGCGCAGCGGCTGGGCGACCGCCGACGGCCGGCCCCGGACACCGCCGGCGGCTGGGGCCTCTGGCTGGCCCGCGAGCTGACCGACGCCATGGAGGTGGCCACCGGCACCGCCGGCACCACCGTCCGCATCACCTCAACCCTCACCATCGGCAACCGCACCGCGCACTGACGCCCGCCCTGCGGGCTCAGGCGAAGAGCGCGGAGACGGATTCGCCGTTGTGGATCCGGCGCATCGCCTCGGCCAGGGCCGGGGCCACCGAGAGGACCTGGAGTTTGGGGACCCGCTTGGCGGTCGGGATGGGCACCGTGTTGGTGCAGACGATCTCCAGTACGCCGGACTGGTCGCTGAGTCGCCGCAGCGCGTCGCCGGAGAAGAGGCCGTGCGTGCAGGCCAACCGGATCGAGCGGACCTTCAGGCCCCGCAGGTGCTCCATCAGCTCGACGACCGTGCTGCCCTTGGCGATCTCGTCGTCCAGCACGATGACGTCCTTGTCGGTCACCTCACCGATCACCGCGCTGATCTTGACCAGGTCGTCGCTGAACCGCTGCTTCGCCCCCGCCGCCACCGGCGTGCCGAGCAGCCGGGCGAAGGCCGCGGCCTCCTTGGCGTTGCCCAGGTCGGGCGAGACGACGACGGTGTTGCTGAGGTCGTAGCGCCGGAAGTGGGCGGCCAGCTCGCGCAGCGCGTGCAGGTGGTCCACGGGCACGCTGAAGAAGCCGTGCACCTGGGGCGAGTGCAGGGTCATCGCGAGCACCCGGTCGGCGCCGGCCGAGGTGAGCAGGTCGGCGACGAGCCGGGCGCCGATCGAGATCCGCGGCGCGTCCTTCTTGTCCGAGCGGGCGTACGCGTAGTGCGGCAGCACCACAGTGATCCGGCCGGCGGACGCCCCCCGGGCGGCGTCGATCATCAGCAGCAGCTCGACCAGGTGCTCCTGCACCGGCGGCACCAGCGGCTGGATCAGAAAGACGTCCCGCTCCCGGCAGTTGGCCTGCAGTTGCACTTCCAGGCAGTCGTTGGCGAACCGGGAGACCCGCACGGGATGCAGCGGCACCCCCAGGTGGGCGCAGATCTCGGTGGCGAGGTCGGGATGGGCGGTTCCACTGAAAACGGCGATGTCACGCACGTTCGCAGATCGTAGGCGAATCGGTCGGCGCGGGACGGCGGCAGGCCGCAACCGACCGTGACGCCTGTCGCACCGCGCGGCGGGTCCGGGTACGGTGCTGCCGTGACCCCCCAGTACGTCGCCGCCATCGATCAGGGCACCACCTCCTCGCGGTGCATCGTCTTCGACCGGGCCGGGGAGATCGTCGCCGTGGCGCAGCGCGAGCACCGGCAGATCTTTCCCCGACCCGGCTGGGTGGAACACGACGCCGAGGAGATCTGGGAAAACGTCCAGCAGGTCGTCCAGGAGGCGCTGCGGTCGGCCGGCACCGACACGGCCGGGCTGGCCGCGGTCGGCATCACCAACCAGCGGGAGACGACAGTGGTCTGGGACCGGGCCACCGGACGACCGGTGGCCAACGCGCTGGTCTGGCAGGACACCCGGACCGGGCCGCTGCTGCGCGAGCTGGAGACGGCGTACGGCGAGGAGCTGTTCCGGACCCGCACCGGCCTTCCGCTGGCCACCTACTTCGCCGGGCCGAAGCTGCGCTGGCTGCTGGACGAGGTTGACGGCCTGCGCGAGCGCGCCGAGCGCGGCGAGGTGCTCTTCGGCACCATGGACAGCTGGCTGATCTGGAAGCTGACCGGCGAGCACGTCACCGACGTGACAAATGCCAGCCGGACGATGCTGATGGACCTCGCCACCCTGGCCTGGGCCCCGGAACTGCTGGACGCGATGGGCGTGCCGGCGGCCATGCTGCCGGAGATCCGCAGCTCCGCCGAGGTGTACGGCACCGCCACCGGAGTGCTGGCCGGAGTGCCGGTGGCCAGCGCGCTCGGCGACCAGCAGGCGGCCCTGTTCGGCCAGACCTGCTTCCAGCCGGGCGAGGCGAAGTGCACCTACGGCACCGGCAGCTTCCTGCTGCTCAACACCGGGGCCAGCCCGGTCCCGTCGACGCACGGCCTGCTCACCACGGTCGCCTACCGGATCAAGGGCCAACCACCGGCGTACGCCCTGGAGGGCGCCATCGCGGTCACCGGTTCACTGGTGCAGTGGCTGCGGGACAACCTCGGGTTGATCTCCACGGCCGCCGAGGTGGAGGAGTTGGCCCGCACCGTGGACGACAACGGCGGCTGCTACGTGGTGCCGGCGTTCTCGGGCCTGTTCGCTCCGCACTGGCGTAGCGACGCCCGTGGGGTGATCGCCGGTCTGACCGGCTACATCACCAAGGGGCACCTGGCCCGTGCGGTCCTGGAGGCGTCGGCGTGGCAGACCCGCGAGGTGGTCGACGCGATGAACGCCGACTCCGACGTGGCGCTGCGTCGACTCCGGGTGGACGGCGGCATGACCGCCAACGGCCTGCTCATGCAGTTCCTCGCCGACGTGCTCGACGTGCCGGTGGTCCGCTCCCGGATCACCGAGACCACCTGCCTCGGCGCCGCGTACGCGGCCGGTCTGGCGGTCGGTTTCTGGCCGGACCTGGCCACCCTGCGGGCACAGTGGCGCTCCGACGCGCAGTGGGAGCCGACCATGGCCCCCGAGCTGCGCGAGCAGGAGCTGCGCCAGTGGCACAAGGCCGTCCAGCGCACCCTGGACTGGGTGGACTGAGCGGTTACTCCCAGCGGTTGCCGGTGAGCTTCTCGTAGACCTCGACGTAGCGGGCCCGGGTCGCCTCGACCACCTCGGCCGGCAGATCCGGCGCCGGGCCCTGCTTGTCCCAGCCGCTGCCGGTGGCCCAGTCCCGCACGTACTGCTTGTCGTAGGAGAACTGCACCCGCCCGGGCTGGTACGACTCGGCCGGCCAGAACCGGGACGAGTCGGAGGTGAGCAGTTCGTCGGCGAGGACCAGCGTGCCGTCCGGCGCCCAGCCCAGCTCGATCTTGGTGTCGGCGACCAGGATGCCCCGGTCGGCGGCCAGCTCCGCGCCGCGCCGGTAGACGTCGAGGGTGATCTGCCGCAGTCGCTCGGCAGTCGCCTCGCCCACCTTGTCCACCACGTCGTCGTACGTGATGGGTTCGTCGTGCTCACCCATCGGTGCCTTGCTCGACGGTGTGAAGATCGGCTTGGGCAGGATCGACGCCTCGCCCAGCCCTCGGGGCAGCGGCACGCCGGAGACCGCGCCGGTGCGCTCGTACTCCCGCAGGCCGCCGCCGGTGAGGTAGCCCCGGGCGACGCACTCGACCGGGACCATGTCCAGGCGCTGGCAGCGGATCGCCCGCCCGGCGAACTCCGCCGGCACGTCGGCGGCGGAGATGACGTGGTTCGGCACCAGGTCGGCGAGCTGCTCGAACCACCACAGCGAGAGCGCGGTGAGCAGGCGACCCTTGTCCGGAATCGGCGTCGGCAGCGCCACGTCGTAGATCGAGATGCGGTCCGAGGCGACCAGGATCAGGTCGTCGCCGTCGGCGTAGACGTCCCGGACCTTGCCCGAGTGCAGAAGTTCCACGCGCCCTAGTACACCACGCGGCACCGGGGGGCCTCCTTCGACCACCCGCACCGCCGTTCTGGGCAGGGGTGCCCGGACGGACGTTGACACCTTCCCACGCCGCCTGCGTGAATGGTCCGACCGCCGCCGCCCGCAGGTGCCAGGAGACCCCGTGCCCGCTGTTCGACCCCCGATCGACCGCTTCGACGCCGACCCGGGCCGGCGCCGGGTGCTGGGCGCGCTGCTCGGTGCTCCCCTGCTGGCCGCCGGCGGGCTGACCGGATGCAGCGACGGCCCCGCCACATCGACCGACGAGGGGCCGGTCGAGCTGTCGGTCTTCTGGTGGGGCGGGACGAAGCGGGCCGAGCTGACCGAGAAGGTGCTGCGGCTCTACTCGGAGCGCAACCCCCGGGTCACCTTCCGCGTCACCTGGCAGGGCGCCGACGGCTACTACGACCGGCTGGCCACCCAGGCGGCCGGCGGCAACGTGCCGGACCTGATCCAGCTCGACGACGCCGTGCTGACCGAGTACACCCAGCGCCAGATCGTCCTCGACCTCAGCGAGCGGGTCGCCGACCATCGCCTGGACCTGCGCGGCCTGCCGGAGAGCCTGATCCGCTACGGCACTGTGGACGGGCGGACGATGGCGGTGGCCGGCGGCCAGACCCTCGCGGCGGTGGTCTTCAACCGGGACCTGCTGCGGGAGCTGCGGATGCCGGAGCCACGCAGCGGGATGCCCTGGGCGGACTACATCGCCTGGGCGGAACAGGTCACCGAGGCCAGCGACGGCCGGGTGGCCGGCACCATGGACGCGTCCGGCGACTACCGCGCGCTCTGGCTCTGGCTGCGCGCCCAGGGCGGCGAGTTCTACCGGGGGCACCAGCTCGGCTTCGGCGCGGACGAGCTGATCGGCTGGTTCGAGCTGTGGCAGCGCGCCCGGGCCGGGCGGGCCACACCGGGCGCGGCACTTGTCGAGCAGGCCGACAGCGGGGAGCCGGCCCGGCAACTGGTGGTCAGCGGGTTGACCGCCGCGTCCTTCGCCTGGTCCCACCAACTGCCGGAGCTGCAACGGCTCACCGAGGCCGAGCTGGGCGTGGTCGGCTTCCCCGGCCCACCTGGTGCACAGTGGGCGCGTGCGTCGATGTACTGGGCGGCGTTCCGCGGCACCCGCCACCCGGACACCGTCATCGACGTGATCAACTTTTTGACCACGAACGGCGAGGCCGGGACCGTCCTCGGCCACGAACGCGGCCTCAACGCCAGCATCGCCGTCCGCCGCTACACCGAGGGCAGCATCACCGACCCGGCGCAGCAGCGAGCCGCCGCGTTCAACGTCAGCATCGCCGAACAGCTCGGGCCGGCGCCGGCGCCACCCCCGAAGGGGCACGCCAAGGTGCGTACCCTGCTCGTCACCGCCGCGGAGAGCGTCCGCTCCGGGCGCGCCGGCACCCGCGCGGCCACCTCCCGGTTCATCGCCCAGGCCAACGCCGCCCTGGCGGCGTGACACCGGCGGCGGCCGACTGGCCGCCGCCGGTGTCACGAGCCGCTGGCCGGCCGGACACGGGCGGCCACGCCCGGGTCAGCGCGGCGGACCGCCCCGGCGGTTGCGGGTCAGCCGCAGCACCAGGAACACGATGATCGCCACCACCACCAGGCAGCAGAGCAGGCCGAGGAATCCGAAGCCACCACCGCGGGACCGCCGCCGGGCGGCCTCCACCACCAGCTCGCCGGTGCCCGTGGACGCCCAGGCCGCGACGGGCACGAACACCGCCAGCACGACCGCACCGAGGACCGCGCTGAGCCGGCCCCACCACTTGCCGAATGAAGACATGTCCCCATCCTCGCCGAAGGGCGCAACCTCGGCACGACTGTCCACGCCGAATCTCGGGACCCGCTCCGCCGCCACCCAGCCAAAAAAACCCGACCCCCACGATCTGGGGGCCGGGCTTTGACGTGCACTTTCATTTGTAGCGGGGACAGGATTTGAACCTGCGACCTCTGGGTTATGAGCCCAGCGAGCTACCGAGCTGCTCCACCCCGCGTCGACTGGTTAACCCTAACCCATCCGTCCCGGCGATGATCGGCGGGGTCGCCACCCGAGGGCACGACCACCAGTGCGCCACCCACACGTACCCGACAATGTCGACAGCCCGCCTCCGGCGAACCGGAAACGGGCTGTCGATCTGTGTCTCTCGTAGCGGGGACAGGATTTGAACCTGCGACCTCTGGGTTATGAGCCCAGCGAGCTACCGAGCTGCTCCACCCCGCGTCGACTCGATAACCGTAGCGCACCGACCCGGGGCACCGCAAAGCGACCCACATCCCGCCACCCACCCGCTCACCGGGCCGCCGTCAGTCGAGCCAGTCCTCGATCGCCGCGACCGCCCGCCGGCTGTCGGCGTCGAACGGGGCACGTTCGGCGGAGGTGCCCTCCCAGCCCTGTTCCCAGAGCACCGTCACCACGTCGTCGACGCGGACCGCCCGCACCAACCGGACCTCCTCGCCGCCCGATTTGCCGTTGACCTCCAGGAACGGTGCCCGCATCTCGAACAGCACCGACTCGTCGCCGTACCTGCCCGGGTCGAGCAGCCGCTGCCGCCAGATCCTCTCGCCGTCGTCGGGCAGCTCCTGCTCGGGGCAGTCGCGAACCGCCCGCCGCAGTTCCCGTACGGCGTCGTCGGCACGGCCTGGACGGTAGATGGTGATGGTGTGCCGGTAGCTGCCGTCCGGCACGTACCCCTTCGGGGTTTCCGGCCGCTTGTAGGCCAGGTACCGGCCGCGGCGCTGCACCACCGCGGACTCGCTGGGATAACCGGCCGTGCAGAGCACCGGCAGCACCGCCCCCTCGATCCGCGATTCCAGGCCGGTGTGGTTCGCGGCCGCCAGAACGAAGAAGGCACGGTCCGGAATCGAGGTTGGCCGCTGGGGCTTGCCCGCACCCGTTGTGGTCGCCGACGGCGTACCACTCGACGTGCCGCCCGACGGCGGCGAAGACGGTGGCGACGGGGACACGGACAGGGGCGGAGTCGATCCGGTCGGCGCCGGGCCGGGAGTGTCGGCGGGCGGCGGCAGCGGTGTGCCGCCGTCCGCCGACCACACCAGCCGGCCACCGACCGCCACCCCGCCGAGCAGCACCGCCACCGCGAGCGCGGTGCTGGCGACCCGGACGCGGGCCCGCCGGTCGGCGCGCCGCCGCACCAGTCCGGGGTGAGCGAGTTCCTGGTCGTCGGCAGCGGCGCCGAGCGACCGGTAGAGGTCGGAGAGTTCAGCTGACATCGTTCGCCTCCAGCTTCACGGTGGAGAGCTCGGGCAGCAGCGCGGCCAGCCGGGACCGGCCGCGGGACAGCCAGGACTTCACGGTGCCGACCGGCACGTCGGCCTCCCGAGCGATGTCCTCCACCGACATGTCGAAGAGATAGTGCAGGGCCAGTGCCTGCCGCTGGACGGTCGGCAGCTCACGGAGGGCGCGAACCAGCAGAACCCCGTCCTCACTCGGCGCCGGGGCGTCCGGTGGCGGTCCGGTGCGGCTCAGCGCCGACCGCCTCCTGCACCAGATCCTGCGCCTCGGTGTGGTCGCCCGTGACCGCGTAGCCGTACCGCAACAGCCGGCGGGCCGTGCCGCGGTACAACTCGTCGAAACTCTGCGCGTCCCTCATCGGCTGGTCCCCCTCGTCCGCACCCCGTTGCAGAGAGGACGACGGACCGGTGCCGCAGGTTGCGGGCCGGCCCGTCCAGGTGTGTCCGGGAGGCGACAGGCCGACACGGCGGAGCCCCCGCCGTCAGGACCAGGTGCGATCCGACGACGAGGGCTCCGAGAGGTGCTACCCGAGGGACGGGGTCAGCCGCCCGCGCCGGTGGTCGGGCCGGGGGGCGGCGGCGCGCTGCCGCTCGGCGACGGGCTGCCACCGGGCGAAGCGGGCGGGTTGCCCGCCTGCTGCGCCTGCTGGAAGGCGGTGAGCGCCTCGTCCAGCGCCTTGAGCGCCCGACCGTACCGCTCGAAGTCGCCGGACGTCTGCGCGGCCCGGACCTCGGTGATGGCGGTCTGCACCCGGTTCGCCGCGTCGGCCAGCTCACCCGTCATCGGCGGGGTGCCGGTGCCGGGGCTCGGCGGCGGCGTGGTCGGGTTGCCCCCGGTGGTCGGGGGCGGCGGCGCGCCCTGCCCGGCCCGCTTGCCCTGCTCGACCAGCTGCTTGATGCCGTCATTGATGTTGTCGGCGAGCGCCACGAAGGAGCCGCCGTCGCCGTACGAGAGCAGCACCTTCTGCAGCAGCGGGTACGCGTCCTGCTGGTTGCTCTTCACGTAGACCGGCTCGACGTAGAGCATGCCGTCGGCGAACGGCAGCGAGAGCAGGTTGCCGTACTGCACCTGCGCCTGGTTGCTGGAGAGCAGGTTGAGCTGCTGGCGGATGTTGGCGTTGTTGGTCATCTGCTGGTGCACCTGCACCGGACCGGAGATCCGGGTCTGGTCCGGCAGCTCCAGCACCTCCAGCCGCGGCTGCCCCTCGACGTACGACCCCGAGATGAGCGCCGCGAGGTTCTGCCGGCCGTTCGGGGTGACCGCGGAGGTGAGCTGGAACCGCGGGCTCTCCTGCCCCGGGAACTGGGTGAACAGGTAGTACGGGGGCTGCTTCTGGCCGCTGTCCGGCGCGTCCGGCACGTTGGGCACCTGCCAGAAGTCCTGTGCCGAGTAGAAGTCGCCCGGGTTGGTCACGTGGAACTTGGTGAGCAGGTTCCGCTGCACCTTGAACATGTCCGCCGGGTAGCGCAGGTGCTCGGTCAGCTCGACCGGAATCTCCGCCTTCGGCAGCACCAGGTCACCGCCGAACGCCTTGTTCCACGCCTTGAGCACCGGGTCGGTGTCGTCGTACTCGTAGAGCTTCACTGTGCCGTCGTACGCGTCGACGGTGGCCTTCACCGAGTTGCGCATGTAGTTGACGTTCTCCCGGGCCAGCTGGAAGGTGCCCCGGTTGGTCAGCTCGTCGGTGGTCTCGGTCTGGAGGTTGACCCGCTCGGCGTACGGGTAGGTCGCCGCCGTGGTGTAGCCGTCGACGATCCACTGCACCCGGCCGTCGACCACCGCCGGGTACGGGTCGCCGTCCAGCGTGAGGAACGGCGCGACCTTCTCCACCCGGTCCCGCGGGTTGCGCACGTACAGCAGCCTGGAGTCCTTGTTGACCGCCTCGGAGAGCAGGAAGTTCGACTCCTGCTCCTTGATGGCGTACAGCAGCCGCCGGGTGAAGGAGCCGATCTCCACGCCGCCCTCGCCGGTGTAGGTGTAGGACTCGCCGCCACCCTCACCCACCGGCCGGTCGAACTCGGCCTTCTTGTTCGGGTCGGACTGCCCGACGATCGCGTAGTCGTCGGCGGCCATCCGCTCGCCGTAGTAGATGCGCGGCTGCTTCGCCGGGATCTGCTCGGTCTGCGAGGAGCACGCCTCCTGGGTCCGCTCGCCGAGGAAGCCGGAGACGAAGAACGGCTGCCCACCGCAGACCACCTGGTTCGCCGGGGCGGCCACCAGCCCGTACCCGTGTGTGTAGACGGTGTGCCGGTTGATCCAGGTGTTCTGCTGATCGGTCAGCTCGCCGTAGTTGATCTCCCGGACGCCGACCACGTAATCGGAGGTCTTGCCGTTCACCCCGTACCGGTCGATGTCCAGCTTGGGGCCGAAGTCGTAGAAGCCGCGCACCTGCTGGAGCTGGGTGTAGGTCTCGCTGACCAACTGCGGGTCGAGCAGCCGCACGTTCGACACCACGGAAGTGTCGGTGGCCAGGTTGGCCGGCGGGGTGAGGTTGCTCGCCGCGTACGGGGTCGTCTCGGTGGCCCCCAACCCGAACGCCGCCCGGGTCGCGTCGATGCTGCGCTGGATGTACGGCGCCTCCTTGTCCTTGGCGCTCGGCTTGACCTCGAAGGTCTGCACCGCCCAGGGATAGATGCCGCCGATGGCCACCGCGGACACGCCGAGCAGGGCGAGCGAGATGCCCGGCCAGACCAGGTTCCGCATCCAGGCGTTGGAGAACACGATGATCGCGATCGCCACCACGATCGAGATGTAGGCCAGGATCTCCTTCGCCGGCAGCAGCGCGTTGACGTCCGCGTAGCCGGCGCCGTACAGCTTGGCGCCCTCGTTGTACTCCAGCAGCATCGCCCGCCGGTCCAGCACGTACGCGACAGACTTGAGCAGCACGAAGACCGCGACGAGGCTGCTCAGGTGAGCGCGGGCGGCGTTGCTCATCCGGTCCCCGACACCCTGCAGGCGAACCCCGCCGAAGAGGTAGTGCACAGCCAGCGCGCCGATCACGGCCAGCACCACGGCGGTGAACGCGACCCCGAGCAGGTAGCGCCAGAACGGCAGCTGGAAGACGTAGAAGCCGATGTCGACCCCGAACTCCGGGTCCTTGATTCCAAAGTCGCCGCCGTTGCGGAAGAGCAGCCACTGGTTCCACCGGCTCTGCCCGGAGAGGCCGGCGAAGAGCCCGACCACGGCGGCGGTCAGCGCGATCCAGGTGCCGAGGCGCGGGCTGAGCGCCATCCGGTAGCGCTCCAGGGTCGCCTGCTCGACCGAGTGCGGACGCAGCCGCGGGCGCAGCCGGTGGGCCAGCCACAGGTTGCCGCCGACGATGACCGCCATGCCGAGGCCGACGGCGAGGAAGAGCAGCAGCCGGGTGACCAGCACGCCGGTGAAGACCTCGGTGTAGCGGACCTCGTCGAACCAGAGCCAGTCCGTCCACGCCTGCACACCCCAGCCGAGCAGGGTGAAGAGCACGAACACCCCGACCAGGACGGCGATGGTGACGCGCCCGCGCCGGCTCATCCTCGGAAGGGGGCTGCTGCTACGCATGACCACTGTTGGCTCCGCACGCTCGAATGTGATCGGCTCCGACCAGGCACCCAGAGTACGGGGTGTTCCTGAACGCGGCGGGGCACGGTCGCACGCGTCAGCAGCGGGTCGGCTGTCCCCCCGCCCGCAGCGTCTCCAGCGCGGTCAGTCCTTCGTCCAACGAGCCCACTCGCAGCAGCGGCAGGTCGGGTTGCGGGTTGCGGACCGCCTCGGCGCAGTTGTCCGCCGGCACCAGGAAGACCTTGGCCCCGGCGCGCTTCGCACCGACCAGTTTCTGGGCGATCCCGCCGATCGGGCCGACGTTGCCCTCGTCGTCGATGGTGCCGGTGCCGGCGATGACCTGGCCGCCGGTGAGGTCGGCCGGGGTCAGCTTGTCCACGATGCCCAGGGCGAACATCAGGCCGGCACTCGGTCCGCCGATGTCCTCCAGGTCGATGCCGAGCGTGAACGGGTGTGGCTGCTGCTGGTCGATCTCAACGCCGATCCGCGGCCGGCCGTCCTGCTCCTGACTGGTCACCGTCGCGGTGGCCGGCGCGCCGTCGCGGGTGTAGCCGATGGTCAGGGCCGTGCCGGCCGGCTTTGCCCGGACCAGCTCGGTGACCTTCGAGGCCACCGGCACCGGCTTACCGTCGACCGTGGTGATCACGTCACCGACCTTGAGCACCCCGGCGGACGGGCCGTCCGCGGCCACCGTCTTGATCACCACCTGCACCGGGAAGCCCAGTTCGCGAAGCGCCGCGGTCTCGGCGCTGGTCTGCGACACCTTGAAGTCCTCGGCGTTGCGCTGCTCGACCTGCTCCGTCGACTCCCCCGGCGGGTACACCAGCTCGCGCGGCACCACCGCCTCGTCGTCGGAGAACCAGCCGGCGATCGCCCCTCGGAGCCGCACCGTGGGCTGCACCCCCACGGTGGTCAACCGGAGCTGGCCGGCGGACGTGGACGTCTCCCGCCCGGAGATCTGGATGACCTCCTTGCCGTCGGCGGTGCCGAGGGTGTTGACCGTCGGGCCCGGGCCGAGCACCACGTACGGGATCGGCACCCGGAGCACCCCGATGCTCAGCAGGGCGGTGAACAGGGCACCGAGCAGGACCGTCAGGCCACGACGTCTCATGCGGCAGAGCGTACCGACCGCTCGGGGCCCGGTTGCCGCATGCGCCGCGCGACTTCGCCCTCAGCGCAACGCCAGCGGCGGCGACCTGGGGCGCGGCGCGCGTACCGTAGACGTCGTGCCTGATATTCCGTTCGGTTTCGCGCTACCGGGTGGGCAACCACCAGACCCCAACGATCCCGCGCAGATGCAGCAGTTCATGTCGCAGTTGCAGCACCTGCTCTCCGCGCCGGGCAGCGGGCCGGTCAACTGGGACCTGGCCCGGCAGGTGGCGGCCAGCCAACTGGCGGCCGCCGGCGACCCGGCGGTGTCGCCCTACGAGCGCAACGCGGTGGAAGAGGCGCTGCGCCTGGCCGACCTGTGGCTGGAGCCCGCCTCGGCATGGCCGTCCGGCATCCAGTCCCCGGTCGCCTGGAACCGCAATGAGTGGATCTTCAAGACGCTGGACGTGTGGCGCAAGCTCTGCGACCCGGTGGCCAGCCGGATGGTCGGCGCGATGGGCGACCTGGTGCCGCCGGAGGCGCGCGCCCAGCTCGGCCCGATGCAGTCGATGGTGGCAACCCTCGGCGGCGCGCTCTTCGGCGGGCAGTTGGGGCAGGCCCTCGGCTCCCTCGCCGCGGAGGTGCTCTCCGCCGGCGACATCGGGCTGCCGCTCGGCCCGGCCGGCACGGCCGCGCTGATCCCGGCCAACATCCGGGCGTACGGCGAGGGCCTGGAGCTGCCCGAGGACGAGGTACGCCTCTACGTGGCGCTGCGCGAGGCCGCCCACCAGCGGCTGTTCCAGCACGTCCCGTGGCTGCGCGGGCACGTGCTCAGCGCGGTGGAGATGTACGCCTCGGGCATCCGGGTCAACCGGGAGGCGATCGAGGAGGCGATGGGGCGGGTCGACCCGACCGACCCGGAGTCGATGCAGGCGATCGCCCTGGAGGGCATCTTCACGCCGGAGGACAGCCCGGCGCAGAAGGCCTCCCTGGCCCGACTGGAGACCGCGCTGGCGCTGGTCGAGGGCTGGGTGTGCCACGTCGTGGACAGCGCCGCCAGCGACCGGCTGCCCAACGTCGTCCGGCTGGGTGAGGCGTTCCGCCGCCGCCGGGCCGCCGGCGGTCCGGCCGAGCAGACCTTCGCCGCGCTGGTCGGCCTGGAGCTGCGTCCGCGCCGGCTGCGCGAGGCGGCGGCGCTCTGGGCCGCGCTCACCGAGCACCGCGGCATCGCCGGCCGGGACGCGGTCTGGGGCCACCCGGACCTGCTCCCGTCGGACGACGACTTCGCCGACCCGGTCGCGTTCGCGATGAACGACATGGACCTGAGCGAGCTGGACAACTTCGACTTCACCGCGCCCGGCGGGGTGGAGGAGAAGGCTCCCGGCCAGCCCGACGACACCGACGGCGGGCCCGACACCGACGGCGACGCCAAGCCCTGACGACAGAACCCGGATGCCCGCGCCGATCGACGGCGGGCGCCCGGTCAGGCCGGCCGGCCCGAGCCCGAGAGCAGGGCGCGGGTGGCTTCCCAGCCCTCGAAGGCCGGGTCCAGGGTGGCCAGGTCGGCCGGGCCGCGCAGCCGACGCCAGCCGGCGGTGACCGCCACGTCCTGAGGTCGGGGGGCACCGGCCCGCGCGTCGGCCGGCGTCGCCGTGTCCAGGTCCAGCGGGGGTAGCCAGCCCGGCACGGGCAGCCGCGCGGCCACACCGAGCAGGCCCGGCCCACCGCCCTCCACCGGAGCGACCGCGACCGGTCGGGTGGTGAGCGGGCGCAGCAGCTTGCCGACGGTCAGCGCGGGCAGGTCCGGCACGTCGCCGACGAGCACCGCCGCCTGGTCGTAGCCGTCCAGCGCGGCGAACACCGCGTTCGGCGTCGGCTCGGCCACCTCGTACACGGTGGTGCCGGGCCAGACCAGCGCGTCCGCCAGAGCACGGTCGGCCGGGGTCACCGCGACGGCGACCTCCACCTCGTTGAGCGTGGCGATCAGGTCGACGACGTCTTCGGCGAGCGCCGCCCGCCAGACCGCCCGGTCGACGCCGGGCGGCGACCAGTGGGCCGGCCCGAGCAACGCCACCACCAACCGTCGTGCCACATCCCGACCCTAGCGTCCCAACCCCGCCCGGCCGCGCCTCACCCCGGCCCAGCCCGGCGCAGCGTGATCGACTCCGTTTCGGCGATATCGCGGTGTCCTTCACCTGCGGATAGCGCGATATCGGGGAAACGGAGTCGATCTAGGGCCAGCCGCAAGCAGCAAGGTCTCAGAGAGCGCGACAAAGCGGGCCAACCGGCCAGCACGGCCGGCGCAGCGTCGCTCGAGGTCAGACGAGTCTGCGGACGGCACAGGGCAGCCACGCCAGGACCATGCGGCGCCGTGGGTCAGGCGCGCCACCGGAAACGGGCGGGCCACCGGAATGGTCAGGACGGCAGGGGGGCGCAGGAGGCGGCGGCGACGCCTTCGAGGTAGCCGCGGGCTCGTTCCGCCTTGGGATAGCGGCCGACCAGCGCCCAGAACCGGGCGTTGTGGCTGGGCACGATGAGGTGGGCCAGCTCGTGCAGCAGCACGTAGTCGATTACCCATTCGGGCATGTCCTGCACGCGGTGCGAGATCCGGATGCTGCGATCGGCGGGCGTGCAGGAGCCCCAGCGGCCGTTCTGGTTCGTGACCCACCGGACGCTGGCGGGCACCGCCTGGGCGCCGTACCCGGCGAGGTAGAGGTCGATCAGCCGGGTGGCCCGGGCCAGCAGCTCCGCGTCGGAGCGGGCGAGCCGGCCCTCCCGGGCGGCGAGTCGGGCCAGCATCCGGTCGACCCACTCGCTCTCCTCGGCCCGGGAGAACTGGTCCGGGATGAGGACGACGACCCGCTCACCGTCACGGTACGCAGACACCGTGCGTCGTCGGCGCTGGCTGCGCCGCACCTCGACGACCGGCTTGCGCGTCCCCGCCATCACTGGCCCGCGCAGCCTCGGCTACGTGTCACGAAGGAAAGCTAATGCGTACTGACCAGGGGTCCGCAAGAGTCAACCGCGCGACACGCGCCCAGAAAATGGTGATTGGTCGCTGGGCGTCCCGAAAATTTCTTGGCCGGGTCGCCGCTCCGCCATCTCGTCACCCTTCGTGAAGCCCGATGGCGGTCCCCGCGGACCCCCTCCACCGTAGGTGATCATCCTGCTCGGTGCCGCCGCGGGGGCACCCGCACGGGTGGCTGAGAGGGTTTGGCCGGCGTGTCCCCGCCAAACTGACTTATCCGACCTAATTCGCCATGCACACTCTCGACGTCGACTTGCTCACAGTGTCGATGCACAGCTGACATGGAACTGCCCAGACCTGGGTAGGGTCCGCGAACCAGCGGTCACGAAGGTGGCCGCGGAGTGAGACCCAGCGCCGGCGCCCCGTGTGGCCCGCCGCCGGGCACCCCGCCGGAACCGCATTGACCGGCGGACGAGACGAGGAGGGCACCGTGGCCGACCAGGCCCAGACGACCTACAACGGTTACTGCGTGAAGTGCAAGGAGAAGCGGGACTTCGAGGGGCACGTCGAGGTCTCCAAGACCGGAATGAACATGGCCAAGGGCAAGTGTCCGGTTTGCGGGACAACAGTGAACCGCATCCTCGGCAAGGCCAAGGTCTGACGCGTACGGGTAATCGGGGGCGGGGTGGCCGGTTGCCACCCCGCCCCCGTTGCCGTTCCGGAGGTCATCGACGGCCTGTCGGGTGCCCGACACGGGCACCGGCGGGTTGTGGATAACCCGGCGAATTCTGTGGACAGCGCTGGACAGCGGCCCGGCGACCTGTGGACAACGATCGACCCAGCGCAGGGAAACGGTCACGATTCGTCAACATGAGTCGTACCGCACTGCCGCGCCCGACCCTGCTGCCCGGCCTCTGCCGGCTCTGGCGGGACCGGCACACCCTCCAGCTCGGCGTCGGCCCCGGGCCCGCCGTGCTGCTGGAGCTGGCCAACCCGCGCGCCGCCCACCTGCTCGACCTGCTCGACGGCACCCGTAGCGAACGCGCCGTGCTGGCCCACGCGGCCGCCACCCGGGTCACCTTCGACGAGGCACGCGACCTGCTCGACGCCCTGCGCACGGCGTGCCTGCTGGTCCCCGGGCACAGCCTGCTTCCCCGCGAGCTGATCGGGCCGGTCCGGGCCCGGCTCGCCGCGGAGGCCGGCGCGCTGGCCCTCGCCGCGGCCCGGCTGCCCGGCACCCCCGCGCAGTGCCTGCGCCGGCGACGGGCCGCCCGGGTGCTGCTCACCGGGGTCGGAGCGCTCGGCGCACCCCTGGCGGTGGCGCTGGCCCAGTCCGGCGTCGGGCAGGTGATCCCGCACCTCACCGGCCCGGTACGCCCCATCGACCTGGTCGGCACCGGCATCCCGGCCGCCGAGCTGGGCGACCCGCTCGCCGCGGCGGTACGGGCCGCGGTCGACCGCGCCGCACCGGGCACCGGCACCCACCCGGGTCGGACCGCCCGGGTCGACCTGGTGATCCAGCTCGGCGTCGACCGTCCGCCGGCGCTGCTCGCAGCCGGTCTCGCCCAGCGCCGCCAGCCGCACCTGCTGGTCACCCTGCGCGAGGGCGTACCGGTGATCGGGCCGCTGGTCCGCCCACCCGCCGGGCCCTGCCTGCACTGCGTGGAGCTGCACCGGGCCGACCGCGACCCGGACTGGCCGCGGCTCGCCGCCCAACTCGCGGCCGCCGAGCCGGCCGCGGCCGGCGCGACCGGCACACTGCTCGCGGCCACCGGGTACGCGCTGGCCGAGGCGCTCGCGCAGCTCGACGGCGGCAGCCCGGAGACGCTGGGCGGGGCCACCGAGATCACCAACGCGGGCGTGTTTCGCCGCCGGAGTTGGCCGCCGCATCCCGCGTGCGGGTGTTCGCCGAGCCGCGGGTGGCACCAGCCCGGCAGCACAGCAGCAGCGGGGCCCTCCGGTCGGTAACAATGACCGGGTGACCGACATCCCGCGCCGGGCCGTGTCCCGGACCGCCAAACTCGCCGCTCTGCCGCTCGGCTTCGCCGGTCGGACCGTCCTCGGCATGGGTAAGCGCGTCACCGGGCTCGCGTCCGACGTGATCTCCGCAGAGATCCAGCAGCGCACCGCCGAGCAGCTCTTCAGCGTGTTGGGCCAGCTCAAGGGCGGCGCGATGAAGTTCGGCCAGGCCCTGTCGGTCTTCGAGGCGGCGCTGCCCGAGGAGATCGCCGCGCCCTACCGCCAGGCGCTGACCAAGCTTCAGGAGGCCGCTCCGCCGCTGCCGGTCGCCAGCGTGCACAAGGTGCTGACCGAGCAGCTCGGCCCGGACTGGCGGGACCGGTTCGTCGAGTTCAACGACACCCCGGCCGCCGCGGCCAGCATCGGCCAGGTGCACCGGGCGCGGTGGCGTGAGCCGGGGTACGGCCCGTCGGGCGAGCCGAACGGCCGCGACGTGGCCGTCAAGATCCAATATCCGGGCGCCGGCGACGCCCTGCTCTCCGACCTCAAGCAGCTCTCCCGGCTGGGCGGAATGTTCCGGGCCATCCAGCCCGGCCTGGACGTCAAGCCGCTCCTGGTCGAGCTGCGTGAACGGATCACCGAGGAGTTGGACTACGAGTTGGAGGGCGAGTCGCAGCGCACCTTCGCCGCCGCGTACGCCGACGATCCGGAGATCTACATCCCGGCGGTGGTCTCCGCGTCGCCCCGGGTGCTGGTCACCGAGTGGGTGACGGGCACGCCCCTCGCCGACATCATCCGCGAGGGCACCGAGGAGCAGCGGGACGAGGCCGGCCGTCTGATGGCCACGCTGCACCTCTCCGCACCGCAGCGGGCCGGCCTGCTGCACGCCGATCCGCACCCGGGAAACTTCCGGATGCTGCCCGACGGCCGGCTCGGGGTGATCGACTTCGGTGCGGTGGCCCGGATGCCGGAGGGCACACCGGAGCCGATCGGTCGCATCGCCGGGCTGGCCCTGCGGAACGACGCCGACGGGGTGGTGGCGGGGCTACGGTCGGAGGGCTTCGTCAGCTCCACCGAGGAGATCGACGCCGAGGGGGTGCTCGACTTCCTCCGTCCGATGCTGGAGCCCATCGCGGCCGACGAGTTCCGCTTCACCCGGGCCTGGCTGCGGGGCGAGGCGGCCCGACTGGCCAGCCCCCGCTCCCCCACCTACCAGCTCAGCCGGCAGCTCAACCTGCCGCCGTCGTACCTGCTCATCCACCGGGTGACGCTCGGGTCGATCGGGGTGCTGTGCCAGTTGGAGGCGAAGGCGCCGTACCGGGGCATCCTGGAGCGCTGGCTGCCCGGCTTCGCCCCGGTCGCCTGAGCACCCACGACAGAAGGGCGGGTGCCGGCCGGCACCCGCCCTTCTGTCGTGGGTGGTACTAGAGAACGCCCAGGTCGCGTGCCGACTGGTTACGGCTGTTCATGGCGACGGTACGGGCGGATCGGGTTGCCTCAGTGCTCGTGGTGGTACGACCGGCCTGAGGCCGGCGCATTCGAGCCCGGGACAACGCTTCGTGGAGTAGTTGCATCTCGAAGGCTCCAGTCGGTACGTGCAGCATGGTGGTCTTCTCTCTCGCTGCCGGTGCGACACCGGCGTAGTTGGTACGGATCGGGAACATGTCAGGCTGCCAGCCGGACCGCGCCACGCACCTCGGACAGCCCACTGGCCGCCAGGCGCGCCTCGGCCTCGACCCGGAGCGCGGCGTCACGCGCGACGTCCTCCTTGCGCGGACGGCCACGGGGCCGCTTGCGCGGGACAACCGCGCCACGCTCGAAGATCTCGCCGCCCCAGACGCCCCACGGCTCCGCTCGCTCCACCGCACCGGCCAGGCACTCGACGCGCAGCGGGCAGTCCCCGCAGAGCGACTTGGCCAGCTCGAGCTCGGCAGGCGAGTCGGAGAACCACAGGTCGGGGTCGAACTTCCGGCAGGGCAGGTTCGCCTCCATCTCGACGCTCACGTCGAGGGGGGCCAACGCCAGACTCATCGCCCGGTCACCTCTCTCTCACTTCGATCTCGTGGATCGCATTCCGACGTACTTCGGCGGGGCAAAAAACTGAGGCCGCGGATCCCGGTAAGCGGGTTCCGCGGCCTCGAGGTGAGCCGGTGTCTGATGGTCAGACCGGTCTACCTCGAGGTGGAACGCCGCGGACATCCGTGCGCTTCTTGGCGACCTGGATGCCCATGCCCGTGAAGCCACTGGTCCCCTCGACTCCGATGGGTGCGACAGTCAGGTTCAGCTCGGCCTGAACCTGGTGCACCTGCGGAACCGACGGTCGTGCGGCCACGAGGGCCACCCGGACAGCCGACAACGGAGCGTGGACAGCTGGCATCGCCGCCAGACGCTCATAGGTGAAGATCTTCACGGGTGCCACCTCCCTCACGTTCCTCGTATATCGACCGGACCAACCCCGTGAGCAGCCGGAATGGCGCCGCTCGCGTGGTGTGTCCTGAGGCTATTCCTCGCGCCGGGGCGAGGGCAAACGAATTTACGACGAGATTTCGAAAGTTTTCTCCGGGCAGACGTCGTCCACTCCCGCGCCCCCCACCAGCGCCAGCACCGACTCGCCGTAGAGGCCCAGCTTGCGGGGGCCGATGCCGGCGATCGCGATCAACTCCTCGGGCCGGCCGGGCCGCCGCTCGGCAAGCGCGACCAGCGTGGCGTCGGTGAAGACCACGTACGCGGGGACCTTCTGCGCCCCGGCCACCCGCTGCCGCCACTCGCGCAGCCGTTCGTGCAGCTCATCGTCGATGTCGGACGGGCAGGTGGGGCAACGGCCCAGTTTGCGGTCCGGGCCGGCGAGCAGGGTGGCACCACAGATCCGGCAGGACACGATCTGGGTCCGGCGCCGCTCGGGGCGGCGGGCCGGACCGGCGCCACCGGTGGCCCGCTCGGCCCCGCCGGAGCGGTCCAGCTGGGGCAGGAACCGCGACGGCCGCCGGGCCCGTCCACCCGGCGAGCGCGCGGCGGCGTACGACAGCCAGAGCCACTGCCGGGCCCGGGTGATCCCGACGTAGAGCAGCCGGCGCTCCTCCTCGACCTGCTCGACGGTCTTGGCGTACGTGGTGGGCAGGGTGCCCTCGGCGAGGCCGACCAGGAAGACGGCGTCCCACTCCAGCCCCTTCGCCGAGTGCAGCGAGGCCAGGGTCACCCCGTCCACGGTCGGCACGTGCTGCTGGGCGGCCCGACGGGCCAACTCCTCGGTGAAGTCGGCCAGGGTGACCGGGCGCTCGACCGCCGCCGCCTCGCCGATCGGCACCACCTCCGGGGTGGCCGCGTACTCCTCGGCGAGCTGGACCAGCGCGGCCAGCGCCTCCCACCGCTCGCGGGCCGCGCCGCCGGCCGGGGGCACGTCCGGGGCCCAACCGACCGCGGTGAGGGCCTCGACGACGGCGGTCGGCAACGGGGTCTCGCCCGGGATCGACCGGGTGGCGGCGCGCAGCGCGACCATCGCCTGGCGCACCTCGGTCCGCTCGAAGAAGCGCTCCGCGCCCTGCACCACGTACGGCACCGCGGCCTCGGTGAGCGCCTTCTCGTACGCCTCGGACTGCGCGTTGACCCGGAACAGCACGGCGATCTCCTTGGCCGGTGTGCCCGCGTCGATCAGGGAGCGGCAGCGGGCGGCGACCGCGTTCGCCTCGGCCGGCTCGTCGGTGAAGATCCGCAGGTCCGGCTCGGGGCCGGCCGGGCGCTGCCCGCTCAACTCCAGTCGCAGCCGCGCCTCGGCACCCCGGGCCTGGGAGATCACCGCGTTGGCCAACCCGACCACCTGGGGTGTGGAGCGGTAGTCCCGAACCAGCCGGACCACCGTGGCGTTGCGGTGCCGGCGCGGGAAGTCGACCAGGTACGCCGAGGTCGCCCCGGTGAACGAGTAGATCGTCTGGCTGGCGTCGCCGACCACGGTCAGGTCGTTCCGGCCGCCCAGCCAGGCGTCCAGCAACCGCTGCTGGAGCGGGTTGACGTCCTGGTACTCGTCCACCACGAAGTGCCGGTACTGGCCGCGCACCTGCTCGCCGACATCCGGGTGCTCCTCGATGCCCCACACCGCGGCGCGCAGCATGTCCTCGAAGTCGATCACGCCGTTCGAGCGCTTGAGCTGCTCGTACGCGGTGAACACCTCGGCCACCTTCGCCGGCTCGTGCGGCGTGTCGCGCAGTGCCCGGGCCGCCGAGACCACGTACTCCCCCGGCTCGACCAGCGACGACTTGGCCCACTCGATCTCGCCGGCCAGGTCCCGTGCGGCGGCCCGGTCGGTCCGCAGGCCGACGCGGGCCGCGGCCAGGGTGACCAGCCGCACCTTGCTGTCCAGCAGTTCGGGCATGGCCCGGCCGGCCAGCAGCCGGGGGGCGAAGTAACGCACCTGGCGCAGTGCGGCGGCGTGGAAGGTCCGCGCCTGCACACCACCCACCCCGAGGACGGTGAGTCGACTCCGCATCTCGGCGGCGGCCCGGGCGGTGAAGGTGACCGCGAGCACGTGCCGTGGGGAGATTTCACCCGAGAGCGCCCGGTGGGCGATCCGGGAGGTGATCGCGCGGGTCTTGCCGGTGCCGGCACCGGCCAGGATGCAGACCGGACCGGCGGGTGCGGTCACCGCGGAGCGCTGCTCCGGGTCCAGCCCGGCGAGCACGCTTTCCGACGCTGAGTGAACCGCCACAACCAGGAATCATCTCAGTTGTCCCGGACGTTGCAGCGAACAGCCTCGGCTTGATCCGCAAGCCGGCGGCGGATGAGTTGGAGGGCCCGGCCATGCTGACGATGTATTCCACCCCCTGGTGCGGCTACTGCCACCGGCTGAAGTCGCAGCTCGACCGGGAGGGCATCGGGTACGAGGTGGTCGACATCGAGCAGGACCCGAAGGCCGCCGAGTTCGTGATGAGCGTCAACGGCGGCAACCAGACGGTGCCGACGCTGCGCTTCGCCGACGGCAGCGCCCTGACCAATCCCTCGATCACCCAGGTCAAGCAGCACCTGGAGAGCCTCACCGCCTGACCGGCCGGAAATTTCCGGCGAGCGGCCGCCCCGATCCGGGGCGGCCGCTCGTCGTGTCCGGTATCCGTCACCGTCGCGGCGACCGGTGGCTCCCGGTCACCACCTGTTGGTCGGCGTCGTCCGCCGGTCGTCGCGGCGCCGGAAGGGTCGGGCCGGGCGGCGGTGTGGGCGGGCGGGCGCCGGGCGGCGCGCTGAGGTGCCGGCCCCGCCAGAGGTAGCCGCCGGCGACCAGGGTGGCCACCCCGACCAGGGCGAACAGCGCCCGGTAGTCCAGGAACCCGACCAGCAGTGCGCCCGCGCCGATGGAGAACGCCTGCGGTCCGCTGACCACCGCCTCGGTGGCGGCGGCGACCCGGCCGACCAGCCCGGGCGGGGTACGCCGCTGGATCAGCGTGTGCAGCCCCACCATGGTCAGCGGCAGCGAGACGCCGGCCAGCAGCACCGCGGCGAACCCGAGCCGCAGATCGGGGTACGCGAGCGCGAGCGCGGCCGGCCCGAAGAAGGCGACCCCGGCGGCCAACGTGCCGACCTCGCCGAGCCGACGGACCAGCGCCGGCGAGCAGAGCCCGCCGAGCAGCCCACCCACGCCCTGCACGGTGACCAGCACGCCCACGAACGCGGCGTCCCGATCGAGCCCCTGGTCGACGTAGGCGAAGATGAGCGACTCGCTGAAGCCCATCACCAGCGACCCGAGCCCGTAGCCGAGCAGGGCCCGGCGCAGGGCCGGCTCGCCGGCCAGATGTCGCAGCCCGGCACCCAGCTCGGCCGGCCAGCGCAGCCGTACCGTCGGCGGCGCCGGCTGCGGGGTGGGCAGCGCGGTCACCACTGCGGCCGCGGTCAGGAACCCGACCACGCCGATCCCGGCCAGCGCCCACCCGCCGATCGCCGTGTAGAGCGCCGCGCCGGCCAGCGGGCCGATCAGCCGCAGCCCCTGGCGTACGGTCTGCAACGCGCCGTTCGCCTCGGCCAGCAGCTCGACCGGCACCAGTTGCCGGATCAGCCCGCTGAGCGCCGCGCTGAGTGCGATGTAGGACAGGCCGTACAGAGCGGCCACCGCGTAGACGAGCCAGACGTCGCCCGCGTCCCGGACCGCGAACAACGGGGTGAGCAGCACCGCGGTGACCAGGTTCGCGGCCACGAAGAAGGGCCGCCGCGGGTAGCGGTCGACGAACCAGCCGACCAGCGGTGCGAGGGTCATCGGGGCGACGACGGCGAAGATCGTGGCGCCGGCGAGCCCGTCGGAGCCGGTCAGGTCCTTGACCCAGATCGCGAGCGCGAGAAGCAGGATCGACTCGGCGGTCATGCTGGCCAGCAGGCCCCCGAAGAGCAGACGGAAGTCGGGTCGGCGCAGGACGGTGCGCATGGGTCCCTCCGGCGGGGATGGCGCGCCCGGGCGGGCGTGGTCGACGGGCCGCGACCTCGGGGCGCGCCGTCGTCCGGCGTACCCGAGGTCCATTTTTCGCGAGACACGCCCCCGCCGGAACCTCCGACGCCGGTCGCGCCGTCCATACTGACCGTGGGGGGCGAATTTCATACAGTTACCGTCGCGTCTGCGGCGGTCGACGGGAAAGAGGACACCGTGCCTCCTGCCGCACCCAGCCCAATCCTGCGTCGTCGCCGGTTGGGCACAGAGCTGCGCCGCCTGCGCGAGGCCTCAGGGCTCACCGGGGACCAGGTCATCGAGCGGATCGGCTGGGCCTCCGCGTCGAAACTGTCCCGGTTGGAGAACGGGCGCAGCCGACCCGACCCGCAGGACGTCGGGGTTCTGCTCGATCTCTACGGCGCCGACGCGGCACTGCATGAGGAGTTGCTCGGGATCACCGGCGAGGCCGGTGACATGCGGGGCTGGTTGAAGAACTTCCCGGTGATGACGCAGCAGCAGCGCAGTTGGGCCGAGTTGGAGGCGGGCTGCGCGGAGATCTCCGAATACAACCCGGTGCTGGTGCCGGGGCTGTTGCAGACCCCCGGGTACGCGCAGGTCCGGATCGTCTCGGCCCGTCAGGTGGCCGAGGGCGCCGGTGAACCGGAGCCCGGCGAGGAGCCCGAGACCGAGGTGCAGGCACGGCTGGCCCGCCAGACGCTGCTCACCCGGGAGCCCGACGCGCCCCGCTACACCGCGGTGCTGGAGGAGGCGGCCCTCGGTCGCCGGGCCGGGCCACCCGAGGTGCTGCACGAGCAACTTCGCCAGCTCTGCGAGCTGGCCCTGCTGCCGAACGTGACGCTGCACGTGCTGCTCCGGGACACCCAGATCGGCAATTGGTTCCTTCCGCCGACCGCGTTCTCCCTCTACCGGTTCGCCGATCCGCTCGACCCGGAGACGCTGGCCATCGAAGGGGGGTTCACCGACGTCATGTCGACCGAGGCAATCGCGCTAAATCGCTATAAAGTGGTGTTCGAGTGGCTATGCACGGCGGCACTTACCGCCTCGGACACCCTCTCCTGGCTGATCGAGGCGACGGGACGGCTGACCGAGGCGGCGCCCCCTTCCACAGTGGCGTTCGGGCCGGCAACGGCGCCGACCCAACGCCGCCGGGCCTCGGGGCGACTGACGGAACGGTGATCCACGGGGGACCCTCCGTCGGGGCGTGCGGCACCACTCGTCCCATCGGAGCGGTTCACATCAGGAGCAGAACCATGAACGACATCCGCAACACGCCGTCCGTCCCCGCCCACCGGCTGTCGGACGCCCCGTGGCGTACCAGCACGCGCAGCCAGACCTCCAACTGCGTTGAGGTCGCTCCGCTGGGCACCGGCCCGTCGGCGGTCGCGCTGCGCGACAGCAAGGACCGGGGTGGCCCGGTGCTGCTGTTCAACCGGGCGGGTTGGCTCGGCTTCATCGCCGGAGCGAAGAAGGGCCAGTTCGATCTGAACTGATCCGGTAACCGGGACGGGGCTGTCGGCGCGCTGCCGGCGGCCCCGTCGCGTTATCCACCGCCGACCCCGCTGACCAGCCATCCGCCGATCGGACGAGGCTCGAAACCGATAGGCGTGTTTCAGTTGCTGGGACGAACACGCGGCGTAACATGGCCATCGAGTACGTGGAACTTCCACACCGGCTCATCCGTCGCGGTTCATCCGGAGACCCTCATGCGGTTCCTGATCGTTCGCACCGACATCCGCGCCGTCGCCGACGGGGACATCGCCGCCGCCTGGGTGGACGGCCATCGACTCCGCGACGAGACGACCGCGCCCGAGCCACGCCGGCAGATCGTGCACGCCGAGGACCGGGACGCCGCGCTGGTGCTGGCCCGGGCACTCGCCACGGTCGGCGCGGTCCGCGCCGGCAAGCAACGGGTCAAGGTCCTGCCGCTGGGCGAAGCGCGGCCCGCGTTCCGGCACAGACCGGGTCACACCATCACCTGACCCACGAGACGTCCGTCGTGGCCGGAACGGCTCCCCCGCCGCGTTTTCGCCCCAGCCGACCACGACGGCCCGTGTTCCCGGCCCGTGACCGCCGCGGCAACGGCGGCCACGGGCCGGGACCGCGTTCACCGGTCGGCGTCCACCCAGCCGTCCAGCCAGCGGTGGATGAGAAACAGCGCGATCGACGACGGCGGCGGCAGGATCAGCTGGGCGCCGTCACCCACGTCCACGGTTTTCCCGGCCAGCGCCGCCCCGATCTCCCGTCGGGTGAACCAGCGGGCGTACGCGATCTCGGACGGGTCGACCTCCACCGGATCGGTCGGGTCGGCTGTGGCCAGGAAGCCCAGCATCAGCGAGCCGGGGAACGGCCACGCCTGGCTGCCCACGTACCCGATCCGCTCGACCCCGATGCCCACCTCCTCGCGGACCTCACGCAGCACGGCGGCCTCCGCCGACTCCCCCGGCTCCACGTAGCCGGCCAGGCAGGAGTAGCGCCGGCCGCCCGGGGTGCCCGGCCAGCCGGCGTTGTTGCCGAGCAGGCAGCGCCCGTCCGGGCCGTCGACGCCGTCGTGCACCAGCACGATCATCGCCGGGTCGGTACGCGGCCAGATCCGCCCGCCGTTGCGGTCCACCCGGGACCAGCCGGCCTCGTCCATCTCGGTCGGTGCTCCGGTGGCAGCCGAATAACCGTGCCGGGTGTGCCAGTTGACCAGCGCCAGCGCGGTGGTGAAGAGGCCGGCCTCCCGGTCGCCGAGCAGGTGCCCCACCTCGCGCAGGCTGACCGCCCGGGTGCCCGGCAGCACCGGCAGCGGCGTGTCGACCGCGAAGACCGGCACCCCGTCCGGCTCGACACCGAGGAACATCGCGATCGACTCCGACCCGGCCGGCACGTCCGCCGCCCCGAACAGCACCAGCGCCGGCGGTGACGCGGCGGTACGCACAAGCGTCCGCCCCTCGTCGGTCGAGTCGAGCAGCAGCACCCGGGCACGCAGCCACGCCTCGGTCAGCCACTGCGCGTCACCGCGCCGGTGCGCGGCCCGGTCCAGCGTGGACCGGGCCAGCGGCGGCGCCGTCTCCCCACTCACGCCGCACCGTCCACAGCCGGCGCGAGTGTCCGGCTCACTGCTGCACCGGCTCGGTCCGAACCGCGGTCAGCGCGGCCAACCCCGGGGTGACCCGCTCGGCGTCGCCGAGCACCACTACCGCTGCCCGGGCCGGCGCGAGGTAGTGGGCCGCCACCCGCGCGACGTCGTCGGTGGTCACCTTCGCGAGCCGGGACGCGTACTCGGCGAGGAAGTCCAGGCGCAGGCCGTTGCCGGCGTACGCGCTTGTCAACGCGGCCAGCCCGGCCTGGGTGGACATGCCGAGCTGAAGGGTGCCGAGGCCGTACTGGCGGGCCTGCTCCAACTCCTCGGGCTTCGGCGGCAGCGACGCCAGCCGACCCAGCTCGTACGTCGTCTCCAGCAACGCCGGGCCGGTGACCTCGGTGGCCACCTCGGCGCTGGCGACCAGCACCGACCCGGCCACCGAGTGCTCGATCACCGAGTGCGGGCCGTACGTGTAGCCCTTGTCCTCGCGGATGTTCTCCACCCAGCGGGAGGAGAAGTAGCCGCCGAAGATCAGGTTGGCCAGTTGCAGCGGGGCGTGGTCGGGATCGGTGCGCGGCACGGCCGGCAGCGCGATCCGCAACGAGGACTGGACCGAGCCGGGCCGGTCGACGAGCAGCAGCGGCCCGGACTCCAGCGGCGGAGTGGCCGGCAGCTCGGCGGTGCGCCCGGCGCCGGCCCAGCCGCCGAGGGCCCGCTCGGCCGCGTCCAGCGCCTTCTCCGGCTGCACGTCGCCGACCAGCACCAACTGCGCGCCGGCCGGGTGCACCCGCTCCGCGTGCAGGGTACGCAGCGCCGCCGGTCGGACGGCGCGGATCTGGCCCGGCTCCGGCGTCTGGGTCGCGTACGGGTGCCGGCCGTAGATCCGCTTCAGCAGCGCCTCCCGGGCCAGGTGCGCCGGTTGACTCTGCGCCACCTGGATCCGGTCGACCAGCCGGTCCCGCTCGGTGGCCACCTCGCCGCTGGGGTAGCTGGCCCCGGTCAGCACCTCGGCCAGCAGCTCCAGCATCCGGTCCAGCCCGGTGACCAGGCCGGCGCCGGAGAGCATCAGCCGGTCCGGATCGACGCCCGCCGAGAGGCCGCCGCCCACCTTCTGCAACTCGGCGGCGATCTGCACGCTGGTCATCGAATTGGTGCCGGAGAGCATGGTCTGCGAGAGCATCGCGCCGCGGGCCAGGTGGGCCCGGCCGAACGGGACCCAGAGCCGCAGCTCGACAAGGGGCACGGCGGGCCGGCGTACGGCGATCACGGTGAGGCCGTTGCGCAGGGTGCGTTCGGCCTGCTTGGGCACCTTGAGCTTGCGGGTGGGGCCGAGCGGGGGCAGCGTGCGCGGGCCGGCCGAAGCAGTAGTGACGCTCACTGTGCCACCTTCGTTCGCGACTGCGGGGCTCGCAAAACCGGCTCACTCCTCGCGCTCACCGAACACCTCCGGCGATGACCTCGACGGCGGCGCGGCGCTCCGGGCGCAGGGTGCCTGCGGCGGCACGCACCTGCTCCTCGGTGACCTCGCCGACCAGCCGGGGCAGATCGTTGAGCAGACCCGGCTCGCCACGTTGCTGTTCCAGTACGGCCATCCGCAGCGCCCGCCCGAGCACCGCGTCGGTGTCCCGCAGCAGGTGGGTCGCCATCCGGGCCTGGGTCCGGGCCAGTTCGCCCTCGGTCAGCCCGTCGGTGGCGAGCCGCTCCAGTTCCTCGTCCATGGTGCGCAGCACCTTGTCCACGTCGCCACCCGGCGGCAGGTGCGCCTGGAGCAGCAGCGCGGTGGGGTCGCGCACGTCGAACGGGTCGCCCATGAAGCCCAGGTACCCGCCGAGGCTGGTCACCGTCCGGTCGCGCTGAACCAGCCGCTCGACCAGTCGCGACGCGTCGCCGTCGGTGAGCACCTCGGCCAGCACCACGTACGGCAGGTAGGCGGCGAAGTCGGTGACCGGGTCGGGCACCCGCCAGGCGCCGGCCACCGCCGGCAGCGGCGCCAGCGCGTCGGTGTACGAGGTACGCCGCTCGGCGGTCAGGTCGGGCTCGGTGAAGTCGGGTCGCCGCGGCGCCGGACGGGCCGGCACGTCGCCGAAGTGGCGGGTGACCAGCTCGGTCGCCTCGGCCACGTCGATGTCGCCGCTGACCGCCAGCACCGCGTTGCCGCTGGCGTAGTAGCGGCGGAAGAAGTCCGCGGCGTCGGCGACGGTCGCCGACTCCAGGTCGTCGAAGGAGCCGTAGCCGTCGTGCGCGTTCGGGAAGGTGTCGAACATGACCGGCGGCAGGGTCAGCCAGGGGAAGCCACCATACGGCCGGTTGAGCACGTTGACCCGGATCTCCTCCTTGACCACGTCGACCTGGTTGCGCAGGTTCTCCTCGGTCAGTCGGGGGCCGCGCATCCGGTCCGCCTCCAGGAACAGCGCACGTTCCAGCGCGTTGCTCGGCAGCGTCTCGAAGTAGTCGGTGTAGTCCAGGTGGGTGGAGCCGTTGAAGGTGCCACCGGCGCCCTGCACGTGCCGGAAGTGGGCGAGCTTCTCCAGGTTTTCCGAGCCCTGGAACATCAGGTGCTCGAAGAGGTGGGCGAAGCCCGTGCGTCCCTCCGGCTCGGAGCGGATGCCGACGTCGTAGACCACCGCCACCCCGATCACCGGGGCGCTGCCGTCGGGGGTGAGCACCACCCGCAGGCCGTTGTCGAGGGTGAACCGCTCGACCGGATACTTCGTCGCTGGAATTCTGGATCTCCGCGCCGCCACGGGATCGACCCTAGCGCGTCGGCACCTCCACCACCGGCGACCTCCGCTGAGCCGGCACCACCGGGTTGGTCACCAGGGGCAGCACCTCGGCGCCGACCCGCTCGGCCTCCTCCCGGTGCGGCCAGCCGGAGAGGACGAACTCGTCGACGCCGAGCGCCGCGTACTCGTCGATCCGGGCCGCGACCTCGGCGTAGCTGCCGACCAGCGCGGTGCCGGCGCCCTCACGGACCAGGCCCACCCCGGCCCAGAGGTTCGGTGCGACGGTGAGACCGTCGGAACGGCCGGCGTTCAGCGCGGCGATCCGCGCCTGACCGACGGAGTCCATCCGGCGGAACCGGGCCTGGGCGGCGGGCGGCGATCGCCGCCGGCGGTTCGCCCCACATCAGGTACCGACATATCTGAGACGCGGCTTCCCGGCATGTGGATGGGTCTTGACGCTGCACCCGTCCTGGCCCACTCTTCCTACCAACTAAGTAGGAATACTGCGGATTGGACGGACGATGAGACGGCTCCCCCTGCGCCGGTTGGTCAGCCTGGCCACCCTCGCCGTGGTCGGCGCGGCGACCCTGGGCAGCACCGCCGCGTGCGGCGACGACAGCGAGGCCGCGGGCGGCAGCTCCGGCCCGGTGACGCTGCGCCTCGGCTACTTCCCCAACATCACCCATGCGCCGGCGGTCGTCGGCGTGGAGAAGGGCATCTTCGCCGAGAAGCTCGGCGCCAACGTGAAGCTGGACCCGAAGACGTTCAACGCCGGCCCGGCCGCCATCGAGGCCGTCTTCTCCGGCGCGCTGGACGCCACCTACATCGGTCCGAACCCGACAGTGAACGCGTTCTCCAAGTCCAAGGGTGAAGCGGTCCGGGTCGTGTCCGGCGCCGCCTCCGGTGGCGTGGCGCTGGTCGTCAAGCCCGGCATCAACGGCCCGCAGGACCTGAAGGGCAAGAAGGTCGCCACCCCCCAGCTGGGCAACACCCAGGACGTGGCGGTCCGCTACTGGCTCAAGCAGCAGGGGCTCACCACCACCAAGGAGGGCGGCGGCGACGTCAAGATCGTGCCGCAGGAGAACGCCCAGACGGTGGAGACCTTCAGCAGCGGCGCGATCGACGCCGCCTGGGTGCCCGAGCCGTTCGTCTCCCGGCTGGTCAACGCCGGCGGCAAGGTGCTGGTCGACGAGCGCGACCTGTGGCCGGACAAGAAGTTCGTCATCACCAACCTGCTGGTCAGCACGAAGTTCCTCAAGGCACACCCGGACGTGGTGCAGAAGCTGGTCGACGGTCAGGTGGCGGCGAACGAGTTCGTCAACAGCAAGCCGGACGAGGCCCAGCAGGCCATCTCCGAGGCGATTGGCAAGATCACCGGCAAGCCGCTGGACCTGAAGCTGATCAAGCAGGCGTGGCCGACGTTGGAGTTCACCAACGACCCGATCCCCACCTCCCTCAAGGCGGGGCTCGACCACGCCGTCGAGGTGAAGCTGACCGAACCGGTGGACCTCAAGGGCCTGTACGACCTGACGTACCTCAACAACGCGCTCAAGGCGCAGGGCAAGCCCGAGGTCGTCCAGCCATGATGTCGACCACGACGGCGCCGGAGAGCACGACCACCGCGGTCGCGCTCTCCGACGTGACCAAGGTGTACGGACGCGGGCCGAGCTCCGTCCTGGCCCTGGACGGCGTGTCCCTGGACGTGGCGCCGGGCGAGTTCGTCTGCCTGGTCGGCGCCTCCGGCTGCGGCAAGAGCACCCTGCTCAACCTGGTCGCCGGGCTGGACCGGCCCAGCGGTGGGCAGATCGCCCTGGCCGGCGACGCCAGCCCCGGGCTGATGTTCCAGGAGCCGGCGCTCTTTCCGTGGCTGACCGTCGACGGCAACGTCGAGGTCCCGTTGAAGCTGCGCGGGCTGCCCCGCGCCGAGCGGCGCGCGCGGGTGGCGGAGCTGCTGCGCACCGTGCACCTGGCCGACTTCGGCCGCAAGCGCCCGCACGAGCTCTCCGGTGGAATGCGGCAGCGGGTCGCGCTGGCTCGCACGCTGGCCCTGGACACCCCGGTGCTGCTGATGGACGAGCCGTTCGGCGCGCTGGACGCGATGACCCGGGACATCCTGCACGACGAGCTGGAACGGATCTGGTCCGAGCGCAACCTCTCGGTGCTCTTCGTGACGCACAACGTCCGGGAGGCGGCCCGGCTGGCCGACCGGATCATCCTGCTCTCCAGCCGGCCCGGCCGGATCATCTACTCCACCACGGTGGACATCCCACGCCCACGGCGGATCGACTCCCCCGAGGTCGCTGCCATCGCCGCCGAGGTCACCGAGCGGCTCCGTACGGAGGTGGGCCGCCATGGCCAGTGACACCCTCACCAGCACCGCGCGCACCGACGCGCAGATCTCCGGCCTCGACGCGCTGGAGATCGCCGGCCGGGAGAAGGAGATCTCCCGGGGCACCCGGCTCTGGGCCGCCACCTGGCCCAAGCTGGCCGCGCTGGCCATCGTCATCGCGGCCTGGCAGTTGGTGGTCTGGTCGGGTTGGAAGCCGCCGTACTCGCTGCCGGCTCCGCTGGTCGTCGGCCGCGAGCTGCTGACCCAGGCCCAGGGCCCACAGCTCTGGGAGGGCCTGCTCACCACGCTGCGTCGGGCCGCCGTCGGGTACGTCTTCTCGGTCGCGGTCGGCCTGCTCCTGGGCCTGGCGGTGGCCCGGTCCACGGTGCTCCGGGCCGCCATCGGCTCAATGATCACCGCGTTGCAGACCATGCCGTCGATCGCCTGGTTCCCGCTGGCCATCCTGCTGTTCGAGCTGAGCGAGAAGGCGATCTTCTTCGTGGTGGTGCTCGGCGCGGCGCCGTCCATCGCCAACGGCGTGATCTCCGGTGTGGACTACGTGCCGCCGCTGCTCCTGCGCGCGGGCCGGAACCTGGGCGCCCGGGGGCTCAATCTCTACCGGTACGTGATCGCGCCGGCCGCGCTGCCGGCGATCGTCGCCGGACTCAAGCAGGGCTGGGCGTTCTCCTGGCGGAGCCTGATGGCTGGCGAGCTGATCGTTGTCGGCATCTCGCAGACCTCCCTCGGCGCCCAGCTCACCTACTCCCGCGAGCTGTCCGACGCGCCCTGGCTGCTCTCCACCATGATCGTCATCCTGGTGCTCGGCCTGGTCGTGGATGCCGCGTTCGGTGCGGCGGACAAGGCGATCCGGCGCCGCTGGGGTGTGCTGGACCAGGCTGGTCAGTGACGTGTACGTCTCCGCGCGCAGCGACTACGCGCTCCGGGCCATGCTCGCCGTCGCCGCCGCTGCCGCCAAGAGTGGCGGTGGCGGTGGCCGGGCTGACCGAGGTCTGGCTGGCCGTGCACGGGGCGATCGCCACGGTGGTGGACAGCACGACCCTGGCCGATCTGCTCACCCGCGACTCGAGCGGTCGCGCCCCCACCGGGTCGTGACCGTCTGACACCGACGGGGTGCGTTCGCCGACAGGTTGCGGCGTGGTCGGGCCGGTGCCCCGCCGACCCGACCACGCCTCGTACCGATCCTGACCGGGCCTGCCCCTCCGGCGGCACCGGTCGGTCCGGCCGCTGCTCAGCCCACGTGTGCGACCGTCGGGCCGGAGCCCGGGTCGGCGGGGCTGTGCAGCTCCACCAGACCGGCGGGAGCATTACCCACCGGGGTGGCGTGCCAGGGCGCGAAGGCCGCAACCATGGCGAGCAACAGCCCGGTGAGCGCGACCGCGACCACCAGGATCAGTTCGCGCAGCGCCCCCGAGCCGGCTTCGCCCGCCATGGTCACCCCTTCCGTGCCGGGTCCCCCGCCCGGCGTCCCCCCGGTGGTCAGCTTCGACCACGGTCCCTCGGAACACAGTCGGCCAGCCGACCCAGCCGAGGCTGATTACCGACTCAGAGGATCTGCCGGACGTCGATCCAGGGCGCCCGTGAAGGGCCCGCGTGTGCCTCGCCACCCCGCAGACAGACCGACCCGCCCAGCCGAGGCGGGGCGGGTCGGTCAGCGCATACGGGTCAGACGATGCGGGGGCGGCGCGGGCGGCGGGACCGGCCCGACGCGCGGTGCGCCGGCCGGGCGGCGCCGTCGGTGACCGAGCCGCCGGATCCACCGGCGGTACGTCCCCGGCCGGCGGCTGCCGGCGGGGCGACGATGGTCACCGGCACGCCGGAGGGCTCGCGGGCACCGGTCACCCGGGCCAGCGCCTCGTCGCCCGGGCGGACCTGGACCGACTCGGGCCGGATGCCCGCGGTGGCCATCAGCCGGGACACGTCCCGGCGCTGCTCGGGCAGGACCAGGGTGACCACGGAGCCGGACTCACCGGCCCGGGCGGTCCGGCCGCCCCGGTGCAGGTAGTCCTTCGCCTCGGTCGGCGGGTCCACGTTGACCACCATGTCCAGGCCGTCGACGTGGATACCCCGGGCCGCCACGTCCGTGGCGACCAGGGCGGTCACCTGGCCGTTGCGGAACTGCTCCAGGATCCGGGTGCGCTGCGGCTGGGACTTGCCGCCGTGCAGCGCGGCCGCGCGTACGCCCTTGGAGAGCAACTGGCGGGCGAGCCGGTCGGCGCGGTGCTTCGTACCCATGAACAGGATCGTGCGGCCCTCGCGGGCGGCGATCCGGGTCAGGGCGTCGGGCTTGTCCACCGCGTCGACGTGCAGCACGTGGTGGGTCATCGCGGTGACCGTGGCGGTGCCCGGGTCGACCGAGTGGGTCACCGGGCTGCTCAGGAAGCGGCGGACCAGCCGGTCCACGCCGCCGTCCAGGGTCGCGGAGAAGAGCATCCGCTGCCCCTGCGGCGCGACCTGCTCCAGCAGCTTGGTGACCTGCGGCAGGAAGCCCATGTCGGCCATCTGGTCGGCCTCGTCCAGCACGGTGATCTCGACCTGGTCGAGCCGGGCGTCGCCGCGGTTGATCAGGTCGTGCAGCCGACCGGGGGTGGCCACGACCACCTCGGCGCCGGCACGCAGGGCGTCCGCCTGGCGCTGCAACGACAGCCCGCCGACGACTGTGGCGCAGCGCAGCCCGACGGCGCGGGCGTACGGGGACAGCGCGGTGGTCACCTGCTGGGCCAGCTCCCGGGTCGGCACCAGCACCAGGGCCAGCGGGCGACCCGGCCGGGCCTTGCGGCCGGCGGTGCGGGAGAGCAGCGGAAGCCCGAAGGCGAGGGTCTTACCGGAGCCGGTGCGACCCCGGCCGAGAACGTCCCGGCCGGCGAGCGAGTCGGGCAGCGTGGCCGACTGGATCGGGAACGGCTCGGTGATGCCCTGCGCGGTCAGCGCGGTGAGCAGCGCCGGCGCCAGACCGGTATGGGCGAACGAAGGAATAACAGAGGTCACGCAGAAGCCTTCCTCGACGCGGCACGTGTCGAGGGAGGGCGCCGAAGACGGCGCTGTCGCCAGCGGAAAAGGCCGCCAGGACTCACAAGCACGAACCGAAGGGGGTACGGGCCGGCCCGCCGCCGGGCCGCCGCCTGCGTACGCAGGTCGACGACGGAGCGGGCCGGTCCCGTCACCGCCACGCCCGGAGGGCGCGACAGGTAATGCTGGCCGATCCGAAGATCAGAGCGGGCGGATGTTCTCCGCCTGCGGGCCCTTCTGGCCCTGGGTCACCTCGAACTCGACCCGCTGGTTCTCGTCCAGGCTCCGGTAGCCGGAGGACTGGATCGCCGAGAAGTGGGCGAAGACGTCAGCGCCGCCGCCGTCCGGGGTGATGAAGCCGAAGCCCTTGTCAGCGTTGAACCACTTCACGGTGCCAATAGCCATGTGTTTCGTCTCCTTGACGGAACGTCGGACTCGCACTTGTTGCGAGCCCGAAGAGGAGCGCTCCGCGCGGGAATGCGCGAATCGCCTGTCGCTTCTGGTCGCCCCGCCCGGAGAACTCCGGACACAACAAAGAGCGCCTGGGGCCACAATCCCGCCAGGCGCACACAGAGTCTCTGGTAACCAAAACTGCAACCCGTTCAACCTACCACGGATTTTCCCGCCATGGTCAATGTTGGACGGAATCTTCCGGCAGCTTGGCGATCAGGGCCGTGAGCCCGGTCACGTCCAGCAGGTCGGCGGGGCGGACCGTCACCCCGTGCCGGACGTAGTGGAACGCCGCTCCCACCCGGTCGACCGGCACGCCGGCCAGCTCCGCCCAGGCCAGCCGGTAGACGGCCAACTGCACCGCGGCCACCTCCGCAGCCGGGCCGGTCGGTTGCGCGCCGGTCTTCCAGTCCACCACGTCGAACCGGCCGCCCGGCCGAGCGAAGACCGCGTCCATCCGCCCCCGCACCACCACCCCGGCGATCACCGTGGCGAACGGCACCTCCACCTCCACCGGCACCCGGTCGGCCCACTCGCTGGCCAGGAAGCGCTCCTGAAGCTCGACGAGCGCCTCGTCCGGAGCGGCGTCCGCGTCCGCCGCGCCGGGCAGCTCGTCCACGTCGAGCAGCCGGTCGGCGCCGAACCGCTGTTCCAGCCAGGCGTGGAAGGCGGTTCCGCGGCGGGCGTACGGGTTGGGCTCGGTGGGCACCGGGCGGCGCAGCGTACGGGCCAGCGCCGCCGGGTCACGTCGCAACGCGACCAACTGGGTGACGCTCAGCTGCCCGGGCAGGGCCACCTCGACCGCGCCGGAGAGCCGGGTCAACTCGGCCCGCTCGGCCAGCAGCAGGTCCGCCTCGCGCCGCCAGCGCGCCACCTCCGGGTCGACCTCCGGCTCGACCGGCCCACCGGCGACCACCACGTCCGCCGGGACGTCGGACATCAGGCGGCGGACCAGCGCGGCCGCCTCAGCCAGTGCCGGCCGACGGCCGCCCAGCGGGTCTGCCGGCCACTCCGCGCGGAGCACCACCTCGGCGGTCGGGTTCGTCGCATCCGGGGTCGGCTCCGGCGCCCACGCGTCGACCAGGTGCCCCGGGCCGCCGTCCAGGCAGGCGTCGTACACCTCGCGCAGGAAGACCGACGGACCGCGCGGACGCTTGGTCCCCTCCCCCCACCAGTAACCGGAGCAGAGCAGCAGCCGGCGCGGCCGGGTCACGGCCACGTACGTCAGCCGCCGCTCCTCCCGCTCGTCGTGCGCGCGCCAGGCGTCAATGAAATCGGTCACCGCCCGTGCCACGGCCCGCTGATCCGCCGCCTCGTCGAGCGCCAGCTCGGGCAACCCGTCGGCGTCACCGCGGAGCGGGAACGGCAGCACGCCCAGCCCACCCAGCCAGTGGTCGGAGTTGCGCACCGGCCCGGGCCACAGCCCGCGGCTCAACCCCGCCACCGCCACCACGTCCCACTCCAGGCCCTTCGCGGCGTGCGCGGTCACCACCTGCACCGCGCCCTCCACCACCTCGACCTCGCCCGGGGCGAGACCGCGCTCCTCATCCTCGGCGGCGGCCAGGTAGGACAGGAAACCGGCGAGCGTCGCGCCCGGCGTCTCCCCGCTGAACCGGGCCGCCACGTCGCCGAGGGCGTCCAGGTGACCCCGGGCCAGGCCGGCGTCGCCCGCGCCGTCCCGGCCGGCCCGCACGGCGACCTCCACGTCCAGGCCGATGGTCCGCTCGATGTCCGCGATCAGGTCCGGAAGTGCCTGGTCCAGCCGGTAGCGCAACAGCGCCAGCTCCCGGCCGTACGCGCGCAACCGCGCGAAGCCCTCCGCCGAGTACGCCTGCGCCGGGCCGAGGTCGGCCAGCGCCTCCACCAGGGTCGCCTCGTCCAGCAGGTCGGGGCTGATGTCCGAGGTGTCGTCGGCGGCAACCTGTCGACGGGCGTTGGCGATGGACCGCGCCCGCCGGTGCAGTGCCACCAGGTCGCGCGGCCCGATCCGCCAGCGGGCGCCGGTGAGCAGCCGCAGCAACGCGGCCCCGTCGGTCGGGTCGGCCAGCACCCGCAGGGTGCAGACCACATCGCGTACCTCGGGGGTGTCCAGCAGGCCGCCCAGCCCGACCACCTCGACCGGAAGGCCGCGCTCGCGCAGCGCCGACTCGATCGCCGGGATCTGGCTGCGGACCCGGACCAGCACGGCCGTGGTCGGCCGCTGCGCCACCGGGATGTGCTCGGGCACCGCGCCGGGCATCCGCGCCGCGCCGCGCCAGGCGGCGAGCACGCTGTCCGCGATCCAGTTCGCCTCGTCGGCGTACGTCGGCAGTAGCGCGCAGTGCACAGTGCCACCGGCCGCCCCACCCGGGCTGCGGTGCGGGATCGGGTCCCGGACGGTCAGCGCGGACCGCAGCTCCGGCACCCGGGCGCCCGCCGCGCGCAACGGGGTGGACAGCGCGTTCGCCACCCGGAGGATCTCCGGGCGGTTGCGCCAGCTGGTGGTGAGCCCGAGCGCCTCGGCCGGCCGACCGCCGGCCCGGGCGAACTCGGTGGGGAACCGGTCCAGGGTGCCGGCGCTCGCCCCCCGCCACCCGTAGATCGACTGGCACGGGTCACCCACCGCGGTCACCGGGTGCCCTCCGCCGAACAGCGCGTTGAGCAGCACCACCTGTGCGTGGCTGGTGTCCTGGTACTCGTCCAGCAACACCACCCGGTAGCGGTCCCGCTCGATCTCACCGACCCCCGGATGGTCCCGGGCCACCCGGGCCGCCCGGGCGAGCTGGTCGGCGAAGTCCATCGCCTCGAAGTCCTCCTTGCGCCGGGCGTACGCCCGCACCAGCGGCAACAGGCGCAGCCGGGTCTGCTGGAGGGCGAGCGCCTTGCGCACGTCGGCGTAGACCCGACCCGGCCGGGACTGCACCTCGGCGAAGAACCGGCCGGTCCAGGCGGCCAACTCGTCCGGAGCGACCAGGTGTTCGTCCAACTCCCCGGCGAGGGCCAGCACCGCGTCGGTGATGGTGCTCGGCATCCGGTCCACCTCGGACATGTCGCCGTCGTAGTTGCGCACCAGCAGGTCGACCAACTGCCAGCGGGACGCCTCGGTGAGCAGCCGGGTGGACGGCTCGTAGCCGGCCCGCAACCCGTGCTCGGTGACGATCCGCCCGGCGTACGAGTGGTACGTGGAGACGGTCGGCTCGCCGGCGAGCGGATCGTCCAGCGGGTCCCGCCCCTGCCGTCCGAGCCGGCGGATCAGCTGGTCGAGCCGCGTTCGTACCCGGTGGGCCAGCTCGCCGGCCGCCTTACGGGTGAAGGTCAGCCCGAGGATCTGCTCCGGCCGCACGTACGAGTTGGCCACCAGCCAGACCACCCGCGCGGCCATCGTCTCGGTCTTGCCGGACCCGGCCCCGGCGACCACCAGCAGCGGCTCCACCGGGGCGGCGATGATCTCGGCCTGCTCCCGGGTCGGCGCCGGCAGCCGCAGCAGCTTGGCCAGCTCCACCGGGGTGTACCGGGGGCCGGCGTCGGCGAGTCGGGGTGCCGGCGCCGGACCGGCGCCGAACAGGGCGGGCTGGGTCACGGGGCTACGCTCACTCCTCGCCCTCGGGGCTGCTCCGGGTGGTCGGCGGCTCGACGACCTGGCGCCCCTGCCCGGAGACCGGGCAGCTGGTGCGCACCGGGCAGACCCGGCACTTCGAGTTCGCCACCGCGGCGAAGGTGGCAGCGGCCATCGTATCGGCGGTCCGCCGAACCAGCGCTGTCGCCCAGCCAGCCGCCGGTCCCTCGCCGACCGCCGGTTGATTCTGCTCCCGGGCGTCCTTGGCGGAGGTGCCGAGCTGCACAAGCGCGGCGCCCCCGGACTCGTCGCCGAACTCGACGAACGCCCCCGCCTCCACCGCCGCCTGGTACGCGCCGAGCTGCGGATGCTCGGCCAGGTCGGTGCCGGTGACGGCGGTGGACTTGCCGGTCTTCAGGTCGATCACCACCAGTCGCCCGTCCTCGTCGACCTCCAACCGGTCGACCCGGCCGGCCAGGTCGACCGGCCGGTGCGGGTCGTCCAGGCGGACCGCGAACTCGTGCTCGATGGCGAGCAGCCGGCGCGGGTTGGTGGCCAGCCAGCGCAGCAGCTTGTCGACCATCGCCTCGGCGCGCTCCCGCTCCGGGCCGGCCATCCACCGGGCGGCCAACTCGATCGCGTCGAACCGGGCGGCCACGTAGTCGAGCAGGGCGCCCCGGTCGGCACTGGCGTCCTCGGCGAGCATCGAGGCGGCGTGCACCAGGTTGCCCACGCCCTGAGCGGTGCTGGCCGGGCCGCTGCCGCCGTGCCGTTCCAGCAGCCAGCGCAGGCTGCACCGCAACGCGCTCTCCATCGCCGACGGGGTAACCCGCACCGGCTCACCGTCATCGACCAGCGGCCGGTCGTCGGAGAGCGCACGCAGACCCCACCAGTCGTCCGGATGCGCGCCGGGCACACCGGCGGCGGCGAGCCGGGCGAGCTCGGCCGCCGCGGCGCGCCGCCGGAACGCCGGCGCGGCCGGGTCGGTGATCGCGGTACGCAGCTCGGCGACCAGCGCCGGCAGCGTCAGCGCCCGCGGTGGTCGGGTGACCGGCAGCGCGCCGGGCCGGTCCGGCTCCCCGTCCTCGGTCACGTCTCGGTCACTGGACACGCCGTGCGGGGCGCCGTTTCCGGTCGCGCCGTCGGTGACGCCGGCGCCGGCCGCACCGTCGCCGCTGTGCACGGCGTCCGGCGGATGGCCGGCGGGATCGTTGGTCGGCCCGGTGCGGGGACCGGGCGGAGTGGTTGGCCCGGTCGGCGGGGTGGGCGGCCCGCTCGGGGTGGGCCCCAGCTCGTGCAGGAACCGGCTCGGCTGCTCCTCGTGATCGTCGCCGCCGACCGCGGCCGACGCCACCGCGGTGACCAGCAGCCGGTGCCGGGCCCGGCTGACGGCGACGTGGAAGAGCCGGCGCTCCTCGTCCAGCAACGCCGACGTCTGACCCACCACGTTCGCCGCGGTGGCGCCGCCGACGGACCGCCCGGCCAGCACGTCGACCAGTCGCTCCGAGCCGAGCAGGCTGCCGCGCAGGCGCAGGTCCGGCCAGATGCCCTCCTGCACCCCGGCCACCGCGACCAGGTCCCACTCCAGGCCCTTCGCGCCGTGCGCGGTGAGCAGCCGGACAGCCGCACCCCGGTCGGCGGTCGGGGCGATGGTGTCGGCCGGCAGGTCCTGACCGAGCACATGGTCGAGGAAGACCTCGGTGCGGGCACCGGGAAGCCGGTCGGTGAAGCGGGCCGCCGCGTCGAAGAGCACCAGCACGGCGTCCAGATCCCGGTCGGCGGCCTCAGCCCGCCGCCGCCGGGCCAGGTCCCCCTCGCCGGCCGCCGGTTGCCCCTGGCCGATCGCTCCGGCCCAGCGTTCGGCAAGCCCGCTGGCGTGCCAGACGGCCCAGAGCACGTCCTCTGCCGTCGCGCCCGGCCGGGCGGCGGAAGCCCGGGCGGTGGCCAGCAGCCCGGCCACCGCCTGTGCCGGCTCCGCCCACCGTCGCTCGATGCCGGCCAGCTCGGCCGGGTCGCGCAACGCCTCGACGATCAGCTCCCCGGACGGGCGCCGGTCTCCGCCGGCCAGTGCCAGAGCACGCAGGCCCTGCCGCAGCCGCCGCTCGGCCAGCGGGTCCGCCCCGCCCAGCGGCGAGTGCAGCAGCGCGACCGCGGCCTCCTCGTCCAGCCGGTCCGGCTCCAGCGCGCAGCGCAGCAGGAGCAGCAGCGGGGCCACCGCCGGTTGCAGGTGCAGCGGCAGGTCCTCGCCGTGCACCACTGTGGGTACGCCGGCGGCGTGCAGCGCCCGTTGCAGCGTGGGCAGCTGCAACGCGGTCGACCGCACCAGCACCGCCATCCGCGACCAGGGCATGCCGTCGAGCAGGTGCGCCGAGCGCAGCGCGTGGGCCAGCCAGGCGGCCTCGCTGGTCGCCGAGCGGAACGTGTGCACCTCGACCACGCCCGTCGGGGCGTCCGGCAGGGGGTGCAGCCGGCGGTGCGCCGCCGGACCCCGCAGCCGGCGGCCCAGCCGTGCGATCGCGGCGAGCAGGCCCGGCCCCGCCCGGTAGGACGTGGTCAGCAGCACCTGCGCGGCCGGCGCCCCCGAGGCGGTCCGGAACCGGTGCGGGAAGGTCGTCACGCCGGCCGGGTCGGCGCCACGGAAGGCGTACGTGGAGGAATCCGGGTCGGCGAACGCGACAAGCGTCTTGCCGCCACCGGCGATCACCGACAGCAGGTCGAGCTGGGCGGGGTCGGTGTCGGCCAGCTCGTCGACGTACACGTGGGCGAGCCGGCGGCGCTCGGCGGCCAACAGCTCCTCGTCGTCGCGCAGCAACCCGGTGGCCGCACGGACCAGTTCGGCCGGGTCGTACGCGATCGAGCCGCGGTTGCTGACGTCGCGCAGCGCGAGCACCGCGACGTACTCCCGCAGGAAGCGCGCGGCGGCCGGCCAGTCGGCGCGGCCGAGCTTCTCGCCGAGCCGGGCCAGGTCGGCCGGGCCGACGCCGCGCTCAGCGGCACGCATGAGCAGGTCGCGCAACTGACCGGCGAAGGCTCGGGTCCGTAGGGCCGGCCGTAGATCCGTCGGCCACCCGACCGGGTCGTCCTCGGGCTCCTCGCCCACCACGTCCAGCAGCTCGCGGATGATCAGATCCTGCTCGGGGCCGGTGAGCAGCCGGGGCGACGGCTCGCCGCGTTCGGCGGCGGCCCGGCGGAGCAGCCCGAAGGCGTACGCCGCGAAGGTGCGCACCAGGGGCTCACGCAGCACCCGGTGGCCGTCCTGCGCCACCCGGGCCTCGATGCGCTGGCGTAGCGCGGTGGCGCCTCGGCGACCGAAGGTCAGCACCAGGATCCGTTCGGGATCGACCCCCTCGGTCACCCGGGCGGCGACCGCCTCGACCAGGGTGCTGGTCTTGCCGGTGCCCGGCCCGCCGAGCACGAGCATCGGCCCGTCGGTGTGCCCGACCACCTCCGCCTGCACCGGATCGACCCGCCGGCCGATCCCGTCTGTTCCGGACCCGGCCGCCCGCTCGCGCCCGTCGGGACCGACCGCCCCGACCGCGGCGGTCGGCGCAACCCCACCGGCGGGCAGGGTGCCGCTCTGGGCCGCGCCGCTACCGGCGGGCACGGTGCCGCCGATCGGCACGCCCCCGTCCCCCCGCGCCGGCCCCCCGGACCGTCGCACCAACCGGTACGCCTGCATCAGCTCATCCCATCACGCCCATACGACACCCCACCCACCCCACTGACCCCCGCCCGGCCCATCCGGCCTCACCCCACCCCACCAACTCCGTCGATCATGAAGTTAGCGGCGCGACACGCCGACGGCAGCGCCGCCAACTTCATGATCGACGGGGTGGGGCGGTGGGGGGCCGGGGTGGGTGGGGTGGGGTCAGGTCAGGTGGGATTCGAGGGCGTCGAGGGCGTCGGGGATGGAGGTGGCGACGGTCAGGAGGCTGAGACCGGCTGGTTTGAGGAAGTGCTGGTCGGCGAGGGTGCCGAGCCAGTCCAGCAGCGGCCGGTAGAAGCCGTCGGTGTCGATCAGCACCATCGGCTTGGTGTGCAGGGTGAGGGTGGCGGTGGTCCAGACCTCGAACAGCTCGTCCAGGGTGCCCAGCCCGCCGGGCAGGGTGAGGAACGCGTCCGACTTGTCGATCATCACGTTCTTGCGGGTGGCCATCGAGTCGGTCACCAGCAGCTCGTCCGAGGCCAGGTCGGCGACCTCCAGGTCCACCAGCGCCTGCGGGATGACGCCCAGGGTGCGCCCTCCGGCGGCCCGGGCGCCGTCCGCCAGCGCCCCCATCATGCCGACGCAGCCGCCGCCGCTGACGAGCGTGTGCCCGCGCCGGGCCAGCTCCGCGCCGGTCTCGGCGGCCAGGTCCAACCAGCGCTGGTCGAGGGTACGGGAGGAGGCGCAGAAGACGCAGATCGCCGCCATCAGCTCTCCCGTGGCTGCTCGGCCGACTGCTCGGCGGCGGCCTGCTGGTCGGCGGCGGTACGGGCGACGGCCTCGTCGCGGACCGCCTCCTGCTCGGCGGAGAGCGTCGCCTCGGCCTCGATGATGTGCCGGACCGCCGCGTTGACGTCGTCGGTGAGGCAGATCAGGTCCAGGTCGACCGGGCCGATCTTGCCGTCGGCGGCCATCGAGTCACGCATCCAGTCGAGCAGCCCCTGCCAGTAGGCGACCCCCATCAGCACCACCGGGAACCGGGTGACCTTGCCGGTCTGCACGAGGGTGAGCGCCTCGAACAGCTCGTCCATGGTCCCGAACCCGCCGGGCAGCACCACGAACGCCTGCGCGTACTTGACGAACATGGTCTTGCGGGCGAAGAAGTAGCGGAAGTCGATGGCCAGGTCGACCCATTCGTTGATGCCCTGCTCGAACGGAAGCTCGATGCCGAGCCCGACGGAGAGCCCGCCGGCCTCACTGGCCCCCCGGTTGGCGGCCTCCATCACCCCCGGCCCACCACCGGTGATCACCGCGTAGCCGGCCCGGGCCAGCGCGCCGCCCAACTGCTCGGCCAGACGGCACTCGGCGGTGTCCGGGCCGCTGCGCGCGGAGCCGAAGACGCTGACCGCCGGCGGCAGGTCGGCGAGCGTGTCGAAGCCCTCGACGAACTCGGACAGGATCCGCAGCGCCCGCCAGGCGTCCCTGGTCTTCCAGTCGCCCCGCCCGCGCGAGTCCAGCAGCCGCTGGTCCGCGGTGCTGCTCGGAATCGCCCCCCGGCGCAGCGTCACCGCGCCCCGGTGCCGCTCCTGTCCGGGACCGCGGCCCGCCTCCCGCCCGTTGCTCTGGCTCATGGGAGCAACCGTAGTGGAGCGGCACGTGTCGGGTGTGCGGGGCGCGGACGCCGAGAAATAGTTCGAGATCTTGGGCAACTATTCGGCTCGCTCGTACGTCTTACTATTCACATACCGGGTATGCCCCGGCGCGCGCCTTCGGGGGAGGAGACAGCGTGATCAGCAACAGCGAGATGATCCGGATCCGTCGCCAGATGCAGCGACGGATCCGAGACGTGGTGGCCGAGCGCCGCCGCACCCGCCAACAGGACGAGCCCCACTCCCTCTCCCCGTCCGGAGCTGATCAAGAGGTTCGCGTCGCCGACAACGGGCCCGGCTGACGCGAACCTCTTGATCACCGGGTAGACGGGCGGGTCAGGCCGGGGCCAGCCAGCGGTGCAGGGTCGCGGCGCCGTCGCGGATCTTGCTGATTTCGACGTGCTCGTCCTTGTGGTGGGCCAGGTTGGGGTCGCCCGGGCCGAAATTGAGCGCGGGGATGCCCATGGCCGCGAACCGGGCCACGTCCGTCCAGCCCAGCTTGCCGATCGGCGCCGCACCGACCGCCGCCAGGAACTCCTTCGCCGGGGCCGCCTCCAGGCCGGGGGCCGCGCCGGCCGCCGCGTCGGTCACGGTCAGCTCGAAGCCCGCGAAGACCTCCCGCAGGTGCGCCTCCGCCGCCACCGGGTCGCGATCCGGTGCGTACCGGTAGTTGACCTCGATCTCGCAGTGGTCGGGGATCACGTTTCCCGCGACGCCGCCGGTGATCCGGACCGCGTTCAGACCCTCGCGGAAGTCGCACCCCTCGATGGTGACCCGGCGCCCCTCGTACGCCTGGAGTCGCCGCAGCACCTCACCGGCGGCGTGGATGGCATTCACCCCGTGCCAGGAGCGCGCCGCGTGGGCCCGCTCACCGGAGGTGGTCACGATGGCTCGCATGGTGCCCTGGCAGCCCGCCTCGACGAGGCCGTACGTCGGCTCCAGCAGGACTGCGAAGTCCGCCTCCAGCCACTCCGGATACGCCTGCGCGACCAGGTTCAGCCCGTTGTACCGGGACTCGATCTCCTCGGCCTCGTAGAAGAAGTACGTCACGTCGTAGCGCGGCTCGGGCAGGGTGACCGCGAGGTGCAGCGCGTACGCGACTCCGGACTTCATGTCGGACGTGCCGCAGCCGTACATCAGGTCGCCGCGCATGCTCGACGGGAAGTTGTTGTTCAGCGGCACCGTGTCCAGGTGCCCGGCCAGTACGACGCGCTGCGAGCGACCCAGGTCGGTGCGCGCCATCACCGTGTTGCCGTGCCGGTGGGTGGTCAGGTGCGGTACGCCCCGCAGCACCTCTTCAACGCAGTCGGCGATGGCCTTCTCGTTGAGGGACACGGACTCGATGTCGACCAGGGCGCGGGTCAGCGCCACCGGATCGGCGAGGACCTCGGGGGTCAGCGGGTTCTCCATGGTTCGCACGGTACCTTCAGGTTTGTCAGCGCGAAGAGTGAGCTTGCGAGCCCCGCCGTCGTGAACAGAGGCCGGTCCGGCCGCGACCGAGAGGTGCAACAGTGACGTCCGCAGATTCCGCCTGGGGCATCGGCCTGGCCACCGTCACGGCCGACGAACAGGTGCTCGACACCTGGTACCCGACCGGCAAGCTGGGCCTGGGTGAGCTGCCGCTGGTCGCCGGTGAGGACGAGACGGACGTGCTCGACCTGCCGCCGGCCGCGGTCGGCGACCGGCCGCTGCCGGGTCTGCGTACCGTCCAGGTGGTCACCGTGATCGGCTCGCTGGACGACCCGATCAAGGACGCCCCGGACGCGTACCTCCGGCTGCACCTGCTCTCGCACCGCCTGGTCCGGCCCAACCAGCTCAACCTGGACGGCATCTTCGGCAAGCTGGCCAACGTGGCGTGGACCTCCGCCGGGCCGTGCCCGCCGGAGCGGGTGGACGAGCTGCGGGTGATTGAGCGGGCCGCCGGCCGCCACCTGGCGGTGTACGGGGTGGACAAGTTCCCCCGGATGACCGACTACGTGGTCCCCTCCGGCGTGCGGATCGCCGACGCGGACCGGGTCCGGCTCGGCGCCCACCTGGCCGCCGGCACCACTGTGATGCACGAGGGCTTCGTCAACTTCAACGCCGGCACCGTGGGCACGTCGATGGTGGAGGGCCGGATCGTGCAGGGCGTGCTGATCGGCGACGGCTCCGACATCGGCGGCGGCGCTTCGATCATGGGCACCCTCTCCGGTGGCGGCACGGAGAAGGTGAGCATCGGTGAGCGGAGCCTGATCGGCGCGAACGCCGGCGTCGGCATCTCGCTCGGCGACGACTGCGTGGTGGAGGCGGGCTGCTACATCACCGCAGCGTCGAAGATCAGTCTGCCGGACGGCCGGGTGGTCAAGGCCCGCGAACTGTCCGGTGTCGACGGCCTGCTGTTCTGGCGCAACTCGGTGACCGGCGCGCTGGAGGCCCGGCCGCGCACCGGCCGGGGCATCGAGCTGAACGCCGCCCTGCACGCCAACGACTGACGGTCCCGCCGGGTCCGCGGCGCTCGGCCGCGGACCCGGACGGGGTACGCCTCATCGCAGGCGGTACGCCTGGATGATCCGTTCGGTCACGGTGTTGCCGGCGGAGTCCCGGGCGGTGGCCCGCAGGGACGCGTAGCCGGCCCCGGCGGGATGCCGGACGGTGGCCGTCCAGCCGTGCCCTCCGTGCCGGACCTGGGCGGGTCGCCAACTGCGGCCGCCGTCGTACGAGACGTCCACTGTCAACCTGGTCACCCGCGACCCTGCGGCACCGGGCTGCCGCTGCACCTGCACCGGGATGACCAGGGTCCGGCCGGCCCGGGCGGCATTGGTGCTGTCGAGCGGTGGCGTGAACCGGATGGCGGACACCGGCAGCGCCCGGTGGTCATCGCCCGGCACGTGCCGGGACCGGAACGTCCACGCCGTGCTGACCTCGGTGCTGAGATCCGTGAAGCTCCGCTTCCCCGAAACCTCCAGCCGGTAGGCGGCGGCACCGGGCGGCACAGTGAACTGCCCGAAACCGGGCTCCGGCGACTCGCCCACCAGCACACCCTCGCGGTAGAGCGCGGTCCGATCGGTGTCGCCGTACGAAATGCCGGCGTGCCCCTCGGCATCGCTGTGCAGCGGCACGTCCACCTGGATCTCGTCACCGAGCCGGGTGACGCCCTGCCCGGGCCAGCGCGGCGCCGGGAAGGACGGCCCGTACGGCGCGCTGTTCCAGCTCTCCCGGGTGTGCCGCCCGGGCCGGTACGCCCGTGGTTCGGCGCTCAGCGACATCTTCCGCTCCGGCCACCCGTCGTCGGTGGGTACCGCGAACATCAGCTCGGAGGACCAGCGCAGCCCGCGGGTGTTGTAGTGCTCGACCCGCTGCCCGGGCACCGCGGTGGTCAAGCCGACCCCCCAGGCGCCCAGATCCGGGTCGAGGTGCGGGAAGACCAGCCGCTCGGCGACCAGGCCGGGATAGCCACCCCGGAACCGGTGCGTGACGCTGGCCAGATCCCGGCTTCGGTAGGTCTTGTCGAAGCCGGTCGGCATCCGGCCGGGGACCTTCTCGCTGAGCGCGTACAGGTAGGGGGTGTTGGCGACCTCCGGCTCGATCCACTGGCTGCTCACCGTGGCGAAGAACCGCTCACCGGAGACCGCGCGACCGAGATGTCCGGTGGCCAGCCCGGTGAAGTCGGGCGAGATCACGCCGAACCCGTAATAGCCGCCGTCGCTGCTGACCCAGTTCGCTCCGATGTCCACCAGCGCCGGCGCGGCCGAGCGCTCCGGAACGGCGGTGCGCACCGGCCGGGCCTGCCGGGCGTCGACGGTGACTGTGGTGTCGCCGTCGATGATCAGCTCCGGACGGGCCAGCTGGGCGAGCCCGTCCTCGGCGAAGAGGAGGCTGACGAGTCCGTAGCGGCCCTTGGGCACCCGGGTGTCGACGGTGCCGTCCGGGTCGTACAGGTCGTAGGTGATGAAGGTGTCCAGACCGATAAGCACCGTGGCGTGGTCGGTGGCGGCCCCGCCGGTGGCGTCCAGGTGCCGCACGGTGAGCTGGTAGCTCTCCACCTCGCGGTTCACCGCGACCGGGGTGACCGCCACCGCCGTCCCGGAGCGGGCCACGATGCGCCCGGTCCAGTAGCCGTCCGTTCCGAGCCGGGTGTCCACGGTGACCGTGGTGCCGGCGGTGCCGCCGGCCGGCACGGTGACCTGGCTCGCGCCGAGGGCGAACATGCCGGCGGGCGCGGGCTGGCCGTCCGGGCCGGTCACCTCGAGGGTCAGGTCCAGGTTGAGCGGGTCCGGACCCTCGTTGCGCCAGTCGACCTGCCGGCTGACCGGGGTGTCGTCGTTGTGCGGCCAGGCGGGCTGGCCGAAGGAAACGCTGACCGGGTTGCTGACCACCCGCTGGGTGATCGCCCGGGCCACGTCGACCCGGCCGGCGCCCTGTTGGAAGGCCGTCTGCGCCGGGTGCGGCTTCGCCGAGGCCATCAGGGTGGCCTTGAGCTGGGCTGCCGCCCAGTCGGTGTGCTGCTGGGCGAGCAGTGCCACCGCCCCGACGACGTGCGGCGTGGCCATCGAGGTGCCGGAGAGCGAGACGTACTTGTCCCCCACCGGCTCGCCGAGCAGCGTGCCGTCGCCCCGGGCGGCGACGATCTCCACGCCGGGCGCCGTCAGGTCCGGTTTCAGCCCGCCGTCGCCCACCCGGGGGCCTCGGCTGGAGAAGTCGGCCAGCGCGTCGTCGCGGTCCACCGCGCCCACCGCGAGGGCGGCGTCCGCCGTGCTCGGGGAACCGACCGAGGCGTCGGTGCCGTCGTTGCCGGCGGCGATCACGAAGAGCGCGCCGGTCTGCGCGGTCAGCGACTCGACCGCCGCCTCCAGCGGGTCGACGTCGGGCGTGTCGCGACCACCCAGGCTCATGTTGATCACGTCGGCGTGCTGGTCGACGGCGGCCCACTGCATGCCGGCCAGGATCGCCGACTCCGGGCAGCCCGCTTCCTCGCAGACCTTGCCGTTGAGCAGGGTGGCGTCCGGGGCCACGCCCCGGTACCTGCCGCCGGACGCGGCGCCGCTGCCGGCGATGATCGAGGCGACATGGGTGCCGTGGCCGACGGTGTCACCGGCCCCGGAGGCCTCGGTGAAGTTCTGCGACTCGGCGACCCGGCCGATCAGGTCGGGGTGACTGGTGTCGATACCGGTGTCCAGCACGGCGACGCGTACGCCCTGGCCGGTGAAGCCCGCCTGGTGCGCGGCCGGCGCGCCGATCTGCGGCACGCTGTGGTCCAGGGTGATCTGCCGGCGGCCGTCGAGCCAGATCCGGTCGGCACCCCCCGCCGTGCCGACCCGGGCACCGGCCCCGGTGAGCGACGCCCAGACCGTCGCCGCGCGCTGCTTGTCCGCCCTCGCGGCGACGCCGCCGATCGCTGGCAGTGGTGTGGTGACGGTCAGTCCGGCGGGAGCGACGGCGCTCCGGTGAGCGCCCGCGTCGCCGGTCACCAGCACCGGCAGGTGGTCGCGGCGGGCGTCGTCGTAGCCGGCGGCGATCAGACCGGTCACGTCGAACAGCCGCCGGTCGACCCGGCCGGCGCGGACCAGTGGCAGGGCATCCTGCGGCAGCACTGTGAGGTGGCCGTCGTCGCGGGTGGTGAGGAAGCGGATGTCGGCACGGCCGGGGCCGGGACGCACGGCGGCGGACCCGGACGCGGTGACGGTGACCTGGTCTCCGCTGAGCAGGGTGACGGTGGTGGTCGGAGACGCGGCGTCGGTCGAGGTGCGCCCGACGGCGTCCGGCATGGCGGTGGTGGTCGACGGGGCTGCCACGGCGACCGCCGGACTGCCCAGCATGAGAGCGACTACGGCTGCCGCGGCCATTCTGCTACTTCGATGCAACGGATCCTCCTCGGTGGAGCGTCGTTACGAATAGAGACGCATTGACCACCGTCAGAATTACATACCGCGTATGCATGGGGAAGTCGAAAAAATGACGGACCAACCAACCCTTACCCGGTCGGAACCGGCATCATCGACCGGGTGAACTCCATGAAGGACCGGATGCTCGCCGGCGAGCCCTACCTCGCCGACGATCCCGAAATCATCGCGGACCGAGACCAGGCCGCCCGCCGGATGGAGCGCTTCAACAGCACCTCCGCCGCGAACGAGGAGGCTCGCCTCGCGGCGCTGCGCGAGCTCCTCGGCGAGCTGGGCGAGGGCACCTGGATCCGCCCACCGTTCTACTGTGACTACGGCTGGCAGGTCCGGATCGGGCCACGCAGCTTCGTCAACTACCACGCGGTCTTCCTCGACGTCGCTCCGATCACCATCGGCGCGGACGTCCAGGTCGGACCGAACGTGCAGCTGCTCACTCCGACGCACCCGGTGGAACCCGGGCCGCGCCGCGACAAGTGGGAGGCGGCGAAGCCGATCACCATCGGCGACAACGTCTGGCTCGGCGGCGGCGCGATCGTGCTGGCCGGGGTGACGATCGGTGCGAACACCGTCGTCGGCGCCGGCGCGGTGGTGACCCGGGACCTGCCCGCCAACGTGGTCGCGGTCGGCAACCCGGCCCGGCCGATCCGCCAGCTGGACTGATCAGCGCGGCGCAGCCCCGACACGGCGCTCCGGTCAGGGCGAAGGCGGCTCGGGCAGGCGGACCACCAGGTCGGCGCGGTCAGCGGTGCCAGTGACCAGGGAAGCGTTGGATTCGTCGCTGCCCAGCGCCCAGGCCCGAGCCTGCTCCAGCGACCGCCCGAACGCCTCGTGCCGGGCGACCAGCCGCCGCTGCCGCACCTCGGCGTCCAGATCGAGGAACCACGCCTCGTGCAACAGCGACCGGATCTCCTGCCACGGGAAGTCCGGCAGCAGCAGGTAGTTGCCCTCGGTCACCACCAGCCGGACCGATGGCGGCACCTCGATCGCCCCGGCCACCGGCTCCTCCAGGTCCCGGCGGAACTCCGGCGCGTAGACCGAGGTCGGCTCCAGCCGGTGCATCCGGCGCAGCAGCGAGACGTACCCGTTGGCGTCGAAGGTGTCCACCGCGCCCTTGCGATCGGCGCGGCCCAGCCGGACCAGCTGCGACTGCGCCAGGTGGAAGCCGTCCATCGGCACCAGCCGGGCGCTCGGACCGACCCCGGCGACGATCTGCTCGGCCAACGTGGACTTCCCGGCGCCCGGTGCCCCGGCGATGCCGAGCAGTTGCCGCGGACCGGCCTCAGCCAGCGCCCGCGCCCGCGCCACCAGCTCGTCGACGGAGAGCACCCGGGCCGGCGGCATCAGCCCAGAACCGGGTCGCTGATGGTGAACCGCGCCCGCACGGCCGCCTGGACGGTCTGTGGCTGCGGGTCCAGCTCCAGCTCCGGCCCGCCACCGCCCCCGTCGTACGCCGCACGGGCGAACATCGGCCGCTCGCCCGGACCGGCGTCGGCCAGCTCGATCAGTGCGGTGATCCGGGCGCCCAGCGCCTCGGCGTACTCCCGGGCGCGCAGCAGCGCGTCGTTGATCGCGGCGTGCCGCGCCTCGCGGTGCGCGGGGCTGTCCGGGCGCAGCTCCCACCAGGGACCGGCCACCTCGACCTGGTCCTGGTCGGCCAGCCGGAGCATCAGCTCACCGAGGGCGGCGAAGTCGGTGACGGTGACAGTGGTGGTGACACTCCCGTGCCAGGCCACCACCCGCTCGCCCGAACGCCGGGTCTCCGGCCGGACCCGCAGGTCGCCGGTCTCCCGCCGGGCCACGACCGGCTCGGAGCCGTCCAGCAGAACCCGGACGGCGGCGGCCCGCTCGGCGAGCCGGGTCAGTGCGGCCTCCCGGTCCCGGTCCCGGGCCGTCGCGGTGACCGCGAACCGGGCCAGCTCGGGCGGCACCTCCCGGTACGCCTCGCCGCGCACCTGCACCACCGGGCCATCGCCTGCCATACGCCTGAGCCTAGTCAGCGACGGGAAGCCACGCGGTGTAGGAGACCGTTGTCGCCCCAACCCGGCACCCGGTCAGGTGCCCGCCCGCCTCACCCAGCCCTCGCAGCCAGGTCACCTCCGCGGCATGGTCACCGTCGGCCGGGAACTCCCGGTCCCGCCCGGCGTACCGGGGGTCGAGCAGCGCTGACCGGGCCGCGGCGGCCTCCGCGTACCGAGCGGTGAGCGCCGCCGCGTCACCGGCCCGCAGCGCGGCCGCCAGCCCGTCCAGGAATCCGCTCACCTCGGCCAACTCGTGCAGCACCCGGGCCCGGTTGCCGAGCAGCATGTTCGCGGTCCGCTCCGCCGGGGTGCCGGCGACCCGGGTGCCGTCCCGGAAGCTGCCGGCGGCGAGCGCCAGCACCGCGTCGCGCAGCGGCGCCCGCTGCACCGCGCCGGCCAACGCCCCGGCCAGCAGGTGTGGCACGTGCGAGGCGAGCGCGGCCGCCGAGTCGTGCGCCGGCGCGGACATCGGCACCACCCGGGCACCGAACAGCTCCACCAGCAGCCCGGTCAGCCAGCGGAAGGCGTGCGTCGCCGCGGCCGGTGCCGGGCAGAGCACCCAGGCGGCGCCGACCAGCAGCGTCGTGGAGGCGGCGGTCAGGCCGGCGGACTCCGCGCCGGCCATGGGGTGCCCGGGCACGAACCGGTCGGTGAGCCCGAGCCGGTCGGCCGCCTCGGCGACGTCGGCCTTGGTGCTGCCGACATCGGTGAGCACACAGCCCGGCGCGGTCACGGCGGAGACCCGGGCCAACGTCCGGGGCAGGGTGGGCAGTGGGCCGCAGAGGAAGACCACGTCCCGGCCGGCCACGGCCTGCTCGATCGTGTCCGGCGCGATCATCCCCCCGGCCCGGACCCGCTCGCGGGTCGCCGGGTCGGGATCCCAACCGGCCACGTCCAGGCCGGCGTCGGCCAGGCGCAGCAGCACCGAGCCGCCGATCAGGCCGGTGCCGACCACGGCCGCCCGCACTCCGGCGTACCGCCCGGTCGCCTCGCCGGTCATTACCGGGCCCCCGGGGTCAGGCCCGCAGCCGGCCGGCGACCGCGGCGACGTGCTCGTCGGACTCGGTCAGCGCCACCCGGACGTGCTGGCCGGCGGTGGGGCCGTAGAAGACGCCGGCCGCGACCAGGATGCCGCGCCGGGCCAGCCAGTCGACCGTCTGCCAGCAGTCCTCACCACGGGTGAGCCAGAGGTAGAGGCCGGCCTCCGAGTGCTCGACCGTGAAGCCGGCGCCGGTGAACGCGGCGGTCAGCACCTCACGTCGGGCGCGGTAGCGCTCCCGCTGCTCGTCGGCGTGCTGCTGGTCCTGCAGGGCGGCCACCATGGCCGCCTGGACGGGAGCGGGCACGATCATGCCGGCGTGCTTACGGACCTTCAGCAGCTCGGCGACGAGCGCCGGGTCGCCGGCCACGAACCCGGCCCGGTAGCCGGCGAGGTTGGACCGCTTGGAGAGCGAGTGCACGGCGAGCACCCCGGCGTAGCTGCCGCCGCAGACCTGCGGAGACAGCACCGAGACCGGTTCGGCCGACCAGCCGAGCGGCAGGTAGCACTCGTCGCTGGCCACCACCGCGCCGCGTTCCCGGGCCCAGTCGACCACCTTGCGCAGGTGCGCCGCGGGCAGCACCCGACCTGTCGGATTGCCGGGCGAGTTGACCCAGACCAGCCGGACCCGGGAGGTCGGCCCGACCGCGGTGAGCGAGTCGGCGCGGACCACGGTGGCCCCGGCCAGCCGGACCCCGGCCTCGTACGTGGGGTACGCGACCGACGGCACCACCACCACGTCGCCCGGACCGATCCCGAGCAGGGTGGGCAGCCAGGCGACCAGCTCCTTGGAGCCGATGGTCGGCAGCACGCCGAGACCATCGACCCCGGCGCCACAGGCCCGCGCGACCCAGGCCGCGATCGCGTCCCGCAGCGCCGGGGTGCCGGCGGTCAACGGGTAGCCGGGAGCGTCGGACGCGTCAGCCAGCGCCCGCCGGATCACCTCGGGCACCGGGTCGACAGGCGTGCCCATGGAGAGGTTGATCAGGCCCTCCGGGTGCGCCGCGGCCAGGGTGGCCGCTGCGGCCAGAGCGTCCCAGGTGTACTCGGGCAGCCGCGACGAGACCGGCGCGAGGCTGTTCAGTGGCCCTCGCCGCGCGGCGGCTGCGCGGCGACGAAGGTGGCGTCCTTCTCCACCTTGCCGATCTTCGAGGCGCCCCCGGGCGAGCCCAGGTCCTCGAAGAACTCGTAGTTGGCGCCGGTGTAGTCCTTCCACTGCTCCGGGACGTCGTCCTCGTAGAAGATCGCCTCCACCGGGCAGACGGGCTCACAGGCACCACAGTCGACGCACTCGTCGGGGTGGATGTAGAGCATCCGGTTGCCCTCGTAAATGCAGTCGACCGGGCACTCCTCGATACATGCCTTGTCGAGCACATCCACGCACGGCTCGGCGATGATGTAGGTCACCGGTCTTCTCCTCCGCAAGACACGCCGCGATCTCCCGCGACGGTTAGAGCCTAGTATCTCGCCGGGGAGGGGGTCGATCGTGCTCCGACAGCAGGATGTGGGACACCGGATCGTGGTCCGCCGGATTGTGGGGATTCGCGAAGGCCGGCCGCTCTTCTCGGACGCCCTGGGCGAGCTGGTGGAGCTGAGCGAGACTCATCTCACGCTGGCCACCGCGCAGGGTCAGCTGCGGGTCCCGGTGGCGCAGGTGCACCGGGCCAAGCGGGTGCCGCCGACCCGCCGACCGACGGCCGCCGCGGTGGTGGCCCTCGAGCGGGCCGCCGACGAGGCCTGGCCGGCACCGACGCGGGGCCGGCTCGGCGACTGGTTGCTGCGGGCCGCCGACGGCTGGACCGGGCGGGCCAACTCGGCGCTGCCGATCGGCGACCCGGACCGGCCGCTGCCGGCGGCGGTGGACGCGGTCGAGCGCTGGTACGCCGAGCACTGCCAAACGGCGCTGATCAACACGCCGCTACCGCTCGCCGCGCCGGTCGGCGCCGAGCTGGACACCCGCGGCTGGGGCAGCCGGCCGCCGACGCTGGTGCAGACCGCGCGCCTCCCCCTGTCGGCACGGTCGGACGCTGGCCGGACGCCCGGGTCCAGATCGTCGACCGGTAGCGCCGCTAGCGCCGGTAGCGCCGACGAACAGCCCGGCGCTGCCGGCGAGGCGGCGCTCGACCACGCCGACGTGGTGATCGAACTGGCCGAGGCACCGAGCGAGGCGTGGCTGGCGATCGCCGCCGGGCGCAAGGGTGGCCTGCCGGACGCCGCCCGGCACGTGCTCACCGCCGTGGACCAGGTCCGCTTCGCCCATGCGTACGCGGACGACACGCTTGTGGCGATCGGCCGGGGCACGGTGACCGGGCAGGGCCGCTGGCTCGGGCTCAGCCTCATCGAGGTGCTGCCGGCCGCACGGCGACAGGGGCTGGCCCGCCGCGTGATCGACGCGCTGGCCGGCTGGGGTGGCGGAGCCGGCGCGACGCACGCCTTCCTCCAGGTGGAGCAGCACAACACGGCGGCGGTCGCGCTCTACCAGCGGCTCGGCTTCACCACCCACCACACCTACCTCACCCGGGTCGCCCCGGACTGACCCCGGCTGCCGCCGGGCAGCGGTGCTCAGCGGCGGACGACGCGGCGCGGCTTGGCGGCCTTGACCTCGGCGTACCGCTTGAGCTGCTGGGAGCGGTAGTCACGCCCGAGCGCGGTGAGCACCAGGTAGCCGACCAGCACTCCGGCGCCGGTGGCGAGCAGGTAGAGCCAGATCTGGGCGAAGAACGTCCCCGCACCGCCGGCGAACGGGTTGTGACCGACCAGCAGGGGCCCGATCAGCACTGTCAGCGCCATCGCCGCCAGCACCGCGAGGGCCATGTCGGCCGCCCAGTCGGCCAGCGGCCGGCGGCGAGCCCAGCGGAAGGCGACCACGGCCAGGATCAGCCCGATCACCGCGAACATCGCCAGCGACACCCGGTCGGCTGCGGTGTCGTCACCGTCGAAGCCGAACCGGATGATCAGCCGGGCGACCACGTTGACCGCGAACAGCCCTCCCGCGAGCACTCCGACGTCACGCCACCGTCCGTCCATCGCACGACCTCCTGCCGAACGCCCCGTCGTGGGGCACGCATCCCTGGCAGAGATATCTACCACCCGTACCTGGGTGGCGTCATCAGCCGCCGAGTGCGGGCGGAGGGGCGAGGATCTGCCGGAAGCCCATCACCGCGAAGGTCATCGCGCCGGCCACGATCATCGCCAGGCCGACCCAGTTGTCGCCGGCCAGCAGCAGGTCGCCCTCGCTGGTCCGGACGGCGGCCACCGCCATCAGCACGAACCACGGCACCGCGGGCAGCGCCACCGCCCACCGGCGGCCGACCACCTCGTACGCGAACCAGCTCAGCGCGATGTTGGCCCCGACGGCGAGCAGCGCCGACACGCCGATCAGCTGCCCCCCGACCCGGACCGTGGAGAACAGCAGCTCCAGCACACCGGTCAGCACCCCGGCCACCACCACGATGATCGCGCCGGCCACCCGCAGGCCCAGGTCAAGCAGGCGCGGCGGCGGCCCCGCCGGGGGCGGGGCGTCCTGGCCCTGCACGACCGACACCGGAGCGGCGGGCAGGGTCACCGGAGACCGGCCGCGGCGACCGAGAGCCGGCCCCGGGCGCTCTCCACGGGCAGCCCGGCGAAAAGGTCGTCCTCCCAGCCGTACGGGCCGGCGCCGGGGCCCTTCTCGCCGACCGCGAGCGTGAAGAACTCCACGCCCATGAACTCGCCCCCGAAGTTGCCGGCGATCGAGTAGAGCCAGGAGGTGGCCGGGATCTGCGTGGCGTGCGCCCGCATCGCGGACTCCTTCGCGGTGTGCTGCTCCGTCGCGTCGATCCGGGCGGCGATCTGGTCGTCCGGGGTGCCGAAGGGCAGGTCGGCGATGTCCCGGATGCCGGCGAACGGGTTGTCCGAGGACTCGGCGAAGTGCGTCATGCCGGCCTCGAGCACGCTGCGCGGCATGGCCGTCCAGTAGACCTTGGCGGGGGCGCAGCCCTCGGCGGCGGCCAGCTCGACGGCGCGCATCGCCACCCGGTGCGCCTGGATGTGGTCGGGGTGGCCGTAGAAGCCGTTCGGGTCGTACGTGACCAGCACCTGCGGGCGGACCTCCCGCATGATCTCCACCAGGTGCCCGGCGGCCTCGTCCAGGTCGGCCTGCCAGAAGGCGCGGGGGTGCTCGTTGGTCGCGAGCCCCATCATCCCCGAGTCGCGGTAGCGGCCGGCGCCGCCGAGGAAGCGGTGGTCGGTGACGCCGAGCGCGGCGCACGCGGCGGCCAGCTCGGCGATCCGGTACCCGCCGAGCTGGTCGGCCTCGGCCGCGGCGAGCTGGGCCAGCGCCGGTACGTGGATCTCGCCCTCCTCGCCGAGAGTGCAGGTCACCAGCGTGACGTGCGCGCCGTCGGCGGCGTAGTGGGCCATCGTCGAGCCGGTGCCGATCGACTCGTCGTCGGGGTGCGCGTGGACCAGCAGCAGGCGGCGGTCGGGCAGCATCGTCACGACGGTCACTCTAACCGGCGGTTCCGGCCCGCGGCCCTAGACGCGTCCGCCCAGGTCGGCCACATCACGCCCGACGCGGCTCTACGATTTGGCCTGTGGACTTTCCGGAGCTGGCCGCCCGCACCCGCCGGTTCAGCCACGGCGCGCCGCGTGCTGTCTCCGTGGCGGAGGACGGCTGCCGCGTGATCTTCCTGCGCTCCGGCGGCCCGGAGGATCCGGCGGACGCGCTCTGGCTGCTCGATGTGGCCACCGGCGAGGAGCGGCTGGTCGCCGACCCGGCCACCCTGCTGGGCGCCGACGGCGACGCCGGGGCGCTCTCCCCCGGTGAGCGCGCGCTACGCGAGCGGCTGCGGCTCAGCGCCGCCGGCATCGGCTCGTACGCGCTGGACGCCGCCGGACGGATCGCGGTGTTCGCGCTGGCCGGGCGGCTGTTCCGGGCCGACCTGGTGCACGGCGACGTGGTGGAGGTGGCCACCGTCGGCCCGGTGCTGGACCCACGGCCGGACCCGACCGGGCAGCGGTTGGCATACGTGACCGACGCGGCCGAGGGCATCCGAAGGGGCGAGCTTCGGGTGATCGATGCCGAGGGCACCGACTCCCTGCTGGCCGGCGAGGACGCCGGTGTGAGCTGGGGGCTGGCCGAGCACATCGCGGCCGAGGAGTTCGGGCGGTTCCGGGGCTACTGGTGGGCGCCGGACGGCGGCTCGGTGCTCGCGGCCCGGGTCGACGAGTCCCGGCTGGACCGCTGGCACCTGCACGACCCGGCCGAGCCGGCGAGCCCGCCGACCGCCGTCGCGTACCCCCGGGCGGGTGGGCCGAACGCGGAGGTCAGCCTGCACCTGCTGGACCTGGACGACGGCTGGGTCGACGTGCACTGGGACCGGGAGACCTACCCGTACCTGACCGGGGTCAGCTGGGTCGAGGGCAGCCCGCTGATCACCGTGCTGCGCCGGTCGCAGCAGCACGGGCTGGTGCTCGCGGTGGACCCACGGACCGGTGAGACGCAGGTGCACGCCGAACTGGCCGATCCGCGCTGGGTCGAACCGATCGCCGGCACGCCGGCGCACCTACCGGACGGCCGGGTGCTGGTCGGCGGCGAGCTGGCCCACGACGGGTACGACGCGCGGTGCCTGTTCGCCGACGGCACCCTGCTCACCCCGCCGTCGCTGTACGTGCGGCGGGTGGTGGGCCGACTCCCCGCCGGCACCGGTCCGGCCGACCTGCTGGTCGAGGCGAGTGACGGCGAACCGAGCGAGCGGCACCTGTTCCGGGTCCGCACCACCATCGGCGGCGGCGTGGACGCCCGCCGGCTCACCACCGACTCGGGCTGGCACACCGCCGCCGTCGGCGGGGACGTGCTGGTGGTCGGGGTCGCCTCGCTGGACCACGCCGGGGTGCGGTGGACGGTCCGCCGCGGCGACCGGGAGCTGGCCGAGCTGCGGTCGCTGGCCGCCACCCCGCCATATTCGCCGCTGCCGCTGCTGGAACGGGTGACCGACCGGCGGCTGCCGGCGGCGGTGCTCTACCCGGACAACCACGTGACGGGCCGGCGGCTGCCGGTGCTGCTGGACATCTACGGCGGTCCGGGGCACCAGGAGGTGGTGGCCGCCCGGGCAGCCTGGCTGGAGCGCCAGTGGTGGGCCGACGCCGGATTCGCGGTGGTCACCATCGACAACCGGGGTACGCCGGGGGTGGCCCCGTCGTTCGAGAAGGCGATCCACCGGCGGGTGGCCGACGTGGTCCTGACCGACCAGATCGACGCGCTGACCGCGCTCGCCGGCAAGCACCCCGACCTGGACCTGGGCCGGGTCGGCGTACGCGGCTGGTCGTTCGGCGGCTGGCTGGCCGGGCTGGCGGTGCTGCGTCATCCGGAGCTGTTCCGGTGCGGGATCGCCGGCGCTCCGGTGACCGACTGGGCGCTGTACGACACCGCGTACACCGAGCGCTACCTGGGGCCGCCGGAGGACGGGGCGGACATCTACGCGCACCACTCGCTGGTCGAGCTGGCCGCCGAGCCGGTCGCCGGCCCGGACCAGGCCCGGCCGTTGCTGCTGGTGCACGGCCTGGCCGACGACAACGTGGTGGCCGCGCACACGCTCCGGCTCTCCGCGGCCCTGCTGAGTTCGGGCCGCCCGCACGCCGTGCTGCCGCTGACCGGCGCCACCCACATGGCCGCGAACGGCACCGCCGAGCGCCTGCTCCCACTGGAGCTGGATTTCCTCCGCACCCACCTGCTGTGAAGGAAGGGCCCCTTATTAACGCCTGAGGTAGAGGAAGGGCCCCTTCTTAACGGCGCTGTTAAGAAGGGGCCCTTGCTTACCGGGTGAGGCTCGGACCTCGACCGGGTGAGGTAGCTGTTACGGCTTGACGTACGCGTTCACGAACGACGAGTAGCCGAAGACGCTGGAGATGAAGACCCCGCCGACCTTGGACCCGTGCACGTTGTAGGCCACGTCGACGAAGAGCGGCACCACCGGGGCGTGCTCCTTCATGATCCGCTCGTCGAGCTTGGCCCACTCCGGGCCCTGGTCGGCCGGAGGCATGGCCAGGATGCGGTCCATCTCGGCGTTGATCGTCGGGTCGTTGAAGTAGGACTGGTTGCTGTTGCCCTCGGCCTTGATGGTGCGGCCGTCGTAGAGCACCGGCAGGATCGAGGCGCCACTCGGCCAGTCCGCCGCCCAGTTACCGATGTACAGGTCCCAGGGGTTGTCCTTCTTCTTGATCTCGTCCAGCTTCGCGTCGTCCGAGATGTTCCGCAGCGTGATCTTGAAGCCGGCCCGCTCCAGGTTGGCCTTGAGCTGGGCACCCTCCTGCTGCTCGGTCGTGTTGTCGGCGACACCGAGGACCAGCTCCGGCGTCTGCCCGCCGAGCAGCTCCTTGACCTTGGCCATGTCGCCGTTGGGGCCCGCCGGGTACGCCTCGTACGCCTTGTAGCCGATGGTGGCCGGCGGCATGAGCGTGGTCAGCGGCGCGGCGACGGTCTGCCCGCCGAGCGCCTTGATCAGGCCTTCCCGGTCGATGGCGTAGTTGAGCGCCTGCCGGATCTTGAGGTCCTTGACGCGCTGGTTGTTGATGACCAACTGGTTGGCGCTGGGGGTCGGCGAGAGGATGCTGCGCGACTTCAGCGAGGCGTCCCCGGCCACCCGGGCGACCAGCGAGGCGGGCACGGCATTGAAGGCGTGCGCGCTCTGGTCGGCGCCGTTGTCGGCGATCACCCGGTTGTTGGCGGCGTCCGCCGTCGGGCCGAAGCTCCACACGAACTGGTCCGGGTACTGGTGCCGGACCGGGTCGGTGTTCGGGTCCCAGTTGGGGTTGCGGTCCAGGGTGATCTGCACGCCGGTCTGGTTCTTGGCGATCTTGTAGGGCCCGGAGGAGAACGGCTGCTTGTCCAGGTTGACGCCGGTGTCCTTGTCCGGGGGCAGCGGCGCGGTGGTCGGCAGCGAGACCGCGAACGGCAGGTCACAGCGGGGCTTGGCGAACTCGAAGCGCAGCGTCTTGTCGTCCGGCGTGCTCAGGCCCGGCGGCAGCGACGTCTTGTTCTTCTTGAAGTCCCACTTGGTGTCGAACTCCGGGCTGTCGGCCAGCCACTCCTGGATGTAGGTCGGGCCGCCGGAGAGGTCGGGATCGAAGGAGCGGGCGATGCCGTACGCGATCTCCTTGGAGGTGATCGGGCGACCGTCCTCGAACTTCACCCCGTCCTTGATCTTGAATTCCCAGACCTTGCAGTCCTTGTTGACATTGGTGCCCGGCGTCTCGGCCAGGTCGCCGACGAGAACCAGGCCGCCCTTGCCGTCGTCCTTCCAGGTGGTCAGGTAACGGGCGAAGAGCGGGTTCGCCATCAGACCCGCGAACGAGTACGTCCGCTGCGGGTCCAGGTGGGAGATGGGCGTCTCCCGGATGATGGTGAACGTGCCGCCCTTCTGGGCGCCGCTCACCTCGGCGGCAGGGCCCTGGGAGTCCTTGGGGTCGGTCGCGATGACCCCGCTCTGCTGCCGGTTGGTGTCCACAGTGGTGCCCTCGCCCGTGTTCTCCGAGCACGCACCCAATGCCACAACCAGAGCGATCGCGCCGCCTGCGGCGGCCGCCACGCGTGGTCGCATGAAGTACCTCCTTCATCAATGTGCCGTGCGGTCCGTCGGGGCGAGAACCGCCGACGTCTCGAGGATCGTAAAGAAGAAAACCTACGAATTGTGTAACAGTTGTCGATAAATTTCGCCGCCGACCGGGTGGTGGACACCCAGAACGACGACCGGTTCAGCGCAGCCGGACCCGGGGGTCGATGGCCGCGTAGAGCAGGTCGACCAGCACGTTCGCCAGCACCACGAAGACGGCCGAGATCAGCACTGTGGCCATGATGGTGGGCAGGTCGCCGGAGCGCACCGCGTCCACCGCCGTGCGACCCAGCCCCTGGATGCCGAAGGTGGTCTCGGTGATGACGGTGCCGCCGAGCGCACCACCGACGTCCAGGCCGGCGATCGTCACCACCGGCGTGATCGCCGCGCGCAGCGCGTGTCGCCCGTACACCGTGGGTTTGGCCAGGCCCTTGGCCCGAGCGGTGCGGACGAAGTCCTCCGACAGCGTCTCCAGCATCTGCGCCCGGGACAGCCGGGCGTAGATGGCCGAGAAGAGGAAGGCCAGCGCGACCCAGGCCAGCACCAGACCACTGGCCCACTTCGCCGGATTGTCGAAGATCGAGGTGTAGCTCGGCACCGGCAGCAACCGCAGGTTGTAGACGAACACCAGCAGCAGCACCGCGCCCACGAAGTACAGCTGCAACGAGGCGCCGGTCAGCGAGAAGCCGATGGCGGCCCGGTCCAGCCAGGTGCCCCGGCGCAGCGCGGAGACCATGCCCAGACCCACCCCCAGCAGCAGCCAGAGGATGGCCGCCGGGATCACGATGCTCAGCGTCACCGGCAGCACCCGGGCGATGGTGTCCGAGACCGCCTCGTTGGTGACGTACGACCAGCCCAGGCAGGGCGCGTCACACCGGCCACCCTGGGCGCTGCCCAGGTCGCGTCCGGTCACGATGCCCTTCATGTAGCCGGCGTACTGGCTGATCAGCGGGTCGTTCAGGCCCAGCTCGGTCCGGACCCGCTCCAGCCGCTCCGGGTTGCAGTTCTTCGGGCACATGCCGGTGACCGGGTCACGCGGCAGGGCGAAGAACATCAGGAAGGTCAGCACGCTCACCGCGAAGAGGGTCAGCGTGGCCGAGAAGAGCCGCTTGATCAGGAATCGCGCCATGGGAAACCCCTACCGGGACGACTTCGGGTCGAGCGCGTCACGCAACGCGTCGCCGAAGAGGTTGAAGGCGAACACCAGCGCGAAGATCGTGATGCCCGGGAAGAACACGTACGCCGGGTCGGTCTGGAGGAAGTCCAGACTGCGGTAGATCATCCGGCCGAAGCTCGGCGTCTCGTCGCTGAGGCCGACGCCGATGAACGAGAGCGCGGCCTCACTGGTGATGAACTGCGGCACCGCCAGGGAGAACGAGACCAGGATCGGCGCCCAGATGTTCGGCAGCAACTGCCGGAAGAGCATGTGCCCGAGCCCGGCGCCGCTGGCCTTCGCGGCCTCCACGAACTCCCGCTCACGCAACGCGATCACCTGCCCGCGCACCAGCCTGGCCGTGCTGGTCCAGCCGAAGACGGCGAAGACGGCGATCAGCACGCCCACTCCGAAGGCCGACGACACCTGTCCCCGCTCGCCGTAGAAGCGCAGCGTCAGGGTGGGGGTGAGCGCCAACGCGATGATCAGGAACGGCATGGCCAGGGTCAGGTCGGTGATCCAGTTGATGACCGCGTCGAGCCAGCCGCCCAGGTAGCCGGCGAGCGCGCCGAGCACGATGCCGATCGTCGCGGTGATCACGGCCGCGGCGAACGCGATGAAGAGCGAGGTCCGCAGCCCGTAGATCAGCCGGATGAAGATGTCCCGGCCCAGCCCCGGCTCCAGGCCGAACCAGTGCTCCCCGTTGACGCCGCCGACGTAGCCCAGCGGCATGCCGAAGCCGTCGAGCAGGCTCTGGAACTGCTCACGTGGGCCGATCCCGTAGACCATCTCGATCAGCGGAGCAGCGAGCCCCAGCAGCATGAAGAAGATCAGCAGCACCCCGCTGACCATGGCCGTCCGGTCGCGCCGCAGCCGGAGCCAGGCGAGCTGACCGGGCGAGCGACCGACGACACCCTTGGCCGCGGGCCCGCCCGCGTCCGCGCTGGACTCGATCTCGGCCAGCGCCACTCCCTCCACCGGCGACAGGCTCACCGCGCCACCTCCTCGACGATCGCGCCGGCAGCGTCCCCCGTGGGGACCTCTCCCGCTTCCGAGAAGTGACACGCGGTGGCCTGTTCGCCGCCGTCCCGCGGCACCAGCGCCGGCTCCTCGGTGGCGCAGATGTCCTGCGCCTTCCAGCACCGGGTGCGGAAACGGCAGCCCGACGGCGGGTCGAGCGGGGTGGGCACGTCGCCGGTCAACCGGATCCGGCCGCCCGGGCCGAGCCGGGTGACGTCCGGGATCGCCGAGAGCAGCGCCCGGGTGTACGGGTGCTGCGGGCGCTCGTAGATGTCCGCCCGGTCACCGATCTCCACGATCCGACCCAGGTACATGACCGCGACCCGCTGACAGAAGTGCCGGACCACTGCCAGGTCGTGGGCGATGAACACGAACGCCAGGCCGAGGTCCCGTTGCAGGTCCCGCAGCAGGTTGACCACCTGCGCCTGGATCGAGACGTCCAGCGCGGAGACCGGCTCGTCGGCGACGATCAGTTTGGGCCGCAGGGCCAACGCCCGGGCGATGCCGATGCGCTGGCGCTGGCCACCGGAGAACTCGTGCGGGTACCGGTTGTAGTGCTCCGGGTTCAGCCCGACAAGCTCCAGCAGCTCCTGCACCCGGGCCTTGATCCCACCCGGCGGCTTGATCCCGTTGACCTGCAGCGGCATCGCCACGATCCGGCCCACTGTGTGCCGGGGGTTCAGGGAGGCGTACGGGTCCTGGAAGATGATCTGAAGGTCCTGGCGCAGCGGGCGCAGCTCACGCCGGCCGGCGTGCGTGATGTCCCGCCCCTCGAACTCGATGCTGCCGGCGGTCGGCTCCAGCAACCGCACAAGCATCCGACCGGTGGTGGTCTTGCCGCAGCCGGACTCCCCCACCAGGCCGAGCGTCTCGCCCGGGCGCACGTCGAAGTCGAGCCCGTCCACCGCCTGCACCAGACCGGTGGAGCGCAGCCCCTGGCGTACCGGGAAGTGCTTGGTCAGGCCGCGTACCCGCAGCAGCGGCTGATCGGTCATCGGGCCACCCCCACGGATGCGATGTCCTCGGCGTAGAGCGTGGTGCGCTCCTCGGCGGTCAGGTGGCAGGCGACCAGGTGGCCGTCCGCGCCGGTTGAGCCCGCCGGACGCAGCTCGGGCACCTCGGTGCGGGCGCGGTCCCCGGGGCGGTCCGCGTACCGGCAGCGCGGGTGGAAGGCGCAGCCGGACGGCAGGTTGATGAGGCTGGGCGGGTTGCCCCGGATCGGCAGCAGGTCCGCGTCCGCGTCGCCGTGCAACGACGGCACGCTGGAGAGCAACCCCCAGGTGTACGGGTGCTGCGGCGAGCGGAGCACCTGCTCGACGCTGCCGCGCTCCACGGCCCGACCGCCGTACATCACAAGCACCTCGTCGGCGACCTGGCCGACCACGCCGAGATCGTGGGTGATCAGGATGATCGCGGAGTGGAACTCGGCCTGGAGGTCGGCGAGCAGGTCCAGGATCTGCGCCTGCACGGTGACGTCCAGGGCGGTGGTCGGCTCGTCGGCGATCAGCAGGGCCGGGTCGTTGACCAGCGCCATGGCGATCATCGCCCGCTGGCGCATGCCGCCGGAGAACTCGTGCGGGTACTGGTCGAAGCGGCGTGCCGGCTGCGGGATGCCGACCCGGTCGAGCATGTCCACCGCCCGCTGGCGGGCCTCTCGCCGGCTGGCCTTCGGGTGGTGCACCCGGTACGCCTCGGCGATCTGCCGGCCCACCGAGTAGTACGGGTGCAGCGCGGAGAGCGGATCCTGGAAGATCATTGCCATGTCCCGGCCGCGCAGTCGACGCACCTCTTCGTCGCCGAGGCCCACCAACTGCCGGCCGCCGACGGAGATCTCGCCGGTGATGGTCGCGCGCTTGGCGTCGTGCAGGCCGAGGATGGCCAGCGAGGTGACGCTCTTGCCGGAGCCGGACTCGCCGACGATGCCGAGGGTGCGGCCCCGCTCGACGGCGAACGACACCCCGTCGACCGCGCGCACCACGCCGTCCTCGGTGTCGAACCGGACCCGCAGGTCAGTCACCCGCAGGTAGGCATCCTGGTCGGAGCGCTGCACCGGCACGGTGGGACGGTCGTCCGGTTCCCCGGACGGCGCCGGATCCGAGCTGTCCACGGCCGCCTCCCTCAGTGACGAAGAGAACTTACAGGAAAGTCCCGAGGGTGAAAATAAGCTACGAAGTCGGCACTGTCAGCGGGCCCGAGCGTAACGAGTCGGCATCGGCCTGAACACCCCTCACCTCGCCATTCATGGCCGTTCATGCCGTGATCGCACGGCGGGTGCGACCATGGTGGCGGCAGCACCGGAAGGATTCCCGCCGGCACGAGGTGGAGGTGACGATGACCGCGGCGGTGTTCAACCACGAAGGCCCGTGGACCGAAGAGGAGTACCTCGCCCTCGGCGAGACGCAGCAACGCGTCGAACTCTTCGACGGGAGCCTCCACGTGACCCCAGCCCCCACCCCCCGACACCAGAACATCTCCGGCGAACTACGCGCGGTGCTACGAGCCCCGGTTCGCGAGGCCGGCCTGCACGTGCTGGAAGCGGTGAACGTTCGACTCAGGCCGGGACGGATCCCGATTCCCGACCTTGTCATCACTGGCCCGATCGATTTCGACGAACTCAACGTCGAGGCGGGTGACGTGCGGCTGGTGTGCGAGATCATCTCGCCGAGCAACGCGTCGACCGACAAGGTGCTCAAGATGCACTACTACGCCGCCGCCGGCATCGAGTGGTATCTCCTGGTGGAGCAGGACAGCGGCACAATGCATCTGTACCGGCGGCGCGGCGGCCACTACACCGAGCAGTCGGTGACCAGACCGGGCGATCTGCTGGTGCTCACCGAGCCGGTGAAGGCCACCATCCGGCCGGAGGATCTGCTCCCCTGACGGCTGTCCGTCGGCTGGCCTAGGGTCGGTCCCATGAGCGAGTTCGACGCGGCCACGGCCGCTGTCCAGGCCGCCCTCGACGCGGGTGCCCGGTACGCCGACGCGCGGGTGATGCACCGCCGCTACGAGTCGATGACCGCGCGCAACGGCGACGTGGAGGAGCTGACCCAGGACGAGAGCATCGGGATCGGCGTCCGGGCGCTGGTCGGGGCGAGCTGGGGCTTCCACGCCGTACCCGATCTCTCGGACGCCGCCGCCCGTGACGCCGGCCGGCGCGCGGCCCGGATCGCCACCGCGAGCGCGCGGGTGCCCGGCCCGCCGGTCGACCTGGTGCCGGTCGAGGCGGTCACCGCCAGCTGGGCCTCGGGCTGCCAGATCGATCCGCTCGGAGTGCCCCTGTCGGACAAGGGCGACCTGCTGGTCGGCGCGACCCGCACGATGGCCGAGCACGGCGCCGACCTGGCCGAGGGGCTGTACCAGATCTGGGACACCGCGAAGTGGTTCGTCTCCAGCGAGGGCCACCGGATCGACCAGCGGATCCGCGAGTGCGGCGGCGGCATCTCGGCCACCTCGATCGGTGACGGCGAGACGCAGCGCCGTTCCTGGCCCAGCTACCGGGGGCAGTACGGCACCACCGGTTGGGAGCTGGTCGAGTCGCTCGACCTGGCCGCCCACGCCGCGCAGATCGCCGAGGAGTCCCGGGCGCTGCTCACCGCACCGCAGTGCCCCGCCGGCGAGACGGATCTGATCCTCGGCGGCGAGCAGCTGGCCCTGCAGATCCACGAGTCGGTCGGGCACGCCATCGAGCTGGACCGGATCCTCGGCTGGGAGGCGGCCTTCGCCGGCACGTCCTGGTTGGACCTGGCCCAGCTCGGCTCGCTGCGCTACGGCTCCGAGCTGATGAACGTCACCATCGACCCGACCATCCCCGGCGCGCTGGGCAGCTTCGGCTTCGACGACGAGGGCTCCCCGGCGGTCAAGCGGGACGCGGTCCGCGACGGGCGGTGGGTGGGCGTGCTCGCCGGCCGGGACTCGGCCGCCATGGCCAGCCTCGACTACGGCGGCAGCGTACGGGCCGACGGGTAGGCCCGGCTGCCGATGGTGCGGATGACCAACGTGGGCCTGGAACTGGGCCCGCACACCCTGGACGAGATCATCGCGGCCACTGACGACGGGGTGCTGATGGACCTGAACCGATCCTGGTCGATCGACGACAAGCGCCTCAACTTCCAGTTCGGCTGCGAGATCGGCTGGGAGATCAAGAAGGGCCGGCGTGGGCGGATGTTGCGCAACCCCACCTACACCGGGATCGGCCCGCTCTTCTGGCGCTCGATGGACATGCTCTCCGGCGAGACGGTGCCCTGGGGGACGCCCAACTGCGGCAAGGGCCAGCCCGGCCAGACCGGGCACACCGGCCATCCGGCCGCGCCGGCTCGCTTCCGCAACGTCCGGGTGGGGGTGTCGGCATGAGGGCGGATGGGCCGACGGAACTGGAGCTTGCCGGGCAGGTCATCGAGCTGGTCCGGCGTCTCGGCGGCCCGGCCGCGCAGGCCGAGGCGGTGGTGACCCGCGCCGACCTGGCGCTTACCCGGTTCGCCAACTCGGCCATCCACCAGAACGTCGCCGAGTCGACCGTCGGGATCCGGCTGCGGGTGCACGTCGACGGGCGGACGGCCGCCGGCAGCGGCAGCGTCGTCACCGCCAACGGGTTGCGCGCGCTGGTCGAGCGCACACTGGCCGCGGCACGGCTCTGCCCACCCGACCCGGGTTGGCCGGGCCTGGCCCCGCCCACGCCCGCGCCGCTCGCCCCGCCCGTCGACGAGGCCACCGCGCACGCCGAGCCGGACCAGCGGGCCGACCGGGTCCGCGCGTTCGTGGCCGCCGCCGGAGGTCTCAGCACGGCGGGCTACTGCCGCACCGCACACCGTTCGTCGGCGTACGCCAACTCGACCGGGCACACCGCGCAGGGTCGCTCGGTGGAGGCGGCGATGGATGGCATCGCCCGCCAGGGCGGCGCGGACGGGGTGGCCCGGCACTGCGCCGACCGGCTGTCCGACATCGACGGCGCCGAGCTGGGCGGGCGTGCCGCTGCCAAGGCCCAGGCCGCGGCCGACCCGATCGAGCTGCCGCCGGGGCACTACGAGGTGGTGTTCGAGCCGGCCGCCGTGGCGGATCTGCTGCAGAACCTCTCCTGGTACGGCTTCAACGGCAAGCGGTACGCCGAGCGGCAGTCCTTCGCCGAGCCGGGGGCGGACCAGTTCGACCGGACGGTGACCCTGGTGGACGACCCGCTGAGCGCGTCGGGGCTGCCGTTCGACGCCGAGGGCACCGGCCGGCGGGCGCTGACCCTGGTCGAGGGGGGCACCACCCGAGCGGTGGCGCACGACCGGCGCACCGCCGTCGAGGCGGGCGCGGAGTCCACCGGGCACGCGGTCGCGGGCGGTGCCACCTGGGGGCCGATGGCCCGCAACCTGCGCCTGTCCGGTGCGGCGGCCGGCCCGGCCAGTCCGGTGGGCCGGAGCACCACCGGTGCGGCGGCCGGCGCCGTCGTCGACTCGGACACCGCCGCGCTGGTCGCCGGCGTACGTCGAGGGCTGCTGGTCACCGACCTCTGGTACACCCGCGTGCTCGACCCGAAGAGCCTCGTCGTCACCGGGTTGACCCGCAACGGCGTCTGGCTGGTCGAGGACGGCACGGTCACGCGGGCGGTCCGCGATCTGCGGTTCACCGAGTCGTACCCGCAGGCGCTCGGACCGGGCGCGGTGCTCGGGTTGGGCGCGCGGCCGGTACGCCAACCGGACCGGGTGGACGGTGCCTGGTGGGCCGCGCCGCCGGTGCGACTGGCGTCCTGGCACTTCACCGGGGGCGCCTCCGGCTGAGCGGGCGGGCCGACAGTGATCTTTTCAACACCGCGCCATTAACCTGCGTACCAGGGCTTTTCCGCAGGTCGGACACACGGGACGGTCCCTTGCGCGGACGGCTCGCAGAGATCGGCGTAACGTGTGTCACTTAGCTGCGCCGGTCGATCCGGCGTGGTTGTTGGTGTGCGCATGACGTGGCAGCGGGTGCGGGTTCGCCGGTCCGCGTGCCGACCGGAGAAGATCAGCCCGCCCGTACGGGCCCGTCGAGGAGACGACTCGAATGACATCAACGGCAACGAGGCCGCGGGGAGCGCGGGCGCGCGCCGCGATCGCGGCGAAGACGTTGCGTACCGACCGGTGGTGGTTCGCCCCGCTGATCACCGTGATCGGGCTGAGCGCCTGGGTCGCGTACGCGACGGTCCGGGTCTTCATGCACAAGTGGTACTGGGTGGACGACTTCCACTACCTGACCCCGTTCTACTCGCCGTGCGTGACAGAGCGGTGCGTGGAGGGAGCCTCGCACTTCGGCCGGTTCCTGCCGGGGTGGTGGATCATCCCGGACGCCGCGCTGACGCTGCCGTTCCTGCTGTTGTTCCGGCTCACCTGCTACTACTACCGCAAGGCGTACTACCGGTCGTTCTGGCTGTCGCCGCCGGCCTGCGCCGTGCCGGACGGGCACAAGGAGTACGGCGGGGAGACCCGCTTCCCGCTGCTCGGTCAGAACCTGCACCGCTACTTCTTCTACGCCGCCGTGATCATCTCGCTGATCAACACCTGGGACGCGATCCTCGCCTTCCACTCGCCGGAGGGCTTCGGCTTCGGGCTGGGCAACATCATCCTGCTGGTCAATGTGGTGATGCTGTGGGCGTACACCATCTCCTGCCACTCCTGCCGGCACATCATCGGCGGCCGGCTCAAGCACTTCTCCAAGCATCCGGTGCGGTACAAGGCCTGGACGTTCATCTCGGCCTTGAACGTCCGGCACATGCAGCTCGCCTGGATCACCCTCGGCACCCTGGCGCTGGCCGACTTCTACATCATGGCGCTCGCGGCCGGTTGGTTCTCCGACCTGCGGTTCATCAACTAAAGGGCCCCTGACATGACCACTACCACTCGTATCGAACGACACCACTACGACGTCGTCGTCATCGGGGCCGGCGGCGCCGGTCTGCGTGCGGCGATCGAGGCCCGGCTCGCCGGCAAGAAGACCGCGATCATCTCCAAGTCGCTCTTCGGCAAGGCGCACACGGTGATGGCCGAGGGCGGCGCGGCGGCCGCGATGGGGAACGTGAACAGCCGGGACAGCTGGCAGGTGCACTTCCGCGACACCATGCGCGGCGGCAAGTTCCTGAACAACTTCCGGATGGCTGAGCTGCACGCGAAGGAGTCGCCGCAGCGGATCTGGGAGCTGGAGACGTACGGTGCGCTCTTCGACCGCACCAAGGACGGCAAGATCTCGCAGCGGAACTTCGGCGGCCACGAGTACCCCCGGCTGGCGCACGTCGGC